>JAITHW010000020.1 GCA_031279815.1 Treponema sp. | reverse complement strand
CACGTAGGTGCAGAAGGTCCCCACCACGGCTTTGCCGCTGTCTTTGAGCTTCTTCATGGCGATAAAGCCGTTCCGCCGGGCTTCGCCGAAGGACTCAAACAGCGCGGGCAGTTCCCGGGACGCCCCGGGGGACCCCTGCCCTTCAAGGGTGTTTTCTTTCATAGTTTCTCCTTTTCCCGCGGATTAGCCCTTGCCGAAACCCGGGGATTTCTTCTTCTCCCGCCGGTCCGCAATAATCCGGCTAGGCGGAAGCCTGTTCAATCCTATAATCGGGATGCCAAACCTTTTCATTCAGGATTTTTTCCGATTTGCATACATAAATCGCCCCAACCATGTCGCCGCAGATATTCATAGTGGTAGACCCAAGATCAACCAGAGAATATACCGCGATAATCAGCCCAAAGGCTTCGGAGGGAATACCGAACTGATTGAGAATCATAAGGGTAAACACCGTGCCGCCGGCAGGGATTCCCGCGTTTCCGATGGAAGATATCAGGGCTAGACTAATCAGGATGATTAGCTCCGGGGCGGTAAACTGGACGCCGTACACCTGGGCAGAGAAGATCACGCAGCAGGTAATGTTAATGGCTGTGCCGTTCTGGTTCACCGTCGCCCCAAAGGGGAACATAAACCCGCCCACATTCTGCGGCACCCCCAGGTGGGACTCGCTTAGTTCCAGCTCCACCGGAACTGTGGCGTTGCTTGACAAGGTGGTTGCCGCGGTAATAATAACCTGCCGTACTCGGAGGATAAATTTGAAAATACTAATCCGGGTAAACACCGCCAAAATAATGCCGTAAACGACAAAGAACTGGGTAAGAAACCCAAGGTAGTCGGCTAAAATAAATTTGCCCAGGGATTTGATGGTGTCCAGACCATAGACCCCGGACATATTAGCCATAAGCGCGAAAACCCCGATTGGCGCGTATTGGAGACAAAGGCTGATCATTTTCATAATAGCGCTGTTCAGGCTCTCCAGCCATGCAACCAGGGGTGCTTTCTTGTCCCCGATCAAGGCGACGGCGCAGCCGAAAACAATGCAGAAAAAAATGATAGATACCAAACTGGCGTTAGCCATAGATTGGACGATGTTGGTGGGAATGATTCCCAAAACAGTATCCGCCGCCGAAGGGATGGTCCGCTTTACCGGCTCTCCCGGAAGCTGTCCGGAAAAATTTACTCCCGGCATGATGATGCCGGAATAGCAAAGACTAACCACGGCGGCTATCATGGTAGTCACACAGTAAAACAGAAAGGTTTTGATGCCCAGCCTGCCGAATTTTTTGAGGTTATCAACCTTGGCGATGCTTAGAGTGATGGACACCATCACGATAGGCACCATGACCATCTTCAGCAGATTTACAAAGGCGGTACCGAAGGGCTTGATAACAGCGATTTGTGGTCCAACGATAAAACCGGCAGCGATGCCCAGTATCATGCCGATCAGCATTTTAGCTGAAAGACCTATCCTTTTTTTCATGCTATATTCCTTTTTTACAATCCCGGAGCTATTGGTTACGCGAAAATCCGCTTCATCAGTAAACCTTTGCACTGGAAGCAAATTTTAAGGTTACTCATGTAGTGTATTGTATTACATGAGTAGGGTTTTGTCAAACATAAAAAACATGACAGGGAGGAAAAATGAAACAGCGGCACCCGTACCGCCGTACTTCGTTGAAATTTGAACGGAAATGTCAACTGCCCCTGCCTTTAGGACTGAGGATATAAGGGTCACCGAAAACGTTTTGTAACAACATGGTGTCTAAACTCACAAACAAATAGGACACCCGGCCTCGTGGTAGAATGGAAAAACCAAGACCATTGTACTGAGGAGGCAAGCGATGAAAGGCACAATCGGGTGTCCTGCGAAGATTGTAACACCGGTTCCCCCTATGAGGGAACTGGCGTGAGGAACGGGACGGGAATTATCGGAGGCGGCGAAGTTCCGCCTGAAAGTGTTCGGCTGGTACCGGAATACCCCGCCGGGCTTTTCGCTTTCGGGGACCGCCTGACGCGAGCCTCACCTCGGCGTTTCGGCATCCGCCTTTCCTGCTTCTACCGGTGGAAAGGGCGGTATGACCCTAAACGGCTGTCCTCACTGGAAAATAAGCCGCCTGTCCCGAAACGGAAGCGGGAACCCTGTTATTCCCGGAAACTGGTCCGCGCCGTGCGGGCGGTACGGGAAGCGGCCCCCGGCTGTTCGGCAAAAAAGATACGCCCTATTTTGTCGCGGAGTATGGCGGCGGCGGAAGTCCCCTCCGCGGCCGCCCTGGGAAGGCTCATAGCGCGGGAACACTTGTTTTTCAGGACGGTGCACGGCAGATTATCGAGTTTGACATGAAGCACGTGTATCTTTTAGGACAAAAGCACTACGCCGTTTGCGCCATTGCCCCCTGCAACAAAGAAGCGCTCATACATACCGCCTGCTCTCCCAAGCGGAAACGCCAAAGCCGCGCTGGAAAAGGCGGTTGACCGCTTCGGAAAATAGGTCAAAATCGTCAACGACAACGGCAGCGAAAACATGAAAGAGGCAGAAAACTATCTTGCCTCCCTGGGCGCTACCCAATACTGGACGCGTCCCAAAGCCCCCAAGGAAAAACCCTTTGTGGAACGGCTTATCGGTACGCTTGAACGTTGGGGAACTGACAGAAGCCGTTGACCCGTGGCTGGATACATATCATTTTTACCGCCCCCATGAATCCCTGAACTTCTTGACTCCAGCGGAGTTTTCCGCCACAGTGGGGCTGTCCATTCCCACAGCCGGAGTGTCCTAAAGGTACTGAGTACGGACACATCATACTTTGTAGTTCACCTCCAAATATTGATATAATTAAAAACATGAGGGTACGCTTCTAGTTCCATAAAAGATAGATTTTCCTGGACTATCAAAGAAAAACGCTCAACATCAGTATGACAATTTTCACACAGTTCCTCATAGAAAAAATAGGCGTTTATACTTCCCCCGGATTTGGAACAGCCGTCCCCGGCGATTCTTCAGCGGCTCGGGCAAAAACTATAGACGGGAACATAAGAAATATCCCAATAACAAACAAAAAAGATAATTTCATAATAATCCTCCTGTATCACAGCCGTTATGTATAGTCAGAACCTCTCCAGCTTTGAGTTCTAAGATTCGGTTTTTCCCGGCTTTGCAGCGAAACGTTATCCGCTGTTCTATGGGAGAAGTAAGCCTAACCTTTACCTGATCATTGTTCCAGAAAATATCCGTCTTGATCCGTCTTTTGGCGCAAAGTCCAAGGCAGCGCCCTTTTTTCCATGACGAAGGCAGCGCCGGCAGAATATGGATGCCGGTTTCTGTATTCTGTAGAAACATTTCAGCGATTCCGGCGAGTATTCCGAAATTACCGTCAATCTGGAACGGCGGATGAGCGCCAAACATATTGGGATAGGTCCCGCCTTTGGAAGAGGAGTCCCCGGATTCTTCTACTAAACGAAGCTGATTATTCAGGAGCCGGAGCGCCCGGTCTCCGTCATGAAGCCGGGCCCACAAGTTTACCTTCCAGGCAAGACTCCAGCCTGTACCATCGTCGCCCCGCAGCTCTAGGCTTTTCCGACAGGCTGCGGCTAATTCCGGCGTTGTATCAGGACTGATCTGGCGTCCCGGGTGGAGTCCATAGAGATGCGAAACATGTCGGTGGTGAGGCTCAGACTCTTCATATTCGTCATCCCATTCCAAAAGTTGTCCCTTTGAACCAATCTGAAAAGGAAATAGTCTGGGGAGCATATATTCTAACTTAGCGGCAAAAGGTAAATCCCTGTCTATGATGCGGGCTGCCTGTATACAATTAGTAAACAGTTCTCGAATTATCGCCATAGTCATAGCGGCAGTGCGGGCAAAGGCGGTATGTTTTCCTTGATAGATAAAATTGTTCTCCGGCGAGATTGAAGGACACAACCAAAGTTGTCCGTTTTCATTTTCTGTAAGCAGGGCTGTTAAAAAACGGGCCGCTTCTTTCATAATGGGATACGCGGTTTCCTCCAGAAACGTCCTGTCCAGGGTATACTCGTAGCGCTCAAAAAGGTGCGAACAAAGCCAGCACCCAGAGAGGGCCCAAGCGGCGTATCCCGCGCACCCCTGCTGGTGATTCCCTACAGGCCAGGTTACCCCCCATATATCGGCGTTATGATGGGAACAAAAACCCGGGGCGCCGTAAA
>JAITHW010000004.1 GCA_031279815.1 Treponema sp. | reverse complement strand
GATCAAATCGACAGCGAGGTGCGTCATGTAAACAATATCAGCGTACATAATAAAAAGCAAATTGACGTACTCCTCAGTGAAGTTTCAAAATTTAAGGTCGAATGATGAGGCGGAAGGCTTGATTACCGTTTTGCTCAAAAACGTTCTTTACATTAATGATTCGATACAGTCTGTAATCGCTTGATCATAGTCTCCTTTTGAAATATAGGCCCATCCCCGATTATTCCAAGCAAGCGCATAATTCGGCCGGTTGTTTTAGAAGTTTCCTAAACCATACTTACCGATCCGCAACATCCTGGGATTTCGTCCGCCGCTCCTGCCGTATGCAGCATAACGCGTTTTCCCGCGCTTTGTGCCCTACTGTTTTTTCCATCTTTTTAAGAGAAATATCCATTTGTCATATTTGCTATCGGCCTGATACTAAAATAACAAATAAAGGACAAACGATGGAGCGATATATTCTTGAATTGCGGCATATTTCAAAAGTCTTTCCCGGAGTTAAGGCCCTGGATGATGTTCATTTTGAGCTTAAACCCGGAGAGATCCATGCGTTAATGGGAGAAAACGGCGCGGGAAAATCGACCTTTATTAAGATCATTACGGGAATATATATGCCCGATGGGGGAGAATTACTTATAGACGGGAAAACAGCGGATATCAAGTCTCCTCTGGATGCTCAGGCTCTGGGTATTGCCGCTATTCATCAGCATATAACCTGTTTCCCTGACCTCTCAGCCGCGGAAAATATTTTTATAGGTCATGAACAGGTCCGTTCGCCTTTGCATACCATTAATTGGAAGGGTATGCACAAAAAGGCCGCGGAACTCTTAGAACAGTTGGATGCTAATTTCGGCAGCCGGACCGTGATGGGTAACTTATCCGTAGCCCAGCAGCAGGTGGTAGCAATTGCCAAGGCGCTTTCCTTCAACGCCCGGATTATTATCATGGATGAACCTACCGCCCCGCTTTCTAACCGGGAAAGCGAGGACTTATACCGGATAACCGAGGGCTTAAAGGGGAAAGGGGTTTCCGTCATTTTTATTTCCCACCGTTTTGAAGATATGTACCGTCTTGCAGACCGGGTAACTGTACTGCGGGACGGAAAGTATATCAACACATGGCCCATTTCGGAGGTAGACAATCATACCTTGGTGGCGGCTATGGTAGGACGGGAGATTGTCCAGTTCTTTCCCAAACGTGATATTGTGCCAGGGGAAGAAATATTCCGTGTGGAAGGGCTTTCGCAGGCAGGCTATTTTAAGGACGTGAGTTTCAGCCTCAGAAAAGGGGAAGTCCTAGCCCTCACAGGTCTCGTTGGAGCAGGCCGTACCGAAGTGTGCGAGTCAATCTACGGTATCCGCGCTTACGAATCGGGAACCGTCACGCTTAATGGGAAAAAACTGGATCATCCCGGTACGGCCGAGGCAATCGCCGCGGGCATCGGCTATCTCCCGGAAGACCGGCTCAAACAAGGGCTTGTGCTTTCTTGGGAAATCGCCAAAAACATCACCCTCTCCAGCTTAGAGCAATTTACCCGTATCTTGTGGTTCGATGAGGCAAAGGAAAACCGGATCGCCAAGGAACTGGGGGAAAAATTAAAGGTCCGGGCCGCAAGCGTCTTTGATCGGGTATCCGCTCTTTCGGGAGGCAACCAGCAGAAAGTAATCGTGGCCAAACTGCTCACATCGGATAAAAAGATTATTATTCTCGACGAACCCACTAAAGGGGTTGATGTAGGAGCAAAGACCGCGATCTATGCTATTATAAATGATCTTGCCGCTATGGGATACGGGATTATCATGGTTTCCTCGGATATGACCGAGGTATTGGGGATGAGCGATCGTATCGTGGTGATGCGGGACGGCAGAGTGAGCGCAACCTTAGAAACCAAGGATGCCTTGCAGGAACGTATTCTTCAGGCCGCCGTACAGGAATAAGGCTTAGGAATTGCAGGAGTATATGCTGTGAAAACCAGGGAAAAAGCAATGCCGGGACACCATATTGAAAAGCTGCGGGAAGCGGGGCTTATTTTTTTCATTATTGTCATCGGTATACTTATTCAATTTCGGAATCAGGAATTCCTTACCCCTCTTAATATACGGAATCTCCTAACCAATACCGCGATTTTGAGTATCGTATCTCTGGGGATGATGCTGGTACTTATAACCGGAGGCATCGATCTGTCCATAGGCGCGACTATGGCGTTTTCCGGCATGCTTACCGCTCTTACGGTAAGCGCCTATCCTGGGGTTCCGCCGGTACTCCTGGTGCTGGAGGGGACATGCATCGGCGCGGTTCTCGGGGCGCTGATCGGATTCCTCATCGCCCGGTTTTCTATATTACCGATCATCGTAAGTTTAGGGTTTATGAATATTATCCGGGGGTTTACCTATCTTGTGAGCGGCGGCCAATGGGTAAGCGCCTATCAAATGCCCGGGGAATTTAAGAATCTTGCGACCGGAACGTTTTTAGGAATAAATAACCTGATCCTTATTGCGGTTTTTATGTATCTCTTTTTTTATTATTTTATCAATTTTACCCGAACCGGCAGGAGAATATATGCGGTAGGTTCAAACCCCGAAGCGGCCGAGCTTGCCGGGCTTCCCAAAAAACGAATCCTCTGGATGGTCTATGTGCTTATGGGCGCGCTTGCAGGTCTGGGAGGGGTCTTGTGGGTTGCAAAATTCGCCTCCGCCCAGGGAGATACCGCTTCGGGGTATGAACTGAATGTTATTGCCGCTTGCGTTCTTGGAGGGGTCAGCGTTTCCGGCGGCAGGGGGAACTTGGGGGGATTGGTTTTGGGGATTATCCTGTTCGGTATTCTTTCCAATGCCCTCCCGCTGGTCAATGTTTCCCCTTTCTGGCAGCAAGCCCTTCAGGGCTTTGTGATTCTTGGAGCGATTATTACCAATACCTGGATCAAACGGAACAACGATCGTATGGCTCTGCGCAGGCGGATAATCTAGGAGGCTATTGATGGGCGAGCGGGTGTTACGCATAGATAAACCGTGGAATTGGAAACAATTTTTCTTTCAATGGGAGTGGCTGCTCTTTGCGATATTTATCCTCATTCATATTATCAATAGTTTTCTTTCCCCTTATTATTTGAATATCAATACCTTTCTCAGCGCTCCCATGAATTTTCTGGACAAGGCTTTTATCGTACTCCCGATGATGTTGATCATCATTTTGGGCAATATAGATATTTCGGTGGGATCTATCGCGGCCTTTGCCTCGGTAATGCTGGCGGTTATGTTTAACTCCGGGGTTCCCCTGCCCTGGGCATTAGGGGCAAGCCTAATCATCGCCGCCCTCTGCGGCGGCATTAACGGATTCCTTCAGGTACAATTCAAAGAACTTCCGTCAATGATTATTACCCTGGCCACCATGATCATTTTCCGGGGTATCGCGTATATCATTCTGGAAGACAGGGCCGCGGGAGGCTTCCCGCCTTGGTTTTCTTTTTTTGCCTGGGGTTATGTAGGTCCTTTTCCGTTCATTCTTTTGGCCTTCGTCATTGCCGCGGTGATCTTCGGTCTTTTGCTCCATAAAACAGGAACCGGGCGGAAAATATACGGTATGGGGAGTAATCTCCTGGCTTGTAAATATTCGGGGATTAAAACCGGCCGGATAGTAATCATGGTCAGCCTATTGACAGGCTTTATGTCGGGTATAACCGCCATATTTCTTACCTCCCGGATGGGGAGTACAAGACCCAATGTGGCCTTAGGGTATGAACTGGATGTGATTGCTATGGTCGTTCTTGGAGGGGTAAGCACCTCCGGGGGGACCGGACGCATCGGGGGGCCTATTCTGGCGGTTTTTATTATAGGATTTTTGAACTATGGCCTTGGGCTGATGAATATATCCGCGCAGATTATCCTGATTGTATTGGGCTTGCTGTTAGTGCTGTCGGTATTGGCGATGAATGTACGAGTCAATAAAAGAGGTAAAAAACCCGTCTAAGTTAAAGACGGTTTTAATTTTATGCATTGTTAAGGAGAATAACATGATGAAACACATGACAAAGAAAGGAATAGTTCTTTCCCTAATCATGGCGGTAGCCGGTTCTATGGGGGTATTCGCTTCAGGAAACCGGTCGGGCGACGGTAACGCTCAGGGAGGCGGTGAACGGTATGCCATAGTATTCAAAAGTACCGGTAATCCTTACGGGGAGCGGATGATGGGCGGTTTTGAGGCGGGCATCAAGGAACAGGGCTTTACTTCGATTATGAGAGCGCCGGATCTGCCCACCGCGGAAGCCCAGATTCAGATTATCGATCAGCTCATTGCCCAGCGGGTCTCGTCCATCTGTATTGCGGGCAATGATTTTGATGCGCTCCAGCCGGTTTTAAACAGAGCGAAAAACCAAGGCATCAAGGTCTATTCCCTGGATTCCGCGGTAAACCCCGCAAGCAGGCTGACCCACGTCAACCAGGCGGATTCCGGGAAGATCGGACAAACCTTAATAGAGGCGGCTTATGATCTCACCGGAGGCGAGGGGGAAATTGCGGTCTTATCCGCCACCAGTCAAGCTTCAAACCAGAATATCTGGATAGATTACATGAAGAAGGAATTGGAAAAACCAAAGTACGCAAATCTTACCCTTGTTAAGGTTGCGTACGGGGACGATCTGCGGGATAAATCGGTTTCCGAGACCGAGGGGCTGCTGTTAAGCTATCCTAACCTGAAGTGTATTATTGCCCCCACTACGGTGGGTATAGCTGCCGCGGGGAAGGTACTAAGCGACCGCGGCTTGCAGGGCCAGGTTTTTCTTACCGGACTGGGGCTCCCTTCGGAAATGGCCGAGTACATTGATAACGGCGCCTGTCCTTATATGTATCTCTGGAACCCCATTGATGTAGGGTATCTGGCCGCCTATGTGGGGACCGCTTTAGCCCGCGGGACGATCACCGGTAAAGCCGGGGACCAATTCTCCGCAGGCAGGCTCGGCGCTTATACGGTTACTCAGGCTTCCGATGGAGGAACCGAAGTCCTTTTGGGACCGCCTTTCAAGTTCGATAAAGCCAATATCAATGAGTGGAAGGCGGTGTATTAAGTTTCAATCCATGTGAAATACTTCGATGAGATCTTCACATACCGGAGACTCATCGGGATTGGCGGCCATCAGATCTTTCATGGTATGCCACCATTTTTTGACAATCTCCCGGTTGGGAAGGCCGCCGGCGGCGGCGTCATCTGAAAGATGCTGAAATGCAAAGAGGGTATTTGTTTTGGTATCCAAAAAGATGGAATAATCGGAAATCCCGGCTTTACGGAGTTCCGCTTTTAATTCCGGCCAGATGTGATCGTGGCGCCTTGCGTATTCCTCTTCACATCCCGGATTAAGATGCATGATAAAAGCCTTTCGTTTCATAAAAACTTCCTATAATGTATATGCTGTTTTATAGTATATACTATTTGACGGGAGAATGGGTGCTAAAACATTCCGGGCGTATTGAAATACGCTTGAAACCTGTTTTAATGTGTTCGGGGATACCGGTTTATGCTTTGAGGATAGGTGGCCGCGCTCAAGGGCTGCCGGTAAAAAATATCCTTTTTAGATTCCAAATGAGAGGAGGTGATAGTGAGGCTTGAGGACATTCAGATTCGGGATCCCTTTGTGCTGCGGGATGAGGGTAAGTGGTATCTCTACGGTTCCACGGACAAAGATATTTGGCGGGCCGATGCCGCGGGCTTTGATGCGTACATCAGCACGGAACCTGCGGACCAGGCGCCCGGCGAGTTTTCCGGTCCTGTTCCGGCGTTCCGTCCGCCCAGGGGATTTTGGTCTTCCAAAAATTTCTGGGCCCCGGAAGTATACGCCTGCCGGGGGGAATACTATATGTTTGCCACTTTTAAGCCCCATGAAACCATGAACCATGGAAGACGGGGAACCGCATCCCTTAAAGCAAAGTCCCTTCCCGGTCCCTTTGTCCCCTGGAGCGCGGGTCCGATTACCCCGAAGGATTGGGAGTGCCTTGACGGCACCCTCCATATCGATCCCCAGGGTATGCCCTGGATGGTGTTCTGCCGCGAGTGGCAGCAGGTTGGGAACGGAGAAATATACGCTGTTCCCCTTACGGAAGATCTCCGTGAAGCCGCGGGGGAACCGCGGCTTCTGTTCCGCGCGGATGAGGCTCCCTGGGTTCGCCCCCTTAAAGGACGGGCGCCGGGCAGTTATGTTACCGACGGCCCCTTCTTGTACGCCCCTAAAAACGGGGCCTTGAATATGCTGTGGTCGTCTTTCACCGGCGCCGGCTATGCCCTGGGGCTTGCGGTTTCCCAAGGCGGCGGCGTTATGGGGCCTTGGCAGCACCAGGAAACGCCCTTGTATTGCCGTGACGGCGGACACGGCATGGTGTTTCACACCGCGGACGGAAGGATCCATCTGGCGATTCACAGCCCGAACAATACCCCTATGGAGAGGGCCTTGTTTATCGGGCTGATTGAGGGGCCGGGAGGGATCTTGGAGGCTTCGGGGCCTGTTGCCGCGGCTTTAAACAACCCCTGATATCAGGGAACTATTTTTTAAGGAGGATTTATGAACGGTATCCGTATCAAGAAGCGCAGCGGGTTTTCTAGTGACGCCGCTGTCGCGTACGGCTTTCTCGTACCTTGGCTTTTGGGTTTTTTTATATTGACCCTGTATCCTATGATGCAGTCTTTGTACTTCTCATTCACCAATTACAACATGATAAACACCCCCAAATTAATCGGGATTGAGAATTACAAGACCATGTTTGCCGGAGACGACCGGTATCTCAACTCTCTGTTGGTTACGTTCCGGTTCGTATTCATCTCGGTGCCGCTGAAGCTGGCTTTTGCCCTGCTGGTTGCGGTATTGATGAATCAAAAGCTGAGAGGAGTCCCGGTATACCGCACCATTTACTACATACCCACCTTGCTCGGGGGTTCCGTAGCTATTGCGGTGCTGTGGCGGCGGCTTTTTTCCGGCGACGGGGTGATCAACACGATTCTGCTTAATGCCCTGGGCATACAGGCCCCCGCGTGGATTGCCAATCCCCGGCACGCCCTCTCAACCTTGATCATCCTGTCGGTCTGGCAGTTCGGATCTCCCATGATCATCTTCCTTGCAGGGCTGAAACAGATTCCCGGAGAATACTACGAAGCCGCAAGCGTAGACGGCGCAAGCAAGCTGCGGCAGTTCTTCAGCATTACCATTCCCAGCCTTTCGCCGATTATCTTCTTTAATCTGATTATGCAGATGATCAGCGCCTTCCAGTCTTTTACGCAGGCTTTCATCATTTCGGGCGGCCAAGGGGGGCCCTTGGATTCCACGATGTTTTATACCCTGTATCTGTACATCAAAGGGTTCACCTATTACGAGATGGGATATGCGTCGGCAATGGCCTGGGTATTGCTGGTGATCATAGCGGTATTCACCTCAGCCGCATTTAAGCTGTCGGATACCCTCGTATCTTACGGAAGCGGAGATTAGGAGGAATACTATGTATATGAAAAGAAATACCCAAACCCTCGTTTCCGCGGGGCTGACTCATCTTATCGTCATCATTCTGGGGATCGCCATGATCTACCCGGTGTTGTGGCTGATTATGGCGTCTTTCAAAGAAGGGTCCGCTATTTTCAGCGATCCCAGCCTGTTTCCTAAGAACGCCACCTTGAATAACTATGTGAGCGGGTTAAAAGGAATAGCCAATATTCCGTTTATGAGGTTTTTCCTCAATTCGATTATCTTATGCGGGATTTGCGTGATTTGCAACCTTATCTTTTGTTCCATGACCGCCTACGCCTTTGCCCGGCTGCAATTTCCTTTGAAAAGCATCTGGTTTGGGATTATGATGCTTACCTTGATGCTTCCCGCCCATGTAACCACCATTCCCCGGTGGATCATGTTCCGGGGTTTCGGCTGGATAGACACCTATTTCCCCATGATTACACCGAAAATTTTGGCTACCGACGCGTTCTTTATCTTTCTGCTTGTCCAGTTTATCCGGGGCTTGCCCAGAGACTTAGACGAGTCCGCCACCATCGACGGCTGCAACCGGGTAGGAATCTTTTTGAAGATTATCCTGCCCCTGAGCGTTCCCTCCCTGGTAACGACCTCTCTCTTTACCTTTCTGTGGACCTGGGACGACTTTTTTAATCAGCTTTTGTACTTGAATACTCCGGTAAAGTACACCATACCCCTGGGCTTGCGTTTGTTCTTGGACTCTTCGGGAACCTCTTCCTGGGGGTCTATGTTTGCCATGTCGGTAGTGTCGATAACTCCCTGTTTTATCTTGTTTTTCTCCTTGCAGAAATACTTTGTACAGGGTATAGCCACAACCGGTATGAAAGGGTAAAGTAGAAGCCTGGCTTCTAAAAAATATGTTCAGGAGGAATATTATGAAAAAAATTAGTACGGCGGCGTTGGGGCTGATTATTGCCGGCGCGCTCGTTTCCACCGGCTGTTCGGGCAAGCAAAGCACCGGCGCCACGGCCGGTTCCGCTTCCGGCGGCGGCGGATCATCCGGGAAAACCGAAATTCGCTTCGCCTATTGGGGCGGCGACAACCGGCACAAGGTCACCGCAGAGGTGATTGCGCTGTTTGAGAAAGCCAATCCGGATATCAAGGTAAATACCGAGATATCCGGCAGCGCGGGGGATCATTTTATGAAGGTCGATACCCAGCTTGCCGGCGGCGGCGCTCCGGATCTTATTCAAATGGGCGGCAATATTCCCGATTACGCGGTAAACAAAGGGGTGCTGCTTGACTTAGACAAGTACAAGGGAAACCTGCTGGATACTGCGGTGATAGACCCCGCGGTGCTGGCCGAAGGACAGGGCGCCTGGAACGGGAAGCTCTACGGCGTGTGTTTAGGAACCAATATGCTGGTTTTGGCCTACAACAAGGCCCTGCTGGAACGGAGCGGCGCTCCTCTGCCGGGCAAAACCATGACCTGGGCCGAACTGCGGGATTGGGCCGCGGCGGCCGCGGCGAACCTCCCCGCGGGGGCCTTCCCGATGGTAGACAACAGCCTCAATCAGTCCAACTACTTTAGTTATTTTCTTGCACAGGAGGGGACGCCCCTGTGGGACGGGAACGCGACCCGCGTAACCATGGAATCGATTCAGAAATGGATTGATATGTGGGAAGGGTTCCGGGCCGGCAAACTCATCCCCGACGCGGAAACCGTGGCGTCTTACGCGGAAACCGGACCGGACAACACTTCGATGTTTGTAGCCGGTAAAACCGCGCTTGCCCTGATCTGGTCCAATCAGTTCAGCGCGTATCAGCAGGTGATGAACGATGAGCTTGATCTGATTCAGCTTCCCGATCTGGAAAAAAACGCGATCTGGGTTCAGCCCAGCCAGTACCTCACAGTGTACAAGAATTCGCCCAATGCGGACGCGGCGGTGAAATTTATCAACTTTTTTGTGAACAACCCGGAAGCGGGGAAGATTCTCGGGAACGACCGGGGCTTTACCAGTTCCGCCACCGCCCGGGAAGCGATTATGCAGATTGCGACCCCTACAGACCAGAAAGTATACGGCTATTATGAAACCGCGGTTCCCCATGCGGCGCCCTTTACCGGTAATTTTCCCAATGATCAGGAATTCAACAATACCTACAAACTGATTCTCCAGCGGGTTTCATTCAAACAAAATACTCCCCAAGAGGGATCCCAGCAGATTTTGGACATGACCCAGCGGTTATTGAAGAAATAAGGCCGCTTGTCCCATAGACAAAGCGGAAAGACGCTTGACAAGCCCGGACAGACGGGCTTTATTTACCATTATGAACAAATCGAAGATAATGATCCGCGCATTTTTTGTGTGCGGCGTACTGGCGGCGGCCATGTTTAGCCCTGGTTGCGGCCGGAAAAGCGGCGGTACCGGTTCCCCGGCAACGGATTCGGCAAAAACGACAATCCGTGTAGCATGGTGGGGTGGTGATAACCGCCGAAATGCCACCCTGGAGGCTGTTAAGCTTTTTGAACAGGCCAATCCCGATATCGCGGTAATCCTTGAGTATATGGAGAGGGACAAGTATTGGGACAATCTTGCAGGACAAGTGGCCGGCGGAACCGCGGCGGATGTTATTCAGTGCGGCGGCAACTATCCCGGCTATGTGGCTCAGGACGCCTTGTTGGAACTGGAGCAATATACAGGTAATCTCCTTGATGTTTCCCGGTTTGATCAGGATGCGCTTGAAACCGGTTCTATGAACGGCCATTTGTATGGGGTATGTCTCGGGACCGCCACGCTTGCCCTGGTTTATAATAAGAGCCTCTTAGAAAAAAGCGGCGCCGGCCTCCCGAAAGACCCTATGACCTGGAATGAACTGCGGTTGTATGCCCTGTCTATCATGCCCCATCTCCTGCCCGGAGTATATCCTCTGGTTGACAACAGCAGCGACCAAACGGATTATATGACGTATTTTTTGAGACAGAACAACGCGCCCCTGTATCGCGGCGGCGCTTCTCAGGCAGCCGTGGAAGACTTTGCACAATGGATAGCTTTTTGGGAAAATCTCCGGGCGGATCAACTGATACCGGACATAGAAACGGCCGGTTCTTATCCGGAAACCGGTCCCGAAAGTTCCATGCTGACCGCAGGCAAAGCGGTTATCGGTCTCATCCTGTCGAACCGGTTCGGTATGTATCAGGAGGCTACAACCGACGAGCTTGATTTTATCCAGGTACCTGATATTGAGAAGAATGCGCTTTGGAAGCAGCCTACCCGCTATCTGTGCGTAAACAAGAAAAGCGCGGATCCGAAAGCCGCGGTACGGTTTATCAGCTTTTTCGTAAACAATCCCGAGGTGGGAAAAATGCTCGGCGCCGATCTGGGTATTTCCAGTTCCCAGCCGGTCCGAGAGGCTCTAGCGGCAAACGCCGGCGGCAACGGCAAGAAGCTCTATGCGTTTTATGAGGTTGCGGCCAGCCATACAACCCCTATGGATCCGAGCCTGCCCGATGACCAGGAGTTCAACAATACCTTTAAGCTGATAACCCAGCGGGTAGCAGCAGGCCAATTAACCGTTCACCAGGGCGCGGAACAAATATATCGTGTAGTTCAGCAGCAGCTGAAAAAGTAGTATTATTCGTGAAGGAGTATTCATGAAACCGGATATACAAGATCTGAAATTTTGTTACATTGGAGGGGGTTCCCGGAACTGGGCATGGGTTTTTATCAAAGACCTGGCTTTTGAAAGAGAAATTGGGGGAACCGTCTATCTCTACGACATCGACCGCGCCGCGGCCGCGGCAAATGAGGCTTTGGGCAATCAGGTTATGGAAGCCCATAATCCGGGAACCTGGACTTTTAAGGCCGAACCTTCTTTGGAACAGGCTTTGAAGGGCAGCGATTTTGTATTTATTTCTATCTTGCCGAAAGACTTTACCCAGATGGCGGTTGATGTGCATGGACCGGAAAAGTACGGCATCTACCAGTCCGTAGGAGATACCATAGGCGCAGGAGGGCTCAATCGGGCGCTTAGAACCGTGCCGATGTATGAGGAAATCGCACGGGCAATCAAACAATGGGCGCCGGACGCATGGGTTCTGAACTATACCAATCCTATGTCGGTTTGTACCCGCACGCTTTATAAGATCTTCCCTGAGATTAAGGCTTTCGGATGCTGCCATGAAGTGTTCGGCGCCCAAAAACTCTTGAGAAAACTCATTGTCCGCGCAGGATTTGCCACAGAAGCCGGGATAAAACGGGAAGATATCGTCACTCGTGTAGTAGGAATCAACCATTTTACCTGGATAGACCGGGCCTCTTGGGGGCCGAAAGATTTATTCCCTCTATACGCCGCTTTTGCTGAAGAATTCGCGGAAACCGGTTTTGCCGAAGGGGGGGACGGAAATTGGTTTAACAGCTATTTTACCTGCGGCGAACGGGTTAAAATAGACCTGTTTAGACGTTACGGCTTGATTGCGGCCGCCGGAGACCGGCATCTTGCAGAGTTCTGCCCTCCTTCATGGTACCTTAAGACCCCGAAACTGGCGGAGTCTTGGCAGTTTTCCCTTACGCCGGTGTCGTGGCGCATAGCCCAGCGGGAGGAATTAAAACAAAAGAGCGCCGCTTACCGGCAGGGAAAAGACAAACTGGTTCCTGAAAACTCAGGGGAAGAAGGAATCCGCCAGATAAAAGCCCTGCTCGGGCTGGGCAATCTAGTTACCAACGTGAACCTTCCAAACAAGGGACAGATGCCCGGTTTCCCGCCTGAAGCCGTAGTGGAAACCAACGCCTTTTTCTGCCGGGATCAGGTGGAGCCGGTCATAACTGAGGGAATGCCTCCGGCGCTTCGTTCTCTCGTTATGCAGCACATTGAGAATCAGGAGGGGATTGTCCAGGCGGCCCTTAATAGGAATCTGAAAGACGCGTTCAAGGTATTTCTTAACGATCCCCAGGTGCGGCAGCTTTCCCGGGAAGACGCTTGGCCGCTTTTCCAAGAGATGACCAGCCAAACCCTGGGCGGCGAAATCCCCGAGTATCATTAAACGGAACAGAGTACAGGCGGCGGACCGCGGATTATATCTGTTATCCGGTACTTTAACTCCGGTTCCCGGATAGTGGGTACCTCTGCGGGCGCAGCTCTGGGAGGGCTTTTCAGTTGACCTCCTAGGCTCTTGTTTCGACGGCAAGCCTTACGCGGTTTGAACCGGCCCAACAAGCGCAAGAGCCTTATCCTCTATAATTTTTTTAAATCCCTCTTTAAAAACATATTGACAATATTACTATACTATTGCTATGCTTTTATTGCCCTATAGTCAGGAACCATGCGAATGGCCGCCGCCCAACCCCGCCAGGTTCGGAAGGAAGCAACGGTAAGCGGAAGGCTGTTGCGCCGTGGCCTCCCTGACTGTGGGGTTTTTTTTGTCTTTGATTTAAGGTATACTGGGAATTATGGCTTATGAAGTAACCGCCACGAGACGGCGTCCCAAAACCTTTGACGAAATGTCCGGGCAGGATTTTGTGGTCGCCACCCTGAAAAACTCCCTGGAGAAGGGGAGCATTGCCCACGCTTATCTTTTCTCAGGACCTCGGGGCTGCGGTAAAACCAGTAGCGCCCGGATCCTCGCCCGATCCCTGAACTGCGAGAAAGGTCCTACCGGAACCCCCTGCGGGGTATGTCCCAACTGCCTGGAAATCGCCCGGGGGGCCAGTCTGGATATTATCGAGATCGATGGAGCGTCCAATACAGGGGTCAATGATGTACGGCAGATCAAAGATGAAGTGCTTTTCCCGCCCAATTCGGGCCGCTATAAGATCTATATCATCGACGAGGTCCACATGCTCTCCAATAGCGCCTTTAACGCCCTGCTGAAAACCATTGAAGAACCTCCTCCCTATATCATCTTTATCTTTGCGACTACGGAACTCCACAAGGTGCCGGCCACCATTAAAAGCCGTTGCCAGCAGTTTGCGTTCAGGCTCATCCCCATTGAAACCATTGCGGGCATTTTGAGGGAGACCTGTGAGGAGATGCACATTGCCGCGGAGGACGAAGCCCTGTTCTGGATTGCCAAGGAATCTACCGGCAGCCTCCGGGATGCATACACCCTCTTTGATCAAGTGGCGTCTTTTTCCGGCGGTCATATCCGCTCCGCGCTTATCCGGGAAAAGTTGGGCTTGATAGGGCTGGATAATCTTAACGCCCTGGCTGAAGCCTGCGCTGAAAACGATACGGCCAAAGCGTTTCTCTTAATCGACGATATTTTGAATGCGGGAGTAGCGGCAGAGCAATTCATCATCGACCTCGCCGGGTATTATCGCAGCCTCCTCTTCTTAAAAGCCGGTATTACGAAGGAATCCCTGCTGGATTACAGCCCGGAGCGTTTTTCTTCCAAAGCCCTGAACACCCTGAACCCCCACCAGCTTGAACATGGGCTGGACCTGCTTTTGACCTTGTACCGGGATATACGGTATTCCATTGCCCCCAGGTTCGAACTTGAAGCCGCGGTTTCAAAACTCTGCTGGCTTAATCAATGGGTTTCCCCTTTGGAACTCCGGGCGGCCATCGCGGAGGCCAAAGAAACGCTCGCTTCCGCCGCGGTCAGATCCTTGAAAAAAGAAGGCGGCCCTCTTGTTGAGCCGGAGCCGTTTACCGCTGAAGTTCACCGTGAAAATGAGACGGCGGATAGAGAAAAACCAGGTATATCCGGTTCCCTTAGGGAGAATTTTAATCGTTACATGGCTACCAGAGAGTCCAGGGCTTCTTCCCGGCCGGTTACCGGAACCTCTATAAGCGCCTCGATATCTCATAAGGAAGAGCAGTTGGAACCGATAGAGAAAACATCGATAATAGGGAGAAAACAGAATGCAGATAAGCAGAATGAGCCGAATCCTCAGAACTCTTCTGAGATAGCGCCGCAAGTCGGACGGGTTCTCCGGATGTTTCCGGGGACCATTGTTAAAAACAGGTAAACGGAGTGTGTAATGAATATTAATCCCTTTGATATTCTCAAAAATGCCCAGAAGATACAGGAACAGATGGGCGCTTTTCAGGAAAAGTTGGGGGCCCTGACGGTAACCGGTTCCGCCGGCGCGGGCATGGTTGAGGTAGAGCTGAACGGCCGTATGGAGATGGTGTCTCTGCGGATTGCGGCGGAAGCGGCGAACCCTGAGGAGGTGGAGATGCTTCAAGACCTCATCGCCGCGGCCTACAATAGCGCTATGGAAAAGATCAGGGAAGCTGTTAACCGTGAAATGGGCGCTCTTGCCGGAGGCATGCAGATACCCGGTATGCAGGGCTTCCCCGGTTCAGGATTTCCAGGGCTTTCATGAACGCCATCGACCGGCTGGTAACCCTCTTCTCCAAACTGCCGGGGATTGGAAAGAAAAGCGCGGGCCGTCTCACCTATCACATTCTTGACGGGGATCCCGGTTATGCCCGGGTTTTGGCGGAACAGCTTGCCGCGCTCCACGAGGCAATCAAACGCTGTTCCCAGTGCGGCAGTTTTACCGAAAGCGACCCTTGCCCGATCTGTACGGATCCGGGCAGGGACGGTTTCGTGATCTGCGTGGTTGAACGGGCCCAGGATGTGCGGGTCATCGAAGAATCCAAAGAATTTCATGGGCGTTTTCACGTTTTAGGGGGACTTATCGCTCCTTTGGAAGGGATAAACCCGAGGGATCTGGCAATCGGTTCCCTGCTGAACCGGGTCCGGCATGAAGGCATCCGGGAAGTCATCCTTGCTCTGAATCCTACTGTGGAGGGGGATACCACCGCCCTTTATCTCCAAAACCTCCTTAAAGATTTCAGCATCGAAGTTACCCGTCTTGCTTCGGGGCTTCCGGTGGGAGGGGATCTGGAATACGCCGACCGGCTCACCCTTTCAAGGAGTTTCAGAGGAAGGGTTAAATTATGAAGGAAGAATACGAACCAATGCTGGCCGGCGATAAAGGTGCTTTCATTCGGCATTAAAACCACAGGTAGACCTGATGGAGTTGGGTACAGATGAACCAGGTCCCCGCCGCAAGGCTCAACAAAGCCGGAAAAGGCGTGATCCAGGTATCGGCGCTGAACAGGAGGGTCCTCCCCAGTATGACCAGGAAAGCGCCGATACCGATGAACAGGTATTCTTTAATACCCCGGGAATACGCGGAAATAAGGAAACTGACCAGGGTTATTAAGACTATGCCCCCTTCCACAATAGTGAACATAGAGGTATAACCGCTTATCATACAGAAACTGGAATCCCATGAAAGTCCGTCGATAGGCACTTCTCTGGCAATCATTAAAGTAATCAGAGCGATGATAAAGACAACAGGCATTTGTTTCTGAAGGTCAAGTCCCGCGGCGTATATACTGGCCGCAAACAATGAAAAAATTCCGAAATAACGGCCGAAAATCAGCGCCCTGGATGCCATGATGAGGTATACACTGGGAAGGCCGTATTTCAACTTTAAAGGCACCATGATGCGGCTTCCTTCCAGGGCAAAGGAAAGCACAAAAAACGCAATATAGAATATCTCCGGAGACTGGGTTTTTTCAAAGTAGCGATAGATAAAAATGATGGTTATAAAAGCGTACAGAACCGCGCCTGCTATAGAAGCAAAGGGCGCATAAGGATTAGGCTGAAAAAAATGCGCTACCAAAGTCTGTATGACTCCGGCGGATCGCCTGGCGGTTTCATTGAGTACCGCAGGATAAACGGGAATTATCAGAAATGAAGTAAGCGCTACCCAGAACAGCGCGGCGGCAGGAAGGAGAAGTCCTGCTTTGAAGATGGTATTCCTTTCCAATAAAGTCATATCTATAAGCATACTCTACAACGGAGAGAACCTCAAGGGCCTGTCCAATCAGGGCAAAAGCATTTAAACACGGGTCCGCAGATTACACGGATTTTCACGGATTAATTTCACGGGTTAAAAAGGATATAAGCAATTGAATAGCGCGGATTAAGGAGAATATTTCAAGGAACCGACGATTACTATAGACCTTTTCCGGCGCTATGTACCCAAATCCCTGTTGATCTGTGGGCTTTTTATACCCTTCAAAAGTTAAATGCTTTTGCCCTGCCTGTCCAATAAGAACATAGCGCAATCCCCAACATCTCAAGACTTACTATTTTTATTCCGATAAGATAAATATGAGGAGGCTTTCATGGTTGAAAAAGAATATTTCTTATCCACAAAGAAACCTTCATTAAATAAATACCTTCCTTGTAGTAAAAAGAAAGTTCCCTACTGTATCATCTTCGGGTTATTCTTGTATGTTTCCCGCGCATGGGCTGGCGATATTGCGTCCTATGTGGATCTCGGTTTTTCCCTGGATGGTAAAATATATATGTTTGCCCAGTATGGCGTTCAATCGGGCACATTGCGTCCGTGGGCCGATTTATTTGTTGTTGACGTACCTCAAAATAACTTTGTAAGCGGAGGCAAGATATCTTTTGTCCATGACAGCCCGGTAATAGCAGGCCAAGATGGGTCCGGGGCGCTCTATCGGCTCATCGCCCGTAATGCCGCCTTAGCGGAGCGCTACGGGGTAAGTTACCTGCTTCAGGGACAAGCTCTCTATATCGCGCTGGACAGCGATATCTCCCCTGCTTTGGGAGAAATTATTGAATTCCGGGACTTCGGGTCAAAGTATTATTATCGAGCGCAATTAGTTCCCAGTATTGAAGGCAGCGGGGGGAATCTCGCATCTTCTTTCTATATTACGCTGGAACAGACCGGTTGGGACGGATCGAGGAAAACCTATACCGTGGGGAATCCTCAAATAAAACGCTCTCTTATCAACTCGTACCGGATTAGGAAAGTTATGGTTGCTCCACGGGATGGTTCTATCATTTTTGTCATTGAGATGAGAAAACCGGGTACCGACGGTATGGATATCCGCTATATGGTGGAAGCCTTGCGTTTGTAGCAAAAGCCCGGTTATAGGAAATTAACCATTACCATGTTGCTTGCTCTAGCAATCTATTAAGGAGATAATATATGGCATCATTATCAATTCCGGTTTTATCAGGGGAAGGGCATGATCTGCTTGCCCTGGGCGCCCTCGTTACCCGGCTTGATCCGGGAATCATTCCCTTTGCAGAGGCAAGTTCATATTCCCTGCACGTTTCCGGCGGTGAGTATAACGTAGCTGCCAACCTTGCTACCTGTTTCGGTCTGCGGACCGCCATTGCCGGCGCTATGGTGGACTATCCTATTGGGAAGCGGATCGAAGCTGCGGTGCGGAAAGCCGGGGTAACACCCTACTATCAGCGGTTTCCCTTTGACGGAGTCCGGGGGCCTAACATGGCCATCGTGTGGAGCGACCAGGGCCATGGAGTCCGGGCGCCGGTGGTGTTTTACAACCGGTCCAATGAGGCCGCAGGGAGACTGAAACCGGGTGATTTCGATTGGAAAACCATATTCGCCAGGGGGATTCGGTGGTTCCATTCCGGCGGTATTTTTTCGGCCTTATCCCCCACGACTCCAGAGGTGGTTATCGAAGCTATGGAGGCTGCGAAAAAAGCCGGCGCGGTGGTTTCCTTTGACCTGAACTACCGGGCAAAGCTCTGGGCGGTGGCCGCGGCGGAACAGGGGTTCAGCTCGGCCCAAGCCGAAGAGGGCGCGGCCAAAACCCTTCGGAAGATCGTGAGCCATGTAGATGTGTTGGTGGGTAATGAAGAGGATCTCCAGAAAGGGCTGGGCTTGAAGGGGCCGGAAGTAGAATCCAAGGGCAAACTGGATCCCTCGGCCTTTTTCGGTATGATAAAACAGGTGGTAACAGACTTCCCCAACATCAAAGCGGTGGCAACCACCCTGCGGGAAGTACATTCCACGAATCGTCATTCTTGGAGCGCGGTTCTGTGGCTGGATGGTACGAACTACGCGGCTCCCACCTGTGAACTGGACGTTTACGACCGGGTCGGCGGCGGCGACGGTTTTGCGGCAGGGCTTTTTTACGGCCTCCTATCGGGTAAAACCCCGGAAGAAGCTTTGAAACTCGGCTGGGCCCACGGCGCCCTGCTGACCACTACTCCTGGCGACACTTCTATGGTGAATCTGGATCAGGCGGAAGCCTTTGCCAAAGGCGGTTCTGCCAGAATACAGCGATAGGGCAGTCACGGGAAACAAAAAAACCCGGCCTAGACCGGGTTTGTCAATCTAAAACCAGGAAACCTGCGGTTTCAGGCAAGACCCTTACTCAATAATCCCAATGATATCCGACATCTTGAGTATAAGGTGCTCTACGCCGTCGATCTTTATGGTGGTGCCGGCATATTTATCGTACATAACCCTCTGGCCTGCCTTGACCTTGATCACTTCGGTGTCGTCACCAATTTCCACTACGAGACCGGTCTGAGTTTTTTCTTGAGCTGTATCAGGGATAATAATCCCCCCTGCGGTTTTTGCCTCATTCTTTTCTAGTTTAACCATGACCCGATCTGCTAAGGGCTTTACTTTCATGTGTATCCTCCATTGATATTAATTATGATAATTGTAAAGTATTTGGATATATAGAATATACAAAAAACTATTTCGATGGTCAAGAATTATTGTTTCAGAAGGCGATTCAAAATATGAAAAAAAATCCGCAGGTTACGCGGATTTCAAAAATTATAATCTGCGGATATTTCATTTTTCTTATCTTATCTATTCTCCGGCGTTTAACCTCTTTACAATGGGCGGGAAATAATTTATAATTTCTAAAAGTTTATTCTAAATATTGAAATAACAAGGAGTGGTGTTGTGATAGCTTCAGAAGCAATTGTTAAGATTCTGGAAAAAGAAGGAATCACCGATGCCTTTGGTATTCCCGGCGCGGGAATAAATGGTCTGTACAAACACTTGGAAAAGGCGCCGATAAAGCATTACCTCATGCGCCATGAGGAAGCTGCGGTCCATGCGGCGGATGCGTATTACCGAGCTTCAGGCCGGTTGGCTTTGGCAATCTGTACATCAGGTCCGGGGGCTACGAACTTCGTAACCGGCATATATACCGCATGGATCGATTCCATACCGCTTATCGCTGTTACGGGGCAAGCGAATTCCGCGCTCTTGGGAAAGGGGGCGTTCCAATGTGCGGATATTGCTGAGATTGTAAAGCCTGTGGCCAAGAGAGCCTGGCGCATTACCGGCGCTTCCGCCATTCCCTCGGTGTTCCATGAGGCGTTTGAGACCGCCCGATCGGGCAGACCCGGACCGGTATTGATCGATCTTCCTCTGGATATGCAACTTGCCGAGATTAATTTCAGCATCGATTCCTATACGCCGTCAACCCTTGCGCCGCCGAAACCTGATAAAACCCTCATCGCTCAGGCGGTGAAACTGCTTGATGAGGCGAAAAAGCCGGTTATCATCATGGGGGGCGGCGTGATTCTTGCTAAAGCTGAAAAAGCCCTGATTGACTTTGCCGAATTTATGAACATTCCGGTAATTTCAACCTATATGGCTAAGGGCGGTATGCCGGAAGACCACCCCCTGTATGCGGGACAAATGGGTATTCAGACCGGGGCTGTTTCCAGCGGCAACGATGTGTTCCTCGCCTCGGATCTGGCGCTGGGTATCGGCTGCCGTTTCACCGACCGGCATACCGGCGCGGTGGCGGTCTATCAAGGGGAACGAAAGTTCATCCACATCGATATTGACCGGAAAGAAATCGGCAAGATCATCAAAACCGAACTGGGTATTCATGCGGACGCATCCGAAGCCCTGACTCTGTTGCTCGAAGCCGCGCACGCTGCCGGCAATAAGCGAACCCGCCCGAATCCGGATGTTCCATTCAAGTATCTGCGGAAGAAGTATCAACGGCAGCCCAACTTCAGCAGGAAAACCCTGGACCCAAGAGAAGTCTATGAACTGGTGAACCGGGCGTTTAATGATGATACGATTTTCACCACCGGATGCGGCCTCACCCAGATATGGAGCGGTCAATACCAGCGCATCAACAAGCCCCGGAAGTATCTTCCCTCAGGCGGCGCAGGTACTCTTGGGTTCGATATTCCCGCAGCCATCGGCGCAAGCGTTGCGACCAAAAAGGGAAAAGCGGTCGCTATAATGGGAGATTTCGGTTTTACCTTCCTGGTGGAAGAATTAGCCGTGGCTTCCAGGTATGAACTGCCGGTAGTGGTCATCATCATCAATAACGCGTACCTGAGTCTCATCAGGCAAAACCAGAAATACGCCTATCAATACGAATATGAAGTGGCGATGAAGGAGAACAAAGGTCTCATTGATTATGTGAAGGTGTCCGAAGGTTTGGGCTGCACCGCGCAACGGGTCTTTAGCTATGAAGAAGGCGAAAAGGCGCTGGCCCGGGCCGCCGCGGCTACAGGCACCTATGTAGTGGAATTCATTGTCGATGACGCTACTGATTGCGATATGGGAAATGATATTGCCCATATCAGGCATTTTGACTAAAAATCGACTATATCGAATGAAGGAGCGAACCCTTATGAACGCATTATTTACCCAAGCTCAACGGTTACTCTCCGCTTGGAGAGGGGACGCCTATGTCTTTGGCCGCGGGGTCTTGTCCAGCCTCGGCAGACTCGCCGCTCAATTCGGCAAAAATACCCTGGTGGTCTGTAATCCAGGCTACCGGGACAAGATTGTTCCCATATTGGAAAAGTCCGGCATAACGCTTGCAGGCGGCGGCGTTGTTCCCGCGGCAGGTCCCAATGCGCCGCGGGAAGATGTCTACCGTATAGAAACCTGCATACTCCACCATAAACCGGAGGCGATCATCGCCGTAGGAGGGGGGTCTTCCATCGACGCCTGCAAAGCCGCGAATCTGCTTGCCGTTCTGGGCGGGGAGCATACCCCGGAAATCGAAGCGTATTTCGGGACCGGCTTGGTGAGCGGGGCCTTGAAGAAAACCGGTAAACAGCTCTATCCCCTTGTCGCGGTCCAAACTTCAGCCAGTTCCGGCGCGCATCTTACCAAGTATTCCAATGTTACGGATCCGGTTAAGGGACAGAAAAAGCTTATTGTAGACGAGGCCATTACCCCGCGGTGTGCGCTGTTTGACTACGATATAACCGCGTCTATGCCCGTCAGCGTTACCGTCGACGGCGCGCTGGATGCGATTGCCCATTGCTTCGAGGTATTCGCCGGTATTCCCGGAGAAAAATATGATCTTGCCTCGTCGATTGCCGAAACCGCTATTGAACTCGCTGTGCAGTACGCACCTAAAGTCATACAAGACCCAAAAAACATGGAAGCCAGGGAAGCTATCGGTCTGGCAACCGACTTGGGGGGTTATGCCATCATGGTTGGGGGAACCAACGGCGCGCATCTGACCAGCTTTTCTTTAGTGGACCTTGCAGGACACGGCACCGCCTGCGGCATTATGAATCCCTACTACGGGGTATTTTTTGCCCCGAAGATCGAAAAACAGCTTAAACTGGTAGGCCGCATCCTCAAGAAATACGGCTATATCTCTGAAAACGCGGACGCTCTTTCGGGCAAAGACCTTGGGCTTGCGGTCGCCAAAGGTATGGTCGCGTTCGGCAAAGCCATCGGCGCGCCGGTCGCCTTGAAAGAGCTTCCCAAATTCAACGACGGCTATATCGCAAAAGCCTTAGAAGCCGCTAAAAATCCCCAGTTTGAGATGAAGCTGAAGAATATGCCGGTACCCCTCACCGCGTCTATTGTGGATGAGTATATGGGGCCTATACTGCGGGCTGCGGCAAGCGGAGATTTTTCACTTATCAAACTGATGTAGCTGTGGAGGCGCTGAAAGAACGGAAAGGCGCGCTACAGACGGCAGCGGTTAGAGGACGGCAGAATAGCTTATCAAAAAACTGCCCGCTAACCGCTGTGGCAATAGTTACGGATCCTTTTTGAAGAAAAAATCATCTCTGAAATATTTTTTTAATAATTCTTCTGAAACAGCGTCTTTTTTGTTCATGTAGGTATAGGTTTCTTCCAGAAAACCCTTGGTTACATAGAAGCAGCTTAGAATAAAAAAATCCGCCACCTTGGTAACGACCCCCATACCGGTATACATCTGTACCGGGTTGTCATGCACGAAATCGGTCATAATATATTCAATCACCGTCTGTTCGGCCAAACTGATCCCGTATATCGTTTCCGAAATCGGAAAATTATGCCGCATCCGCTCTTTTCCCAGAGTAACAAAAAAACCGCCCACCACCGAACGGTCCAAGCCCCGATCCAATGTGCGGGCTACCAGGGGGTACAAAGGCTCATTCATCTCAACCAGCCCATTATCGTCTAGGGCATTGTAGTGCTTTAAATGGGTAGCCTTCCTGATCTTATTCTTCCACCGGATCGCTAAGTTCCGGGCATTGAAATTCAAACTGTCTATCAAAATCCTATCAACCATAGAGACAGTATAGCATATTGATTAGAAATATACAAGAAAAAAGTCTATTGTCAGATACGGGGGCCGGGAATAGGCAACAGGTAAGCGATTTTTAGTAAGCGGGCTTTGGGTGAAACAGGGGGCAGCCTGGAAACAGCCGATTTTTACCGCTTCATAAAAATACGGTTCCCTGCTGAGTTCCCGCGGTGAGGGCTTCCAGCATCCGGGGCCGCCCTCCGTGGGCTAAGATCAAAGGGATGCCGTAAGATATGACCCGTTCCGCAGCATCGAGCTTGGTGGCGATGCCGCCGGTACCGAAGCTGTTGACCCCCCCTATGCAGATGTTTTTCCGAATCTCCCCCAGGTCCCGAACTTCCCGGACCAGTTCCGCATCGGGGTATTCCTTGGGGTTTTTGTTGTAAAGCCCGTCAATGTCGCTAAACAGGATGAGCAGGTCGGCGCTCCAAAGCACCGCGGACTGGGCGGCCAAGGTATCGTTATCGCCGATCTTGATTTCTTCAATCCCCACCGTATCGTTTTCGTTGATGATAGGCACGATTCCCTCATCTACCAAGGTAAACAGGGTGTTCCGCATATTCAAAGTACGGATGGAATCGCCGAAATCGTCCCTGGTTAGGAGGATCTGAGCGATATGCAGGTTATGAGGTGCGAAAGCCCGAAGCCACGCGCCCATAAGCTCCACCTGCCCTACCGCGCAAAGGGCCTGCTTGTAGTGAATATCCTGTTTCCTAGCCCATTTCCCCAAGGCGGAAAGCCCTGCAACCTGAGCGCCTGAGGATACCATTAGGATCTGCTTTCCGCTTTTGATCAGAGCCGCTGCTTGGTCTGCAAATTCCCCAAGGAACGCACGATTGATCCTGCCTTCCTGATCCGCTAGGGTATTGGAACCGATTTTTATCACAATTTTACGCGCCTGAGCGATTAATTCGGGTATCATATTATCCTCTTGCATTATCCGCGGCTACGCTCGAATCTGCCCTTGGCCGGTTATCCGGTACTTTATCGAGGTCAGCGCCTCCAGTCCCATAGGGCCGCGGGCGTGGAACTTCTGGGTACTGATGCCCAGTTCCGCGCCGAACCCGAATTCGCCGCCGTCAGTAAACCGCGTGGACGCGTTGGTATAGACGCAGGCCGCATCTACCTGTCGGCTGAAGGTTTCCGCAGACGCCGCGTTATTGGTAAGGATCGCTTCAGAGTGTTTTGTCCCGTAACGGTTGATGTGCTTAATCGCTTCTTCTAGGGTATCCACGGTTTTGACCGCCAAGATATAATCGAGGAATTCGGTCTCCCAATCTTCCCCGGCCGCGTCTTTCAAGATCAGATCCGTAGGAGGAACCCCGATAGCCTGCCTTGAAGGACCGTCACAGCGGAATTCCACCCGGCCTGCCAAGCGCCCTGCCAAGCGGGGCATCAGGCTTGCGGCAACGTCCCGGTGAACCAGCAGGGTTTCCACCGCGTTACAAGCCCCGGGTTTCTGGGCTTTGGCGTTCTCGATTATATCCACCGCATTGGGGACCTCTGCGCCGGAATCCACATAGATATGGCAGTTCCCCTCTCCGGTCTCGATTACCGGAATCCGGGCATTCTCCACCACCCGCCTGATGAGTTCCCTGCCTCCGCGGGGAAGCGCCACGTCGATCCAGTCCCGGGCCGCGAGGATCACATCGACTTCATCCCGGTTTCCCGAATCCGCCAACCCCACCGCATCGCCGATACCGCCTCCGCTTTCCAAGCCTTGCTTAATCGCGGCAACAACGGCCCGGTTCGACTCCAGCGCGGAAGAAGACCCTCGAAGCAAGACGCTGCAGCCGGCTTTGTACGCAAGGCTAAAGATATCCGCCGTAACATTTGGACGGGATTCATAGATGACCGCGGCTACTCCCAGGGGCACAATCACCTGTTCTATAAAAAGACCATTGGGCAGGGTCCAGTAGGCTTTCACCTTGTTGACAGGATCATCCTGACGGATTATCGTGTTGATCCCTTCAATAACCGCGTCTATCCGTTTATCATTCAGGGACAGACGATCAATAAGGGCTTCTTTCATGCCATTGCGCCGGGCCTTAGCGATATCCGTTTCATTTGCCTTGAGTATAAGCCCTCGGGCCCTATCAAGGGCGTTTGCCACCGCTCCCAGAGCCGTATCCTTTGCGTACCTATCCGCTAAGGCCAACCGGCTCTGCGCTTTTTTCAATAATGTGAATATAGGTTCTAACGAATGCATTACCTTGCTCCAAAGATAAGTATAGTATAGACTGATGTGTGCGTAAAATACAATCGGCGTATTACGGTAAAGGGCAGGAATCTTTTGCAATGAAAAAGATTTTATTTTTTGTATACATCCTGCTGTCCGGTATCCTCATGTCCTGCGCCGGTCACCGGCCCATGGCCGCCTCCGGAACGTCCCGGCCCAAGGAAAGGGCGTCTCCGGCTGAGGCGCCGGAAGCTCCCCCGGAACGGGCGGACTCACTAGAGCAGGCAATTCTACGGGTTAAGCGGAATTCCCAAGACATCAAAAAATACTTTGTTCTTGACGCGGAAGACCCTATTGTGGTCAAAGCGGACCTCGCCGGAATCCGCTATGATACCGAAGAAACCGAAACCTTTGAGGTGGTCTATGATTTGAAACGCCTCCACCCGCAACGTTTCGGGTTCGAGGTCCCGTTCATGGTGAAAGCCCTCGGGACCGGCGTTATGCGCCATGACACGCTTCACTGGAACCTCCATGACGATGAGGCGGGGATACTCCTCGCCTTTGACGACGACCACCATGAGGTATGGGAACGCAATCTTGGGCTTTTCGACCGCTACGGCGCAAAGGTTACTTTTTTTGTGCAGGGAGCTTATCTTCCTTTCTGCATATCCGCGCTGAACCGGGGACATGATGTGGGGTATCATACCCTCAATCACTTGAATCTGCCCAAGGTCTCAAGAGACGTCTTTTTTGAGGAGACTCTCGGCCCGGTGGACGCCTTCCGCGCTGAAGGGGTTCCCCTGACCTCTTTTGCCTACCCCTTCGGGCTTTCCGAACCGTGGATGCACGAAGAACTGTTGAAATCCTTCACTATTCTTCGCGGTTACGGGGTTACGTTCCGGGTATACGACAGCCACGCCATTCGCAAGGGGTATATCTCGTCGAAAGCCATTGATAATATCCTCTTTAAACAGGACGCGGACTTTGAAGAGGTGATTACCCTTATGTTGCGAACCGTCAAGTTCATCGGCGGAGACACTATTCTGCCCCTGACCACTCATACAATTTCAGATACCGCGGACTGGGGGATTAAACCCCATCGTTTGGAATACCTTCTGCAAGCCGCCGGAGATTTGAGGCTGCGCTTTTACCGGTATAAGGACTTTACTTCAAGCGGCTGATGGGAGTCGAACCCACGTCTCCAGCTTGGAAGGCTGGGATAATAGCCGTTATATGACAGCCGCATGATAGTTTAACATACTAAAATTCTCCGAGGGCTGTCAAGGGGATATCAAGAAATAATACATTAAATTTTCTCTTAATTTTTATTGGGTCATAATTTCCGCGGCGGTTCCGGCTTGGGCTTCCAGATCGTATATATCCATCACTCCTTCCCGGAGCCAGCCCCGGTAATTTCCCTCTACCAACACCCACGATTCAGGGCTTCCGTTCTTATTGATTGAGCGGCGTTCAAGAATCCGTACAATAGATCCCCGCCGCAGGTAGCCAAGGGAAATCCCGCTCCGGTCAGGATCATTGATCACCAGGGTATAGGAGACGCTGATAACTCCATATCCTATAACAGAACGCGACAAGGGATGTGTAGGGGGCGGTATTATGGTTACTTCTCCGGAGTCCCGGGTGCAGGAGTATACCAGGACCGCCATTATCACGGCGGTTACAGTACGGGATGCTTGACTAAGGTATACCGGACTCCCTATTCTCATTATATGAAAACTATATCTGGTTTTACTTTTTTAGTCATCCTACTTTATATTTTTTTATGTTCCCCTAATCTGCCGGCGGAATCTCCCGATTCAGGTCCGTATACCTTTTCGGTTGCCGCGTCGGGGGGATTTTTATATGGACAAAGTGAAGAAATTGTATATAAAGCGCCTAATAGCGACGCCTGCCTAAGCCAACTGCTTTGGGATATGAAACCTCTTTGGTATGCGGGTACTTCTTTCAACTTTTCTCAGATTAATCCGATGGAAAAATTGGGATTTTTCATGGATCTTTCCCTTAAATTCGGTATTCCTAGTAAAACCGGAACCATGGAAGATCGGGATTGGACTGCTGCTGATGGACACTTAACAAACTTCTCCTCCCATGACAATTATACCCGGGGAGCCTTTATACTGGACTTTTCCGCCGGTCTCTCTGTGCCTATTGTTTCAAAGGCGCTGATCAACTTGTATCTGGGCTTTTCTTATATGAATTTTTCTTGGGATGCCCATGACGGGTATATTGAATATGAAAAGGACAACTGGGAAAAGATACCTTTTTACGGTCCGGCGATTAGTTATTCCCAGGAATGGCGTATTTTTTTACTAGGAATCGGGTTAAATATACCTTTTAAACCCTTTTCTATAGAACTATCTTTTCAGGGAAGCGCAGGCCCTTTTATTTACTGCGCGGACCAAGACGAGCATTTTTCCAGAAACCTGCAATTTAGAGATTACTTATCCGGGGGCGTTTTGCTTGAACCCAGGGGAGGGTTTGCTTTTTCTCTTCATCCAAAGGCGGAGCTGTCATTACATATAGGATGGCGATATATCAGCGGCGCCAGGGGAATAACCAAGGAGAGAGAGACCGGCCTATCCGCCGGCGGAACATTCGTCAAAAGCGGAGAAGCCGGAGCGGGATATTCCATGCTGGATACCGGGCTTTCAGTGAAGGTACGGTTTTAAATAGGGAAGCAGCTTGCGATCCGAATCGGCAAAGTCCAGTTGTTCAATCTCTGCAAGGCCGGCCCAGCGCCATTCGGTGTGTTCCGCAAGGGTAAAATCATATCCCGGTAAGTACACCCGGTAGGCGCAGAGTCTATGGAGGCCGCGGTATTCAAAAGACGCCTCTCCCAGCAAAGGCCCTATGGTAACGGGTACCCCTAATTCCTCTTGATATTCCCTGATAAGGGCCGCTTCGCCGGTTTCTCCGGGTTCTACTTTACCGCCGGGGAATTCCCACTTTTCTCCTAAAGCCCCTCCGGGTTTGCGCCGGGCAATGAAGAGCTTTCCCTTTTCGATGGCGATCCCCGCAACCGATTTCTTCGGTACATCCATCGTGATATTGCCTTAAATGAGCAGCGCCTGGGGAAACAGGAAGTGGAGTATAGCCGCCCCTATAGCCAAAAAACCGATCCGTTTTTTATGATAAGCCAAGAACAGTTCCAGTAAGGTATGGGTATCCGAATCAATAGTAGAGGTTTTCCGGTAATACGCAAACACCAGGATAGAACCGGAAGCAAACCCGAATACCGCAGGGATCAGATCCCCCACCACCGGTATATCCCCCTGAATCACCGATAAGAGCTTAAAGAAACCGGTAATGATGGCCACGATCCCCAGGACCAAGCGAAAGGTATCATCCCCGGGTGAAATCTTCAGATGCGCCTCCATAGCGCCGATACCGCTCTTTTCATCGGTACTTATCAGCATATAACCTGCCAGAGCATTGCATAAAACAGACAAAAAATAGAACTGTATCATAATACTTACTATACTATATTTTCCCCGCACCGGCCAGCAATATCGAAAAAATACGGAACCCGGGGCATTTAAGAAGGAGATAGCTCTGTAAAAGCAACCCTCTGTTTTATTCCATCGGTGTTTATATCGAAAATCACCGTGCCGTTGGCTTCCTCAAACTTTTGGCAGCGGACCTCCGTACCGATGAGGAATTCTTTCACCGAAAGGTCCACATCATCGGTCTCAATTTCGCTGATAAAAATATCCCGCATTTGATTGCCTGAACAGGAGTTAAATATCTCCCGCACCACCTCGTATCGTTTCGGATGAACCTGTTGATTCTGCATAAACCCTCCTGACAGCTTTGAAACAGCGGGCCTAGGACCCTCCCAAATGATTGATATGCTTAGTTTATGTTTCTATTATACCCTATAGTATGAGAAGGAGGCAAGGGGCTGTTCGTACTCAGTACCTTTAGGACACTCCAACTCTGGGAATGGATAAGCCTAATGTGGCGGAAAACTCCGCCGGGGTCAAGAAGTTCAGGGCTTCATGGGGGCGGTAAAAATGGTATT
>JAITHW010000230.1 GCA_031279815.1 Treponema sp. | reverse complement strand
GGGTATCGCTTCGACTTTGGAGCTGATGTTCTGGATGTTGGAGGGGTTGTTCAAGCTGGTGTCGCGGACGTTCATGACGGTGGTGCGGACGGTCAGGACCGAGGCGCGGACGGATTTATCGTCAGTGAGGACGGCCGATCGCTGGGAATCGTCGGCATGGATATAGCGGTTCGGGATTCAGCCGTGGGGTATATTGTAAAGGTTCATCCCTCGACAGGAGCGGAACTACAGCGTTCCTCGGTGAATACCATAAACATAAGAACCGTGCAGTTCATCAACAATAAGATCGTTGCCTTGGCAGGACAAAATCAGGCCGGCGGCTTCATGCGTTTGGTTGAAATCGACATGAACAGCCTAGAGATAACCAACCAGGGTACCGAGGATATCCCCAGCGAAAGCCTGCTGTGGGTTAAGGGCAATAACCTGTATGCCATCGTTTCCTCCGGGGGAAACCGGTACCTTGCCCGTTTTGATACAAACCTGAGCCTTCAGGCGCAATCGGCAGTTCCGGTTCATCCCTATGCGGCGGTTACTTTCCAGGGGGATATGCTGCTTCTAACCCAGCGGGACAATGGCCGGGCATTGTTGCTGGATCCGATAGATTTGACGGAAGGACGGTAACGTAAGAACGGCGGCGGGAAAAAAGGCCGGGAGTGCTTTGAATTCCCCGCCGTTTGTTATTCAAAAGGTTTAATGTTTTGTTAATTCGGTGATATAGTTGTTCCCCTTAAAAATAACTAAATAAGGTCCACGGATTACATAGATTAACACGGATTTCAGTTCCCCAGAACCGGCATAATCCATGAAAATCCGTACAATCCGTGGATTTTTTCAAGAATTCGCCTGTTCCATGGCAGGAAGCTAAAATTGAGCTTCGCCCTTCTTAAGCGGATTGACTATAATGCCCACCCTTCAGACGTAGAGAAAAACTTTGCCTGTAAGGATGGTAAAAGTGGGAAGAAGATACTATTCACGCCCCGTAAATATGGGCAAATTCGTGGAGAAGTTCTAGAGCTTTGTCCTTACAGTTTCCGCAGACGGTCCCCATCTTGGTAGCCTGTTGAAGGGCTTCCCATGTGCGGGCGCCTTGGTGAAAGGCGTTTTCAATGTCTTTATCGGTGATCCCCAGGCAATGGCATATCTCGGCAGCCGCCTCTTTGAAAAGCCCTGCCCGGTTGGTTTTGGCAAGATAGTCGTCTATTGCCGACCGGAGGGCTTTATCACCCAGAACAGAACAGTGGATTTTGTACTCCGGCAAGCCTCCGAGTTTTTCCACCAAGTCTTCAGGCCTGATATTGTATGCATCCTTGATATGCATACCCTTGATGGTCTCGGAAAGCATACTGGTAGAAGCAATGGCGCTGGCGCAGCCGTAGGTTTTCCATCGTACATCGGTGATAATGTCGTCCTTTATGGTAAGGAGCATCAGCATCTGATCTCCGCATTTAATATTTCCCGTCTGTCCCTTGGCATCTGCGGGAAAACTCGACTCATTATCCATCAGTACATTCCGGGGATTCATAAAATGATCCTTCACGGTATCTGAATATAACCATTCAGGCATAAATTCCTCCTATAGTTTTTATTGCTATAATACTGTCTTCTACGAAATAATAAAGTCTATCTATTGATAACTTTCCCTTATTTCACCGTTGACATCGCCCGAAGCCGCTGAATAATGGGCGGCAACGTCTCAAGGGTATAGTCGATATCCTCCGGGGTAATGCCCCAGCCTAAACTAAACCGGATCGAACCGTGGGCAACTTCCGGACTTACGCCGGTAGCCAGCAGTACATGGGAAGGTTCAAGGCTGCCCGATGCGCACGCGGAACCTGTGGAAACTTCGATGCCCATGATATCCAGCGAAAGAAGTATGGCCTCCCCCTCGGCTCCGGGGAAAGAAACGTTCAGCGTGTTGGGCAGCACATCAGTCGGATGACCGTTTATCTTGATGTTTGGAACTTTTGCCAGAAGCCCGTCTCGAAGCCGCGCCCTGAGAGCCGACAGTTCTTTTCCATAACGCTCCACTTCGGCGCTCGCGAGTTCCGCCGCTTTTCCGAGCCCCAGAATCCCGATATTGTTGTAGGTGCCGGCCCGGAAGCCGTCTTCCTGATGTCCCCCGTGAATAAGCGGCGAGAGCGGAGCGCCGTTCTTGACATACAGAGCGCCGATTCCCTTGGGGCCGTAGATCTTGTGCGCCGACATGGTAAGGTAATCCACCCCCAGTTCGGCGACATTCACCGGAATTTTCCCCACCCCCTGCACCGCATCAGTATGCATCCAAGCTCCCGCGTTCTTAACCAGTGCGGTAATCTGCCGGATATCCTGAATTGTCCCGATTTCGTTGTTCGCCATCATTACCGACACCAGGAGAGTCCGTTCATTGAGAGCCGTTCTCAAAGCATCGATTTTTATCTTTCCATATTCATCCACCGGGAGAAACGTTACTTTAAATCCCATAGTCTCCAAGAATTTCGCGGAATTCAGGACACAAGGATGCTCAATCTCCGTGACGATAATCTCAGTCCTGCCGGCGGAACGCACCTTGCCTTCCGAATCCAACCCGATCTGCCTCATAGCCTGGAAAACCGTATTGTTTGATTCGGATCCGCCGGAGGTAAAGACGATATCCGCCGGCAGTGCGCCCAGCAGTTTCCCCACCGCTTGCCGGGCTTCCTCAACCCGGGCATGGGCAAGCCGTCCCGCAGTATGCAGGCTGGAAGCATTCCCATAAACCGCAAAATCCTCTATCATAGCGGCTTTGACCTCTTCTTTAAGAGGGGAAGTTGCATTATAATCTATATAAACTCGCCGTTCCGACATTATGCTACTCCTTCATCAATTACTTACTAGTATAGTAATGTATACTCAATTTTTTAATCTTAGACAAGTCCTATATATCCTATAGGCAAGCAGGAATTGGTAGCAGACAGAAGGAACAAAACCGCTAATTATACTATAGTCAATCCACTTAAGAAGGGAGAAGCTCAATATTAGCTTCCTGCCATAGAATAGACGGATTCTTAAAAAAATCCACGGATTGTACGGATTTTCGTGGATTATACCGGTTCTAGGGAACTGAAATCCGTGTTAATCCGTGTAATCCGTGGACCTCATGGAGTTATTCTTAAGGGGGAACAACTATATAACATAGAAAGGAGCAGCGTCCGGTATATATACATAATTAAGAAAATATAATACGCCCCCAGAGTTTGGCGGTGAGAAACGTTATGCGGCCTGCGGTAACATTAAAAATTTCTTTCAGGCATCCGCTCACTTAAATAACTCCCCTGTCTCCTCGTACCAAAAAACAAGGTCCAAAGCCGCTGGGGGAATCCTGCATTTTTCGGCAAAGGCTTTCATTTTCGCGTCAATGTCCTGGTACTTCGGCTTTGAAAGCGTTTTAGGTATTTCCGGTATTACACCGTATTGTACCAACTGTCTGAGGATATGCCTGTCCAGAATACACGCGATATGCCCAAAACCGATGTTCCGCATAAAATGAGCGGCTTCCTTCATACCCCAGCCCGCAACCAGGCTGCACAAAATGGTCTGCGGGTCATCCTGGGAGAGCGTATTCCCGATCCGTATTTTGGTGTTTGGGTACAGTTTCTCCCGGTTTTGCACGATATAATGCGCTTTATGGTTATGGAAACGAACACCGCAGTCCCGCAGCACTTTCGCAACTTGAGAAACGCATCCCTGCACAAGCATATTATTCTCAAACAAAGTACACGCCGCGGCCCAGCCGCGATGCGCATTGGTCTGGGGCGTACAGGTACAAAAACAAATCTCCCGGAAAAGCTCAAGATCGGAACCATGCTCCCAAAGCAGGGAAAAGGCTTCAAGTCTCGCATCAATAGCGGGTTTTATCAAAGAATAGGTGTTCTGTAGCTTATTCATACAATGCACAGGTACATGGCTTGTTTCAAAACCCGTCCGGCTTTGGAACAAGCCCGCTTCACTTATTTTGTGGGAATGATTTCTACGAATTCGTCGTTTTTGATGCCCGCGGCGTTTCCTTCATCGGTGTCAACATGGAATTCCCTGGTATGCGCGTCTCCTGAACGGATAAGCACATCCTGGAAGATCACCGGCCTTGTTCCAGAGGTCTTCACTTCGACCAGATCCTTATCTTTGACTCCCGCTTCCGCAGCCTGAGCAGGGGAAAGGTGGATGTGCCTCAAGGCAATGATCGCCCCTTTCTGAAGTTCGATTACGCCTGCGGGACCGATAAGTTTTACCCCGGGACTGCCGTCAAGTTTGCCCGACTCGCGGACAGGAAGGGAAAGACCGATCACCCGCGCGTCGGTCATGGCCAGTTCAACCTGGGATTCTTTCCGGGTCGGACCGAGAACGCGAATGCCTTTAAGGGTACCCTTAGGTCCTACCACATCAACCAGCTCGTCGGATGCGAATTGTCCCGGCTGTTTTAACTCTTTTTTAAGGGTCAGCTTATGACCCGCTCCGAATAATTTTTCCAAATCAGCGTCGCTCAAGTGCACATGCTTATTTGAAATACCGATTTCAACTTTATAGCCCATTTTCTACTCCTTTAATACCGAATTGCCTCTATATTATCATACATCGCTGCTTGTATCAAGTGAGCCGCATAGGTCTTAGAGGCTATTACCATGAATTTTTTAAATCAAGATATTTGAAATTCCTCTAGCCCGGGCTGGGTATAGGTTGTTGAAAGATAAACCGGCGGGATAACCGCTCCTAGGGCATCCTGCTTACGCCGATCCCCATGCACCGCTAAGGTATTGAATTCCATCTATGACTATAGCCTTTATCCATAAATATAGTTATTGTCGCGCCTTATATGTAAAGATACGCATATTTCCTATTAATACTATATATTTATAAAAATAACAAGAGCCTGATCAGACAAAATAAATATAGCGATAGAACGGCTGAGGTCAATATCCCGCGTTCTGAGCCATCGTCTGTATTGCCTCACCAGGAGTCTTATCCCTGCCCGCCATGTTCATCCTCGTTCAGCACATCAAGAATTTTCCGCAACTCCGGATCCTGGGTAAAATAGTGATCTTCCAGTTCCCGAGAGGTCAAGCCCACCAGTTCATGGCTCATATAATGGATCCAGATCTCTTCATCCCGGATGGATAGTTCATGTTTACGGCACCAGTAATCAGGCTGAACCGGAAGCTGTGCGGGTTTGTCATAAAAATACTTATAATCATGAACCGCTACCCTAAAATCCTGGCGGGGTATACCTTTGGCAAGGATTATATCCGCCAGGAAATTGATGGTATAACCGGAATCAAAAATATCATCCACTAATAAAATCCTGTCCCCCACTCTGAGGTGTTCCGGCGGGTAGGTCCAGCCTTCAACCATAATCTGTTCCGATTTTCGGACATCCGTATAAGAACGGGCCACCACCGCAGCATAATACACAGGGCGCCCGGTTTTACGTACCGCTTTAAAATATTCGCTTATCACATTCCCAATATAGGCCCCTCCCCGGAGAGATACATAGATCACATCCGGGATAAATCCGTCGTGATAAATCCGATGGGCTAATTTCAACGCGTTATTCCGTACCGCATCATAGGAAAGAAATTCTTTCTTCATAGTTTATAGTGTACTAATATTGTATGAATTTGACTATAGGTTTGCGGAACCCGGCAGGATACACGCAATATATAGAAAA
>JAITHW010000194.1 GCA_031279815.1 Treponema sp. | reverse complement strand
AGCGTTTTAGCCGAACGGGAGCGTACCCACAAGGATCACTTTACGGATATTCATCCCGCCACAAACTGGCGGAGCCAGATAAGCCACGCCGAGAAGATCGGCCTTGGCTCCGGGACCTATGAACTGATAACCGTATAATAAGCCTGCAAAAGGCCGCGAATACCCGTATGTGATATGATTCATCCGCGGGTATTCGCCTTACGGCGCTTGCTTGGCCGGTTTACTCTTCACCGGCCTCTTGTGGCATAAATGCTTATACTGCGAAAAAAGCATAGGAGATGATATAACCCAAAACCCGATTTCATTGGAATCGCCTTTGGCTCGAATCCAGCGGGATTCAACCAGCAATTCAAATTTACCGAGCCTATTATCTTCAGGAACAATGTGAAGAACGTACATGGAGCGAAGTTTCAGCTTCACATGCTTCTCAGAGGTTAAGCAGCATCCGGTGATGCTGATATCTTTTACTATCGCATCTTCCAAGATATCGATAATATATGCCCGTGCCCTGCTATTATATCTGGGGCTTTTTCGTTTTTTCTGTACAAAAACTTGTTCTGCATTTTCCATACAAGTACCTCTTATCAAGAATTTGCCTTATTGTAGGCGCATATAACTATATTGATGTGATTTAGAAAATTCATAAATATAATTTATTTACTTTCCTGCCATAATGCTATACCTTTGAGATCAATAAAACAGATATTGCAATAAAAAATAAAAGACAATCATATACTGCAAGTTCAATCCTTTCCTAGTCCGGAATGTTCCGCTCCTTAGACTTTGGAGGGAAGACCGCAAACCGGGCTTTTGCCATAACCGGAAAATCATCCCGGCGCTTCATCCGTCCATCATGGATGAAGCATCAGCGGTCCAGGACCGGGCAGAGTATATAGGTTTGAGAAAAAAAGTGCGAATTTGGGATGCTATATACTTGACATAACGGAGCGTACATGGTATAATTTTTTTGCGTTTTGCGTTTTGCGTTTTGCGTTTTGGCCGAAGTCTGCGCCGATGTGTAATTCATCATAAAAGCACTATATACCGGGTTTGCCTATATGTCAACTGATTTATAAAAATTAAACCAATAGATAGGTTTAAAAACAAGCGCCGGCTGTTTGCCAAAGGCTAAACATATTTGCCAACTTACCATAGCTTTATTTTCTTTTATCAATAAAAGCAGTAATAAAAACGGTGAATAGGCGAAGATTTTCAAGAAGTATATAATAATTAGTATTATGAACTTTTATACTATATGCTTGAAATCAACATGGGCGGCTTTTTTTCTGGGGATATGGCTTTTCACCATATCCGCCCAAGAGGCCGATTCCCCCGCCAATGATACCGGGGGTTTAACGGGGACGGCCTGGATAATACCTATCAGGGGAGACATTGAGCCTTCTATGACCGCCTTTGTACGCAGGGAAGCTCAAAAAGCGATTGCCCGCGAGGCGCGGTGCATTGTTTTTGACATTGATACCTTTGGAGGCCGTGTGGGTTCGGCTTTGCAGATCACGTCTTTTATTATGTCGATTAAAAATACTCGGACCGTGGCTTGGGTGCATAACAGCGGCCAATCCATGGGGGTAAGCTGGTCCGCAGGGGCGCTCATCGCTTTCTCCTGTAAAGATATTTACATGGCTAATGGAACCTCTATGGGGGCCGCCGCGCCGGTAATTATCGGGGCCGACGGATCCGCAGCAGCAGCCGGAGAGAAGACAGTTGCCGCGGTTCGTTCCCAAATGGCGGCTCTGGCGGAGCGGAACGGCCATCCAACCGGTATTGCCCTGGCTATGGTGGATTCGGATGTGGAGTTATGGGAAGTTGTAGCGGACGGCGTTACCAAGGCTGTGACCCGTGAGGAAGCGGAGGCGCTTGAAAAAGCCGGAACCGGATCGGGGTCCAAGACGGAACGGGTCAAGGAGATATCCCCCAAAGGCAAACTCTTATCGGTGACCGCAGGGGAAGCCTGCCGCTACGGGCTTGCCAGGGGTATCGCCGATGAACCGGACGCGCTTTTATCCGCGCTTGGCATTGAAGGAGGATTCATCGAAAGCAATCCCGGGGTTGCCGACGGGGTCATTACGGTCTTAACTTCCGCGGCGGTACAAACCCTCTTGATACTATTGGGACTGGTGATGATCTTCCTGGAAATCAACACCCCCGGTTTCGGCATACCCGGAACAGCGGGGATCATCTGTTTTGTGGCGGTATTCGGTTCGAGCGCCCTTTTGGGTCAAGCAGGATCCCTGGAACTCATCCTCTTTCTCCTGGGGATCGGCCTTTTAGCGGTGGAGATATTCATACTCCCCGGTTTCGGTTTCATAGGAATTTCAGGTATTATTCTGATCGGCCTTTCCCTAGTGTTTTCCATGCAGGACTTTGTGACGCCTCGATTTGATTGGGAATGGAGCCTTCTGGGCCGGAACGCGGCGGTGGTGGGCATCGGGCTTATCGCGGCTATTACAGGAATTGCGGTCATGGCCCTGTTGGGTCCGAAGATCAAGATATTTGATCCCCTTACCCTGAAAACCCAGATAACCGGGACCGCCGGCGGTCCCGGCCCGGACGCTTCCATGCGGGCAACCGTAACCGGAGCGGGAGGAAGCGCCTTTTCAGGGGAACCGGGTTATACCGGCTTATCCGGCAGAGAGGGGATTGCGGTTTCAACGCTTCGTCCCGCCGGGAAGGCTGAAATCGGGGGGCAGGTTTATTCGGTGGAAACAGAAGGCTTTTTTATCGAACAGGGAAATGCCGTGCAGGTTATCCGGGTTCTAGGAAGCCGGATAATTGTGCGGCGTGTCTGAACGGCTTGCGCCGGGGGTTCCGGATCCCGCTAGGCCCGTGAGAAACCGTTTAGTAATCTCACAGGTCCACGGAGTTTAAGGTGTGATTTTAATCAAAGATTGACGTTTTTTTATTTTTTCGGATATGATTAATACGCGTTTTATCTATAAAAAAATTACCGTTATGAGGAACTTGTTATGGTTATGAAAAATTCCCTTGCCCGGTATCAGATAGTTATTGTTCTGGGTATTTTGGCAATCGTCTTCTTCGGAATCAATTACTACTTGATTATCAACATCAAAGCCATACAGGGAACCGCCAGGGTTATAAACTATGCGGGTATTGTCCGGGGCGGTACTCAGCGCTTAATCAAGAAAGAATTATCCGATATGCCTGACGACGCCATGCTGAACAATCTTAATACGATTGTTCAGGAATTGCGTACCGGAGCGGGTCCTAATAATCTGACGGTCTTGCCGGATACGGGGTTTTTGAGCAGTATGGATCAGGTTGCGGCCCAATGGGCGGACTTGAAAGCAAAGATTCTGGATGTCCGTAAGGGAAGAGACAAAAAACCGCTTTTTGAGGCCAGCGAGAATTATTTTCAACTGGTGAACCGAACGGTCTCCTTAGCGGAATCCTTCTCGCAGCAGCAGGTTCTAGGGTCGATTCGGCGTTTGATCGCGGTAAACGCCGTGTTTTTTCTCGTTATTATACTTTTGCTGCTCTATTATAACCATATACAAAAACAGCTTTACCGGGTCGGCAGGGTAGTAAAAGATATATCCGAAAGCGAAGGAGACCTCACGAAGCGGCTCAATATACATACGCATAATGAAATCGGTACTATCGTGCAATATTTCGATACCACTTTGGATAGAATCAGAGGCTTGATGGTTATTATCAAAAATCAATCTTCTTCGCTTTCCCAAATCGGTACGAATCTGGCCGACAACATGACCGAAGCTGCGGAAACGGTTATGAATATTACCGCCCGTATCAAAGATGTAATAAGTCAAACAGGCAGGCAGTCCGCGGGGATTGCTCAAACTAATCAGGCCATGCAGGAGATTAGCGCCCATATTGAACGGCTCAACGGGCATATCGAAACCCAGGCGGCAAATATCGACCGTTCTTCCGCGTCTATTGAAAAGATGCTGAGTAATATTGCTTCGGTAACTCAAAGGCTCGTTAAAAACAGTAAAAATGTGGTTAATCTCGCTCAAGCCTCCGACGCGGGGCGAAACGGCCTGGAGGAAGCATCCGCTCATATTCAAGAGATTGCTAAAGAATCCGAGGGCCTCCTTGAAATTACCGCGGTGATGGAGAGCATCGCCGGTCAGACCAACCTGCTTTCTATGAATGCGGCGATTGAGGCGGCCCATGCAGGAGAATCCGGGAAGGGCTTTGCGGTGGTGGCCGAGGAGATCAGGAAGCTGGCGGAATCTTCAGGCGAACAATCGGCAACGATTGCTGCGGTGCTTAAAAAGATAAAGGAATCCATCGACGCCGTAGCGGCCTCAACCGAGGGGATGATCAGACGGTTTGAAACAATAGATCAATATGTAAGAATTGTTGCGGAAGAGGAAGAAGAGGTACGGGTTTCCATGGCCGAACAGGGAACCGGAAGCAAGCAGATTTTGGAATATATCAAGGCCCTCAACAATATAACGGAAACAATCAAGCGGGACTCAACGGATATGCGTACCGGAAGCCGGGATATTTTTAATGAAAGCAAAAACCTTGAAATAACTACCAAAGAAATGATGGCCGGTATGCATGACATAGCCCTTGGAGCGGATCAGATCACCGGCATGGTCAAAGCGGTGACTATGATCAGCAACGGCAACAAGCAGCATATTGATGTGATGGCTTCTGAAATAAACAGGTTTAAGGTAGAATGAAAAAAATCCGCAACCGCGGCAGACCTACGGGGGCGTATCTAATAATTTTGAACAAAAAGTCCGGTGATTTGTGCGTTCAGGGAACAAAAGAGCGGGAAAGCAAAGGCACAGGCCGAATCCGCCGTCCGTTCCCCCACACAGTCATTCGCGTGTTTCCGCCGTCATCCTGTCAGATTTCCGGCGCGTGATCCAGAAGATAATCTTCCGCTTCTTTGTTCCACAGGCCCTGGTGTTGGGCGCAGATTTCCCCCAGTTTCCGGTAAAACGGATCGGTTTTTCCCTTTTCCCCAAAGCCCTCAATCGCGGTGAGGTCCAGGTTTTTATGGGTATAGATCAGCTTCTTGCCGCCGGGAATCCTGTCCAAGTCGAGGGTGGTTTGGGCCGCCGCGTTCAAACCGCCGATATGGGTGACCATGAAGACTGGGTTCAAGAGGCCTTTCGCCATCATAGCAAGGGACTCGTTCATATCACCTGTGTTACCCCCTGAAGTGCCGACCATGTGATGAGCCTCATAATGCACATTGTAGAAGTTGAAAGCCGCTGAAAATTCCGGATCCGTGGGCCCCGCAAAGAAATTGAGACAGCCGTCATGCCCCAATAAGCGGTCACCCAATTCAAGTACCGGCTTAACCGGCGCAAAGACAAAAACATCATCGTAGA
>JAITHW010000100.1 GCA_031279815.1 Treponema sp. | reverse complement strand
CCACGACGCCACGACGCCACGACGCCACGACGCCACGACGCCACGACAATTGTAAGGTCGGACTTCATCGTGTCAAGGGGTTGATGCCCCGAATTCGCATTTTTTTAATTTTTTATCTTTTTTTGTTCTCCCCCCAAGATCGATCGAGCTTTCATTTCTTGACACTCCCCACGCCTAAAGGCAGGGGCTTTACGGCGCGTTTGGTAAACCCTGACAGATTCTGTATTATACCCTTCAAAATGAGCCTTCTGTGCTTGCCACACAGGTTAATCTCACCACAGGAGCAATCGATCCCAAAACTTGATCGGCTGATCCCAGCACCTAATATCAAGGAGTTATACATATCTGAATATCAAAGCCAGTTCCCCTCAAGCAGGGTTGACATCTTCTTTATGGCTAAAAAGTGAATAGTGACAGGGTAATTAAGGATAGAGCGGCGTGGACTATCAAGGCTTCAAGCCGGAGAACGCCGCCACTCCCTATTCCCTGCTTAATTTAGGTTTTTATGCTTGCCCATAAGGGCGGGAATAAAGATAAAGGAGCTTTTCTATGAAGAAAAGTAAATATTTGTCGGGAATGTGTGGCCTGGCGCTGACATTCGCACTGATTTTTTCCGGTTGTCCTACCGAAAGCGGCGGCGATCCGGACTTGACCGGATCGGTAAGCATTACCGGAACTCCGCAGGTAGGACAGATCTTGACGGCGAATACCGGCAGTTTGGACGGAAACGGAACCATCAAGTACCAATGGAATACCAGATCCACGGCAGGCGGCGTTGACGGCGCCATTTCCGGCGCAACCGGAGCGACCTATATGCCGGTGACCGGGGATGCGGGCAAATTTCTTACCATTACCGTTACTCGCGAAGGCTATAACGGCAGTGTTACCAGTTCTGCAACGGCGGCGGTTACGCCCGCGCCTGTGTCTACAGTTACCGGTGTAACCGTAAGTCCCGCAGCAGCGAATGTTGCCAAAGATGGAATCCAAGTATTTACCGCCACGGTAATCGGAACCAACAGTCCGGCGCAAACTGTTACTTGGTCTATTCTGGGGATTCACGCGGAGAGAACCGCCATCGTTGACGGAACCCTCACGGTAGCGGCGGATGAAACCGCTGAAACCTTCAAGGTTAGGGCGACTTCCACGGCGGACCCGAGCAAATACGGTGATGCTGCGGTTACCATAACCGGCGGTCCTTTTGTGGCGGTAACGGATATCACCGGCGTACCTGAGACGGCTACGACGGGAACGCCTCTGACCTTAACCGCTGCGGTAACGCCTGATAACGCCACAAACAAGACTATTGTATGGAGAGTGAAGAACGGAGCAGCGAGTATCAGCGGGAACGCCTTGAACGCTGCGGCGGCGGGGGATGTTACCGTTACCGCAACTATTGCCGACGGCACGGCCCGGGGTGCGGATTTCACCAAGGACTTTACCATTACGGTTACAGCACCCTTAGTGGCGGTAACGGAGATCACAGGCGAACCTGAGACGGCTACGACGGGAACGCCTCTAACCTTGACCGCTGCGGTAACGCCGGATAACGCTACGAACAAGACTGTCGCATGGAGTGTGAAGAGCGGAGCCGCGAGTATCAGCGGGAACGCCTTGACCGCTGCGGCGGCGGGGAATGTTACCGTTACCGCGACTATTGCCGACGGCACGGCCCGGGGTGCGGATTTCACCAAGGATTTTACCATTACCGTAACCGGCAGCGGCAATTCAGAAAATGAGGATATTCCCACCCCTGCTCCGACCGTTACCGGTGTAACCGTAAGTCCCGCAACAGCGGGCATTGCCAGAGGCGAAACTCATCAGTTTACCGCGACAGTAACCGGAGAAAATGATCCGGCGCAAACCGTTACTTGGATTATTGTTGAAACCAACAAGGCTGCGGGAACTACCATTAATGGAAGCGGAGTCCTCACCATAGCCGTAAACGAGCCTCTCACCGGCCTCACGGTTAAGGCAGCTTCCACAGCGGACCCGTCCAAGTCCGGTACCGCAGCGGTTAGCGTAACCGGCGATCCTCCTGTTCTGACCGGTACGGTAACTATCGGCGGCACAGCGAAAGTCGGAGAAATCTTGACCGCCGCTATCGGCGATAGTAACGGATCCGGCGCGCCCACCTTCCGGTGGATACGCGGTGATTCCGTCAATATCGGCTCAAACCAGGCCGCCTATATTCCCGTTACCGATGATATAGGTTTCAGCATTAAGGTAGAGGTAACATACCCGGGCTTCGCCGGCGAGATCCTCAGCTCGGCTACCGAGCTTGTTTCACCTCCAACTTTTGACGTCATTATTTATTAGGGAGGAACGCAGATGAAAACATCTTTGACTCACGCCTTGAGCGGTTTGATTAAAATAACTATTATCCTGGGATTAGCGATATGCGGTCTTGTATCATGTAATAATCCTCTTAACTCCGGTAATTCCAACACGGAAGCGCCGGTTGTGACCGGTTCAGGGGCTTTATCTGCCCAGATATTTCTTCCCGATTACGCAAAATTGGCGAAATTTTATGAAAACCGGGCAATCGCACCCCAAAGCGCCCGATTACGGCTTTCCACTTCTTCGGACGGAGCGAGTTTTACCGAGATTGACACTCTGAACATCAATACTCAAGAACTTGAACCTGTACCGGGCGCTCCGGGGAACCTCCCCGGAGGTATCTGGAGAGGCAGCTTTCAGCAATTGAATGCCGGTTCCTATGACCCGGGTAAAATAAAGGTTGAATTATTGGATAACTCCGATACGCTTCTTACTTCCGGTACAAATCAGGAAACCATTGTTATTGCTTCCCATGAAAGTACCCGCGGGATATTTTTTACTACGCCGGTAACGACCGAATCCTCCGGCACTCTTGTCTCAGGGGAGATGCGGTTCGGGCAGTTTTCCGGTTTAGGCGGCAAACAGTACCGATGCACCCTAACCGTAACGGGAACAACCTATCCGGATATTGTATTTTTCAAGAGTGACGGTACCTATCATTCATATAGAAGTATTGATGACCCTGGTGATGCGCAATTCGATTTTCCTGTTAATGGATCCGGGGAAATGTCTTATTTCTTCGGCGTCTGGGCCGACGACGGCCCGGTTGATTCCTGGAATATCGCTTTTACAGAGAACGGGGACCTAGTCCTGACCATTATTGATGAAGATTTTGAGACCGGCGATTTTTCCAAATACCCTTGGGTACAAGGCGGCGCCGCCTCGATTACAAGTTCTGCGGTTGAACAGCCGTCTAACCGGTGGTTCGGCAATGACGGCAAATTTCTCAAACTGAAACCCGACTCTTTGGCCGCCGCGACATTGAGCCTGGAAGGGATCTCTCTCGATATGGATTCGGCGTTGAGCTTCAAATATAAGGACGCAATGGTTCCCGATTACCACATATTCAATGTCTATATTGATGGAGCAGTCGTGGAAAGCCGGCCCGGCGTATACCCAAAAACCGGCGCATGGCAGCCGGTGACCATACTGGTTCCGGCGGGGATTCATTCGATCAAATTTGAAGTGCCGGCTTCCGGGTATACCGGCTCCGGTGGCGGTATTCTGAACGCGGTCTACCTGGACGATATTACCGTGGCGCCGGATGTAACTGTAGGGGTGATGATTACCCCCAACGGCGATCAGGAGACCTATGCAGGAGGATTTGACATTCCCTATACCGCAAAAGCCTTGCGATCCGACGGCACGGTCAGGGAGGGCCGAACCGTTACGTTTAGCGGCAGCGGTACAGGGGGCAGTGTCAGTTCAACAAGCGGAGTCTTCAGCCCTTCGGGAACCGGCTCGTATAGGATCAAAGCGGTCATTGACGGCGTTCAGGGTACAGCCGCCGGCAGCATAAGGGTTCATCCCGCCGATTATCTGCGCAGGGACTACTGGTACCCCGGTACAGGCGTGACCTACGGAGGGTATACCGGCGCCGAAGGAACTTTGACCACTTCCGGGGGCGTAACCGTCACCTACCCTGCGGCGCAGGCCTTCACCGCAGACGGTTTCTTTACCTTGGAAGGCACGGTAGACAATAGCGCCGTATATAACTATGCCTATGTAGAAGTTACAAAAGACAGCGATCCCGACACTTTGCAGACCTACTACCTGGTACGGGATACCTTCAAAACCCGTATATGGCTGCGCTTCGGCCCGGGGGATTATACGGTAAAAGTACATGGTCTTATCCAGATACTTCTATCTCCGGATCTCGGCGCGGAAGGTGATTACCTGGGGTGCTGGCACTATGGTTCATCAATCACCTTTAATGTAACCAATACCCGCGACGACGGCGCCGGCGCGGGCGGCTTAATCCCGGACAGGCGTTTTATCTATCCGTCTTACATCAATCAGAGTGATGACTTTAGGGTAACTAACCTGGCCGGCCGCCTGACCTACGGTCTTACGGATGATATAGCGAAGATAAAAGCTATCCATGATTACATCATAAGCAACACGGTTTATGATGCCGACAGTTTTCCAAATGTGGCCAGGCGTAAGAAACAGGATGCCCTTACGGTACTAAAAACCCGTTACACCTTCGACAGTCAGTATGACGAGGCAGGAGGACACTTCCTTACGGTTTGTGAAGGCTATGCCAATGTCTGCGCCGCTCTTATCCGGGCTGCGGGCATAGAAGCACAGTATATAGCCAGTGGTGAGCCTCTGAATCACGGCTGGGATAACATCTATGTAGGGGGCGGATGGAAACTGTTCGATCCTACCTGGGATGATCCGGTAAGAAACTCGTCCGCTATCGGCGACTATGGTCCCGCATATATCGGGTATGACAACTTCCTGCTTCCGGATCTGACAGGAAACAATCACACCGGCGGCGAGGTAGAAAATGGACGCTATCTGATTGACGGATCTAAAGTCCCCAGACAGAAGGGCGTACCTGACGGCTGGTATTAATCGGTATTAGTTACCTATAACGAAGGTAAGGGAGAGTACTCCCTTACCTTGCCGGTTCGGGAATTCCGGCATAGCCCGCTTCATAGATGAGGGACAGGGCTGCCGGCGGCGTACAGCTTTGAGCTTGATGCGAATCCGAATCCTTCAAGGATGCGCAGATAAGCGAACCGACAGCATAGCCTGATTTTTCCTAAGCCTTAAAAACCGGGCTGCTTTATGTTGCAGGCATCCTCTATAAACGATTTTAAGCGTTCTTTAAGAAATCTCTTCTTTGTTTTTCAGCATCCCCGCCTGTATGCCTTCCTTCCGAACTTGTCCGGCTATGCCTATGTTGAATTCCTCGCCGAGTACGTTCGTTACCTCCTGGCCATGCCGTACCGTTACTTACAAGTCGATCCGTTCGTATCAGGCGGCGGAGCAGATGCCATTTCCATCCTATAGTTCACGCCGGCTTCCCCTTTCCCGAAAGGATCCGCCAGGCTTTTTTCATCAAACCGATTTTGCCGAAAAGCAGCCAATACAAGGCCAGCAGGATAGCCAGTCCAGGTACGCCGTAGATAATAAGTCCCAATAGGATAAGCAGCCCGGCAGCCGCAAAATCTCCAAAAGAATTGAACAATCCGGCGATGCGTTCTCCCAAATCAGGCCTGCCTGAAGGAACCGCCGAAAAGGGTCCCTGTACCGTAAGGGTAATCGTAGCGTACTCCGCCAGATTAGCCAGAGAACGCAGCTCCGTTCCCATCCAGTCAATCTCGTTCTGAAGTTCCCCAAGCCGGGTCTCTATTGCCATAATTTCTTCAATAGTTTCGGCGGTTCCCAGATACTTCTGAAACGTAGTCCGCAGCTCTTGCTTTGTCTTGAGCCGTCCCGCCAGATCGTAATACTTGAGGGTTACGTCCTCGGCGCTCTCGGAGCGGGAGAGTGTTTTCCCCAGGGTTTTTAATTCCTCAAGCAAGGGCTGAAACGAAGATTCGGGCACCCGGATAGTATAAGAACGGTACTGTTCATAGATTTCCGTATAGGAAGAATAGGCCCCGTATTTGTTCATCGCCGCGGCCAGGGGTATTTCAGCGGCTTCCGGGTCCGGGGTCTGAATACGAAGGTCCGCCCGTTTAACGAGCTTTCGGGTCTGCTCCGCTGCCCCAAGCTGTTCGGAAAACGGTTCCGGCTCTGAAGCGCTCTGGTCATACGCGAGGCCGCTATAAGCCTCAGCCTGCAAGAACCCGGCGTTTTGCGGCGCGCCGCCGCTGTAGGCGGCTTCGTACCGAGCCGGTTTAGCGCAGCAGATTAACCCAAGCCCTAAGAGCAGGGCCGCCGCCTTCATAGCGGAACCTGTCGCTCCTTTTCCCTCAAAACCGCGGCTTGAACCTTTCGGGCGGGCTGCGGTTTTCTGAATTGTTTGTCCCCTATTCAAAGACTACTCCCATCCAATGCCTGATTTCACTCACATCCGCGGCGATGAGCCCCAGGGAGACCTTGGAGACGGTTTCCGCTACAAGCCAGGATTTCTCCGCCCAGTTGAAATGAGCGCCGGTTCCCGGTACGTCCGCAAGGCCCATAGCATGGCTGTAGTGAGAGGAAACCATGATAGCTGAAGGAATATTCGCGTGTTTCAGGATTATGGCCCAAAGCAGGGAGCGGCTGTCTCAGTCCCCCCGGCCTTCCAGGGCCGCGCTTACAGGATTGACAAAATCACTGCCCGTTAAGTCCCGTTCATAGGCAAAGTTTTGCACCCAGCTCAAGACCTTGCCCGCAAAGTCACGGGTTTCCAATGAAGGCACGTTCCAGTACCGTTCCAGCGCAAAGGCTATATTCGCCAAACGATCAAAAGAATCCCGGTAAATTGCCCGGTAGAAACGGGTCCAGGCTTCCCGCCAAAGCGGGGAGGCCGCGTAGCGCCGAAGGACCTGGAATTCCCGGTTCACCAGGGCTTGAGCCGCTTCCCTATCATATTCATATATCAGCGCCTCCGCGTTAAGCCCTGCCGGGGAAACAGTCTGCCGTTCACCCCGGGGATATTGATATTCCGTGACGGGGCCGGGGGCGTGCCTGTCTGAAGGCGTAGGGGCAATGGAATCCAGCGCGGAAAAATGGAGCGTCTGCATGCCTTCCCTTCCCAAAGGCCCATAGGCCAAGGCAAGAAACAGCGGTTTGCCTTGGTTTGCGGTATCTTCAAGGCCGTCCAGTTCAATACACAGGCCCCAGCCTTCGGATAAGCCGCCGCTCCCTAAAAAACGTAATTCCAAAAGAACCGCTTGTTTATCCCGGTACACAAAATCACCGGTTTCCCCCTGATTTTTCAAACGCCGCTGAACATCCTCCGCCAGGGCCTTTACCGAAGGGTAGGAATTGCCGGGGTATATTGCTATGTCAAAATTGGCTCCTTCCGGGGACTGAAAAGAGAACCGGTCCTTTCCGTCTCCCCCGGCATAGCGATACCCCTCAGGAGGATCAATCTGGAATCCCCAGGAAGAGGAGGCCAAGGGAGAAGGGAACAGTAAAACCGGAAAAATACAGAGCATTGCCCCGATCCATAAGCGGATACTCAGGGGTGAAATCTTTTCAGCATCCATGGTATTATGATCATCGGCGGTTTTAGTTATATCGAGCTATGATTAGAGCTTGAAAAGATGCCGAATACAAGTTATATGAAAACGGGCGCCGGTGAAAAATATATCCATACTTTTTGAAAATGACCACTGCATAGTGTTCGATAAACCTGCGGGGCTTCCCGTACAGGGCGGGGCAAAGGTTGGGATTTCTTTGGATCGGCTGCTGGCGCAAACCCGCTCCCCCCGCCCTTTGCTGGTCCACCGTCTTGATAAGGATACTTCCGGCATCATCTTGGTGGCTAAACACAAAGAAGCCGCGGCCCGGTTCTCGGCCCTGTTTTCCAAGGGGAAGGGGGCCGGAATCACCAAGCAATACCTGGGGGTTTGCGCGGGCAGACCCCCAAGGGATTCGGGTAATATACGGCTCGGCCTTGATATCCGGGGCATAGAAAAGAAGTCTGAAACCGCCTATAGGCGGCTTTCAGAAACCCGGGGTTTTTCTCTTCTGGAGCTTGAGCTCGGTACAGGCCGGATGCACCAGATCCGCCGGCACTTGGCCGGAATCGGAAACCCTATCCTGGGGGATGATAAATACGGGGACTTTTCCCTGAATAAGGAACTGCATAAAACCAGGGGGCTTAAACGGCTCCTGCTTCACGGGTACCGGCTTATAATCTCTGAAAACGCCGCGGGCTTTCCCCTGGATATTACCGCTCCTCTGCCTGATTATTTCGGCCCTTTTGTATCCGGTATTTTTATGCCACCCGAAGCTCAACCATTTTAAAACATTGAAGAGCGGTAAATCAGCCTGAGAGTCCGGCGTGTCCATGCCAGAAACCGCTTTATCCAATCTCGAATGAAATATCCGTAAGGCTCCGTTTCAGTTCAACGCTTGGCAAAAAAACCAATTTTACGCCTTTTATATGATGCGCGGAAAGTTCCTCCGGGGTCGCCGTACCGTCGCTTGCCACCGAAACCCGGAAAGAGCCGAACCCTTCCAGTTTGATAGTCTGCCCCAATTTGAGAAACAGCGGCAGCATCTGCACCAAATTACTCAAAACGCTCTGAACATCGCCCAGCGAAAGCGCGGACCGCCCTTCAATTTCCTTGGCAATTTCATGCATTCCCACGGTTCCGGTCTTTTCCTGAGTGAGATACCACTTGGATTGGGTTAAATTCTGCGGGTTTTTCCGTATGATTTTTTTTAATTTTACCGCCATAAGCTCTCCTTTTAAGGTAATATAATCCGATTATACTCTTAGAAGGCTTTTCTTGTCAATTTTTTTTAATAATGATACGCATGATTTAAATAAATGATACGGTTTATTTTATAAAATGACGCATATAATTTTTAGATCCATACTTAGGGGTTGCCGCTTCTAACCGCCGCTGTTTTGCGGAGTCCGGCACATTGCCGGATAGAGGCCCCGGTATACCGTAAAATAGGACCCGGGCAGGCGGGGGTCTTCCAGGCTCTTCGCCAATACCGAATGACGGACCAGGCCGTACACCGAAGAGCCATGCCTGGAGAGCCGGTATGCTTTTTCATCCGCCGCTTGGACCTGATCAAGGCGGGAATCCCCGGTTTTATAGGTATATCCCCATAATAACGAAGAAAGGGAGTGTTTTTTTACCCCCGCAGGGATGCTTATATCTACGGCTGCTTCAATGCGGATTCCTTCGGGAAGGCATTGATTTAAAGTATGTTTGAAGCCTTCGGGGGCCAAGAATTCCGTAGTATCAACCGCGGCGATTTCTCCCTCCGCCTCAATCCCGATAGATAGAGGGGACGCGATTTCCATTTTCGGCATGGGATTAAAGCCTTGGGAATAGAGAACGGGAATTCCGGCCCGTACCAGAGCCATAGAAAACGCTTCCACCAGAGCCAAGTGAGGCTGAAATACCGCGCCCCCCTTTTTGGTAAACGCGAATAGAATCCGGGTGAGCGAACCGACCCGCGGCGCGGGTTCTCTTGCCTCAGCAGGAGAACCCCTCTTGGCGGACACGCCCGGGCCGGCGGCGTTTTCAACAATGCCCTGCCGGGTATTGCAGATCCCGCAGGGATGGGAACAGTCTGCCGCGCAGGCCGGGGTGATCTCCCGGCGCTGGGATTTAAGGGATTCTTGCAGTATATAAGCCCGGGAAACTCCCGGTTCAATAATATCCCAGCCTAGGGGAGTGCCGGAAGGCTTGCCCCCGAGGGTTTCTTCAACCAGCTCTCTGTGAGCTTCAAGAAGCGTATTCCATATATCTTTGCGCAGAAATTCAGTCCAGGCGTCGAGACGGCAGCCTTTGCAATAGGCTTCCTCAATAAGCGCGGCCACCCGTTCATCCCCCCGGCAGATAAGCCCTTCGAGTACCGAAATAAAGGGGTCCTGAACGCCCACCTTATGCCCGAAAGGTTTCAGCGCGAAACGGATATGATCGAGTTTGGCCCGGGCGCTCTTCTCATCTAGCTGCGCGGCCCACTGATAGGGCGTATGCGGCTTGGGAACAAAGGTCCCGATGTTAATACGGAAGTGCATATTAGTTCTGCGGGCAATGTCCAGAATAAAATCGATTATCTCTGTTTCTTCGCCCTCTCCGCCGGTATCTGCGGCCACAGGAAGCCCTATCATAAAATAGAATTTCGCCCCCCGCCATCCCTGCTTCTTCGCTTCCCGCAATATGCCGCTTACCTGGTTCCGGGACACTTCCTTATTTATCGAAAGCTGCCATAGGTCAACCGGGGTTTCCACAGCAAAGGTAAGGCCGCTTTTCCGCACTTCGGCTATTTTTGACAGCAGGGGAAGGGAAAAGGTGGACACTTTAAGAGACGGAAGCTGAAAGGAAATATGCCCGGCGGTATAGGCGGTATTAAGCGCGTCCGCAAGAAGGCCAAGCTGCCGGTAGTCTCCGGTAGACAGGGAGGAAAGGCTTATCTCCCGGTAGCCTCCGAGGGTAATAAAAGCCGCGGCTTCCTGTTGCACGGTTTCCGCGCTTTTCTGGCGCATAGGGCGGTACCAGTACCCGGCGTGACAGAACCGGCAGCCGTTGGGACAGCCCCGCATGATTTCCACGGCTCCGTGATGCTGGACAACCTTCATGGTGGGAACCGGAAAAACCGCGGGCGAAGCCTCCCGGTCCGCAAAGCCAATATCCACCGCCCGTTTTACCCCGGTCTTTCCGGGTATCCATACCGAAGGATGCCTGCGGATATGTTCAAGGAGCGCGGCTCTGCCCTGTCCCGCTCGTTTCAGTTCCAGGAGCCGCCCGGCCAAGTCAAAAAAGCCTCCTTCGGCTTCTCCAATCCAGAAAGCGTCGATAAACCGGCTATAGGGCAGGGGATTGGAAACGCAGGGGCCTCCCATAATCACGATAGGGTGAGGGCCCTCCCGCTCATGAGCGCGCAGGGGAATCCCCCCGGCTTCAAGCATGGCAAGGACTCCGGTAATGCCCAATTCATAACCTAGGGTAAAGAGGAGGAGGTCCGCATCCCCCAAGGGTATGCCGGTATCAAGGCCGTACAGGGGGAGCCCCTGTTTCCGGAGCAGGGCTTCAAAATCAGGCGCCGGCGCAAAAGCCCGGTCGCAGGAAACCCCGTCAATCCGGTTAAGCCCGTTGTAGAGGATTCTGAGGGCCTGATTGGACATGCCGATTTCATAGAGGTCGGGAAACGCGATAAGGGCCTGCAGCGCCGCGCCCTGTTTTGCAAGCCGCCCGTATTCGCCCCCTACATAGCGGTTCGGTTTTTCAACTTCCAATAACAGCTTTCCCAGGTCCCGTACCGGATCAATATACGCGGCTTTCACGGCTTTTCTCCGGCATCGGGGATATTTTTCTTGTTCCATTCCGGCAGCAGGGATTGGGGGCCCTGAATCAACGCGCGGAGCAGCGCATCCGCGCAGGCGTTCAGCGCCTGTTCCATCAAGGGCCGCTCGGCCAGGGTAAAATCCGAAAGCACCCAGCCTGATATATCGTCATGGCCGGGCCGGCCTATACCTATGCGCATCCTCCAGAAATCCGGGGTATTAAAGCAGGCCCTCATAGAGCGCAGCCCGTTGTGTCCCCCAAGCCCTCCTGAAAACTTCAGCGCGGCCTGCCCCAGAGAGAGTTCCAGTTCGTCATGAACCAGCAGGATCCGATCCGGCGGAATCTTAAAAAAAGACGCGGCCGCGGCGACAGACTCTCCGGATCGGTTCATATAGGTTTCGGGCATGAGGAAATGGAGCGTAGGGGGAAGGGCTTTTTCGCAAGGGCCCGTCCCGTTACAGCCGTCACCGGGCAAAAGCCTGTTCCCCGTTATGCTTGCGTAAAGCCCTTTATACGTATTCCGCCAATGAAGGGATGGGAAAAAGGAAAGCCTCTCCGCCAGCATGCGTCCTGCATTGTGCCTGGTGTGAGCGTATTCCCTGCCGGGATTTCCCAGAAAAGCAACCAGTTCGATCATATATTCGTGGATCTACCATATATCATTCTACCGGGAAAGGGAAGGGGAGGCGGGGTAAAAGCATTTAAACATGGTCCACAGATTTCACGGATTAATAAAAGAGATAGGTAATCGAATTACACGGATAAGGAGGGTGTTTCAAGAAAACCGGCGGTTGCTTTAGACGTTTTCTTACCCTATGTACCGGAATCCGTGTTAATCCGTGGACTTTTTATATCCTTCAAAAGTTAAATACTTTTGCCCCGGGAAGGGGAGCCGGGACAAACCGCGGATCCCGCAACATGAATTAGGTTTCCGAATAAGCCCGCATGAGGGAGGATCATCCTTTAATCACCGCAAGGGGGGTCAGTTTAACCTTCGGGGTAACTAAATCCTCTTCCGCCGCAATAACCGCGTCGATGTCCTTATAGGCAAGGGGGGCTTCGCTTAAATCGCGCAATTTTTCCCCGCCCTTACCCCGGTTGCGGGAGAAACCGAAACGGTCGTACACAACGCCCTGCATAGCCGCGTCGCAGGCTTCCAGAGAGAGGGTTTTATTGGCCGCGGTTCTGCTTAATTTTCTGCCCGCGCCGTGGGAAGAGGACATAAAGGATTCGGGATTTCCAAGCCCTTCCACAAGGTATGAAGGGGTTCCCATGCTCCCCGGAATTATGCCGGGCTCACCCTTTTTCGCGGCGGTCGCTCCTTTCCGGTGTATCCAATAGGCTTTTCCCTTGTGTTCTTCTAAGGCCGCGTAATTATGATGAATAGCAACCTCCAAGCTGTAGGTAATATCCGGGAAAAACCCCGCGAGAATTTCCTTAATATGCTGCATCATAAGGCGGCGGTTTTCAAGGGCATAAGAGAGCGCATGGTTCATATCGCGAATGTACGCCGCGCCCAAGCTGTGATCCGCGGGAATAAACGCCAAATCAGGATCGGGAAGCTCGATGCCCATACCGCCGTTCAGTTTCTTCGCTTCCTGGTGGTAATAGGACGCGATGCGCTGGCCCATATTCCGGGAGCCTGAATGGAGCATCACCCATACGCCGCCGGTTTCCGACCGCTGTATTTCAATAAAATGATTCCCCCCGCCGAGGGTTCCCAAGTTGCGCCGGTCAAGGCCGTCACCTTTTTCCGTCCACCACGGGGGAACGCCGCCGCCGGCCGCGGACCGCCACTCCTCGAATCCTGCCCATTCGATTTTTTCTTTATAGGATTTTCCTTCCCCTACGGGAATCCGCCGCTTTATTGCTTCGATGATCTTCCGTAAATGAGCCATGCCGGTAAACCTGCCGGCATCGAGGCTTGTCTCTAGCGCGCTCATGCCGCAGCCTATATCAACCCCCACCGCATTGGGAATCACCGCGTTTTCACAGGCGATTACCCCGCCTATGGGCATCCCGAATCCCGCGTGAGCGTCGGGCATTAAACTTACGTGATCTTTCACTGCCGGATGGTTTGCGAGATTTTTTGCTTGTTCCAAAGTTATCTGATCCGCATCCGCGCACCAGGACTTTATCGGAATCTTATGTTCATTGTTCTCCCACTGTATCATGGGATATATGCTAACCACCTCATGCTCTTTTGCCAAGGGACATACCCGCCCTGTAATATGAGAATCGTCAAGCCTGAATTTTGAGGCATGAAAGTGAGGGGTCTATGCCGGATTGTATTCTCATTTGACAAACAACAAAAAAGCGTATTATATAATAAAGAGGGGATTTATGATTATGGATAAAACAAAAGCCGGATATATTGAAGGAATTGCATCGGTCATTGTTAATTCGGCATTATTCATTCTTAAATTATGGGCCGGTATAATAACCGGCTCAATCGCGTTGGCCGCGGACGCATGGCATACCCTTTCCGATTCCATAAGTTCGGTAATTGTGGTGATCGCGGTTAAACTATCCTCAAAAAAAGCGGATAAGGAACATCCTTTCGGGCATGGGCGCTGGGAACAAATCGCCTCCCTCTTTATTGCCGTTATTTTAGGCATTATCGCGTATGATTTTTTTAAAAATTCAATAACCCAATTCAGCAACAGGGGAAAAACCGAATACGGGGCAATAGCGGTTATTGTAACCGTTTTCTCAATAATCCTAAAGGAATTATTGGCGCAATATGCGTTTTATATCGGACGGAAAACCGGAAGCATCAGCGTAAAAGCGGACGGCTGGCATCACAGGACCGATGCATTGTCGTCAATAGTCGTATTGATTGGTATAGGGTTTGCAAAACAATTTTGGTGGATTGACAGCGTTCTGGGAATAATTATCGCCTTAATGCTGTTTTACGCAACCTTTGAAATTATGAAAGAAACAATAACAAAGTTATTGGGCGAAGAACCCGGACAGGATTTAATTAATAAAATAAATACGGAAGTCAAAAAGATATATAATGACGACCTGAAAATACATCATTTTCATCTGCATAATTACGTGTTACATAAAGAATTAACGCTGCATATCAGGCTTGATAAAAATCTGACGATAGAAAACGGTCATAAAACGGCAACCGTTATTGAAAATATGATTAAAGAACAATTCGATATGGCGGCAACGGTTCATGTTGAACCCTTGGAATTGGAATATAGTAGATTAATTTAAGTTTATGAACTAGGAGCCGATATATAAAATATGTATAGCAATGACTATAAACGGCGTGCGGTCGCTTTTAAAGATGAAGGACATACCTTCAAAGAATTGA
>JAITHW010000029.1 GCA_031279815.1 Treponema sp. | reverse complement strand
GACAACAAGATATGCACCGGCGACGAAGCCGCGGAGTGCCGGCACTGTATGGAAGGGCGGATCCGCAGTTTCGGCTTTGTGCCGAATATGTGCCGAGGGGACGCGCCCGGCTGGAGCGGCTCCGCAGCGTAAAGCCCCGGACAGGAGCGGTGAAGCGGAAGTATGGGCGGGTCTCGGTATGACCGGGAGGCGCATTGTTACGAGAACGCGCTTGCCGAGCGGGTAAACGGGATACTCAAACAGGATGGGCGGCTGGTTTAAGGGCAAGGCGGATGCGCTAAAGCCGATAGATGAGGCTGTGTTGCTGTTTAACACAAAACGCCTCATCAGGTCCATTCCGCGGCTATCGCCGCATAAAATTTCTGCCAACCTGCTCCCAACTTCCCCGGGGAGTTCATTTAAATAGGTCCACAGATTATACGGATTTTCACGGATAGAGACAGCGAAATAGGTCTCACGGAGGCACGGAGAGTTGTAAGGTGAAAAAGCGCCTGCCGTGCCTCTTGCGAGATTACAAAAAGGATAGTAACGTAAAAAGTTAAGACAAACTTATTGTGGGGAACACTATGCTTAAGCAATTACGTCCGGTAATCCAAGTTGTCGAGGAAAAGTGCGTCAACTGCCATCGCTGTATCATGGCGTGCCCGGTTAAAATGTGCAATAACGGTTCCGGAAACGCGGTCAACTTCAATCCGAAACTCTGTATCGGCTGCGGGGAGTGCGTCCATGTCTGCGCGCACAACGCCCGGATAGGGATTGACGATTTCGGCCAATTTATGCAGGATTTGAAAAGCGGAACCTCCATTATCGCGGTCACCGCTCCGGCTATCGCCGCGACCTTTGCGGGCGAATATCTCAGATTCAACGGCTACTTAAAAACACTGGGCGTTAAAGCGGTATTCGACGTGAGTTTCGGCGCGGAATTGACCGTTAAATCCTACGTTGCATACAGGAAAAAGAAAAATCCCCCGCTTGTTATAGCCCAGCCTTGCCCGTCTTTAGTAACCTTCATAGAAATTTACCGTCCCGAACTCATTCCCTATCTCGCCCCGGTGGACAGCCCTATGGGGCATACCATGAAGATGATCAAACGCTTCTATCCTCAGTACGAAGGACACAAAATCGCGGCGATTTCGCCCTGTTACGCCAAACGCCGGGAATTCGATGAAACCGGTCTTGGAGATTACAACGTTACCTTCAAATCAATACAAGAGAGTCTTGAAGCCGGGAACCTGCGGCTTTCCGATTATCCTGAAACCCCTTACGACGGACCCGCCGCAGAGCGGGGAGTGCTGTTTTCTTCTCCCGGAGGGCTTCTGCGTACCCTTGAACGGTATGACCGGGACGCCTCGTCGCATACCAAAAAAACAGAAGGAAATCCTGAAGTCTACCGCTACCTCGCTCATTTAGAAAAAGTGATAAAACAGCACGGCCGTCCAGCCTACGCTCTGGTTGATTGTCTGAGCTGCAAAATGGGCTGCAACGGAGGGCCGGGAACTTTAAATCAAGACAAACATCCCGACGAGATGGAAAACAACATCGAGCGCCGGGGCAAGGAGTCCCGGTCGCTTTACGGAAAGAGAGGCCAGCATTTTTCAAAATCCGGTCTTGAAAAGCTCCTGAACGATTATTGGGAAGAGGGCTTGTACAGCCGCGCCTATACCGACCGGTCGGAACTTTTTAAGCAGAGCGTTGTTGTGCCGTCTCAGAACGCGATACAGGAAGTCCACCGCAAGATGTACAAAACAAGCCCTCGTGATATACTGGACTGCGCTTCCTGCGGGTACGCCACCTGCGAGCAGATGGTGGTTGCGATTATCAACGGTCTTAATAAGCCTGAAAATTGCAGGCATTTCATTGACATTCAGAAAATAATCAATGAAGAGCAGAAAAAGAAGCTCAACGAGATTCTCCGTACGGTGTACGAACGGACCGTAGAAGAAATGTCGAAAAGCATTGAAGGCGTCGGAACTTTGTCCAATAATATCAATGAAACCGCCGACGCGGTGCTGCGCTCTTCCGCGGGAATAGAAGAGATGGTAAAGAGCGTCCAAGGGATTCATACGGCGTTGGAACGGAACGCGCAGACCGTGGAGCGGCTCACCGCGTCGTCTCAGGAAGGGAAAAACCGGATTGCTCAAATCCGGGAACTCATCGCGGGGGTTTCGGGGAAATCGGAGGAGCTTATCAATACCTGCCAGGTTATCGGCGTCATCGCCGCGGAGAGCGGTATTCTGGGCATGAACGCGGCGATTGAAGCCGCCCACGCGGGAGAGGCCGCAGGCAAGGGTTTCGCGGTGGTGGCGGAGCAGATTCGGAAGCTGGCGGATAATTCCGGCAGAGAGGCCGGCGAAATCAAGCGGAGCCTCAAAGAGGTTAAACAGCTCATCGGCGAGTCCTGCGCGTCTTCGGTTCAAGCCCAGACCCAATTCGACCGTATTGTAGAGTTAGCGGAAACCGTAAAAGCCGAAGAGCGGCGCATCGAAGACGCGGCGGAAACCCAGAACCAGGAAAGCCGGCGGATTTTAGAAAACCTGCATGAAATAACCGCGCTGATTCTCAAGATAAAAAACGAATCTTCTGTTTTGGCGGACTCGGGCAGGACCGTACTGGAGAACCTGGGTTCCCTCAAAGGCGCTGCTTCTACTCAGGAAGAAACAGAGCCAGCCTAAAAGCTGCGGTTTGCTTTTTGATTTTGTTTCCGCGTTCCTATGGCCTGGGTGGGGGCGCTTTTTGTAATTTTGCATCCTATTAACCGATGCCCCCCCTTGACAAACCACGTATTTATAACGCATATTAAACTTGTATGCTTCAGAGGAAGTGAGGTGCAATGCCTCCGCTATCCCGTAACCGTAATCGGGGACGTTTCCGCCGACAACGGCCACCGGGCTTAAAAAGCCCGGGAAGGCCGGCGCAAACGGCTTGACCCGTAAGCCGGGAGACTTTGGCGTACAGGCGCTTAACTTTTCCAGGTTCCGCGGATTGAGCCTGGAAAACACGCGGGGTCCTCCCGGAGGCGCGGGGCAGCGTTCCTTAAAACCCCGCGGACCCGGCGCCGCCGCGAAATTATACAAAAGTTTCCCGCAAAGGAGGCGTTTATGGCCTGACGTAACCTTACCCCCAGCGCCCTCATCAAGAGGAACCCCTGAGTTCAAACCTTGGCCGGCCGGTCTGCCGAATGTTATTCGGTTCCGTTTTGAAACAGGGGGCATACTGATTTTCCCGCAAGGGAAGAGGCGTATTATGAAACGCTTGAAAAAAATTGAAAAACTAATTATTTCCGGCTTTCTGGGCGTTCTGCTGGCCCTGGCCGCAGGCTGCCCCGACCCCGCGGGCGGCGGTTCTGCGGATTTCGTGCCTGTTGCCGGTATTACCGGCGTTCCCGCTGCAGGCGTAAAAAACTCCCCCGTCGACTTATCTAAGGCTGCGGTGTCCCCCGCGGGCGCGACGAACAAAACCATCCTCTGGTCCGTGGCCGAAGGCAGCGCGGTAAAGGCCGATGCGGACGGCGCGGTTTTTACCCCGAAAGAAGCGGGGACCCTCACGCTCTCCGCCGCGGTTAAGAACGGCCTCTCGGAAAAAACCGACTATACTGAGGAATTTACCTTAACCGTCAGCGCGGGCCATGTGCCGGTAACGGGTATTACCGGGGTTCCCTCCGGCGGGGTCAAAGGCGCGGTTATCGATTTATCTAAAGCGGCGGTGTCCCCCGCGGG
>JAITHW010000222.1 GCA_031279815.1 Treponema sp. | reverse complement strand
TGAGTCCTTTGAGGAATTTAACGCCGTTCCAGATTCCCATAGCGAGGAAACTGATTCCTCCTAAGCCTAAAAGGGTCCCCGCCGCGGGACTTATCAGTTTAGACGCCACTGCCAGCGCTCCTCCGGCAGTAAGCGCGGCTCCTGCTTTCTTGTCATCCGGGTCCTTAGAAAGAAGCGCCCCAATACCCGCCGCGCCGGCTGCGGCGCCTACCGCGATTCCCACTACAGAGGGGAGCGCTCCCATGATTAAAAAGGCAACTCCCCCTACGATACCGCCCACTGCCGCGACTCCCTGTTTTGCCAATACTTTGGTTGGCGTATAGTTTGCTGATTCCATATACATAATATAACGAATAGGATAAGAGGGAGGTCAAGCAGGTCAAAAGCATTTAAACATTGTCTGCGGATTACACGAATTTTCACGGATAGGGCCTTTTTCCAGCGCTCGGTAGCGAAATCCGTGTTAATCCGCGGACTTTTTATATCTTTCAAAAGTTAGCTTTACCCCGGAGGGTATCCCCGAATGATACATGTTGTTGATTTATGGCACGAGACCTAATCCAACAAGCCAAGCCACACCCATCGGGGCAGATTTCCCCCGTGCCGTGCCGCCGATTATGGAGGCGCGGTTCTCATGGCGTCAAGATTGCAGGTGAACGCGCGAATCCGCGGATATATTTTCCGGTTCTCGTATGCCTTCAGCGTTAAGCGCCGCTGTTTCTACCATGTTTTGACCTGAACCGGATGCTTGATGCGTACGGTATCCCCGGACTGCTCGATAACATAGAACCCGCTTGTCAAGGCAAAGTCTTTGGCATCCTCATTAACCAGCGCGCCCGCTATTGCCCCTATATACCGGCGCTTGTCCTGGCGGCCGTCCGCATAAGCGCGCAGGATTTCCATTCGCTTGAGGTGTTCTTTAACATCCGCCAGGGCAAATAGGGATTTTACCTCCACCGCCAGGGCATATTCGCCGTTTTCGAGCAAGATATCTATCTCGGCATATCTCCGGCGTTCATCTTTGAGTATATGATCCCGTGAGGTATGGGTAAACGAATAGCCCAATTCTTGAAATTTTTCCACAATATTCGATGCGGCCAGGTGTTCTATCAAGTCTCCCAACCGGCTTCCTAATTTCCCGATCTTTCTGTCGGTCTCCTTAAACTGCCTGTCGGTCTCCTTAAACCGCCGAACCAGGTCTTTTTGCTGTTCCGCGACTTCCTTAAATAAGGCTTTGAGCTGCTTAAACGTTACGTTTCGTGATTTTATCATAGTTCACACGTTTCTCCTTATCCATTACTATAACGCATAGCGGGGCAAAGGCCGACAGAACCGGAGCCGCCGGATGTTCCGGTAATTCCATATCCCTCTTGTCCGCGCTGCTGATAGAGTACCGCTCCGTCCATTGCCCCGCCCCTTTCCGGGTTTCCTCACGATAACACCGTCAAGAAAATAATTCGATCTTGAAAAAACGCCTGACTTTTATCATAGATGCAACGCCCTGTTCTCCTTCCCTAGGCGGTTCGGTTCCTCATCTCACGGTCGGCCATGACCGGGGAACGCCCGCAGTCCGTGGTTCGCCGGCTCATGCGCCTTTTGCGCCCACATGCGCAGCGCGTTTCCGTTACCCCTAAGCCCTCTGCGCCTCCGCCTCGTCTTTGAATTCCGGGCTGTACACCCGCCATTTGATTTATTTCTTATCTTTTTGTCTACCGGAGAGAAAAAGTCCCGTGTTTATTTCATCATTGAGTCGGGGCGCGGGCTGTTGCTATGCGCTGCACGGTATCTTTACATTCCCCGCATTTTTCAGCATAAACGATACCGGATAATCCGGATATTTGACTATTTAGGCTTATTGTACTTTGTTGATCACCTCCAAAAAATATAGTACATATAAAAAGGATATTTCATAGAAAGGAATTATGTATGATAGATTTGACTAGTAATAAGCAAACTTTGGAAAAGAATGTCCGGAAAGCTAAAGAAAAAGGGGTCATTATCCCCACGTTTGCACAGATGAAGGATCCGAGCCTGATCCCGGAGTCTATTAAGACCCGGCTGAAACCAGTAGGGCTTTGGGATATCGATCCGGTCAACCTGTTCCGTATCAGTTGGAAAAATGAACCCAAAACATCCGGCGGACTCTACGGAGGGCCTAATTTTATTGAGCTGCCCTCAAAGCTCACCGGCGTGGAGGCCCGGATTATCTGCATGGCAGGGAAGTTTTTCCCCACAGGCTGTCACAAAGTGGGGGCCTCCTTCGGCTGTCTGGTTCCCCGGCTCGTTACGGGCCAGTTCGATGCGGTAAGTCAAAAGGCGGTCTGGCCTTCGACGGGAAATTACTGCCGCGGCGGAGCGTTTAACTCAAAGCTGCTGGCGGTGGATTCGGTGGCTGTTTTGCCCGAAGGCATGAGCCGGGAGCGGTTCGACTGGCTCAAAACGGTTGCTGCCGAGATCATCGCTACTCCGGGTACGGAATCCAATGTAAAGGAAATCTTCGATAAAACCCACGAACTCAAGGCTACCCGCGGGGATGTATTGGTCTTCAACCAGTTTGAGGAGATGGGCAACTACCTCTGGCACTACCATGTAACCGGCAGCGCCATCGCGGAAGCCTTTGAAAGCATCAAGGGCACAGACGGCGCCTTTGCGGGAGTCTGCTTCACATCAGGTTCCGCAGGAACTCTCGCGGGCGGGGATTATCTCAAACAGCGGTATCCTTTAAGCAAGATAGCGGCCGGCGAGGCGCTGCAATGCCCTACGCTGCTCAATAACGGGTTCGGCGCGCACCGGCTTGAGGGCATCGGGGATAAACACGTTCCCTGGGTTCACAATGTGAAGAATACGGATATGGTCATTGCCGTTGACGATCATGACGCTATGGCGATACTCCGGCTCTTTAACGAGGATGCAGGCAGGGAATATCTCATCAAGGAAGTAGGGCTTACCTGTGAACAGGCCGATGCTTTGGCGCTTATGGGGATTTCAGGGATTTCTAATATGCTCTGCGCGGTCAAGTTCGCCAAATACTATGAGCTGACCTCCAAAGATGTGGTTGCCACAGTGCTTACCGATTCGATGGATATGTACCGCTCCCGGCTTGAGGAACTCCGGCAGGAAGCAGGGGAATACCGGACGGTTAACGCGGCCGCGGACTTTGCGGCGAGCCTCAAAGGTGAAGGCACGGACAATATACAGGAACTCACCTATATTGACCGCAAGCGGATTCACAACCTAAAATATTTTACTTGGGTTGAGCAGCAGGGGCGGACCGCGGAAGAACTGAACGACCAGTGGTATCATCAGGAAAAGTCCTTCCTCGGGGTTCAGAAGCAGGCCGAAGAGATTGACGCTCTGATCACCGAATTCAACGAGCGAACCGGGCTGATCAGGTAACGGGGAAGAGCGAGCAGGTAATGCGGGCAACGGATTATTAAAAGGAACCGCGTTGCGGCAGCCGCCTGTTCGCCTGCAACTCATACCGATAATTTTAGGAGAAATCTTGCTATGAAACAGGTCATTGCCGCGGTATGTATACAATGCGGTGAAAAACATGAGGCCGGTGATAATACCTATACGTGTAAAAAATGCGGAAACGTCTTGGACATCGTGTATGACTACGGATATATCAAATCTCAGCTTACCAGGGAAAAGCTGGCAAGCCGGAAAGATTATTCTATGTGGCGGTATAAAGAACTGCTTCCGATTGAAGAGGGGAGTGCGCCGGCTCTTCTGCGGGCCGGCTGGTCGCCGCTGTACAAAGCGGACAGGCTGGGGGAACGGCTGGGGCTGCGTAATCTTTACATTAAAGACGACGGCCAGAATCCGACCGCCAGCCTTAAAGACCGGGCTTCTGCAATAGCGGTGGTTCGGGCGAGTCATGGGGGGATGTCTGTGGTTGCCTGTTCTTCCACAGGCAACGCGGCGTCTTCCCTTGCGGGCAATGCCGCCGCTATGGGGCTTACGTCATTTATCTTTGTACCTGAACGGGCGCCCAAAGGGAAAGTCGCCCAACTTATGATTTTCGGCGCCAATGTTATCAGCGTTAAAGGAAACTACGAGGATACGTTCCGGCTTTCCGCAGAGGCTATTGAGAAATGGGGCTGGTATAACCGGAACGCCGCGATCAACCCTTATCTTTTGGAGGGGAAAAAAACCGTATCTTTGGAAATCGCCGAGCAGCTTGGATTTAAAGCGCCGGACTACGTGGCGGTTTCCGTAGGAGACGGCTGTACCATTGCGGGCGTGTGGAAGGGTTTTAAAGACCTTTACGAGATAGGTTTCATCGACAAGCTGCCCAAACTGATCAGCGTTCAGGCTTCGGGCTGCTGTCCTATCAACCGATCTCTTGAAACAGGTCAACCTATTGAGATGATGGATGAAAACACCCTTGCGGACAGCATCGCCGTAGGGGTTCCCCGAAACGGCGAGAAGGCGCTTAGGGCTGTCCGGGAATCCGGCGGGATTACGGTGAATGTTTCCGATGAAGAAATTCTCGGAGCCATGCGGCTTCTGGGCGCTGCCTGCGGCATCTTCGGCGAACCTGCAGGCGCTGCCGGCACGGCGGGCTTGAAAAAAGCCTCCGAACAGAGCCTGATCCCCAAAGATGCCGTGGTAGTTTCGGTCGTAACCGGCAACGGGCTCAAAGACGTTGCCTCCGCCCAAAGCGCCTCTCCGGAGCCGGTACATATTCCGCCTGATATGGGCCTGCTTACGGAAGAGTTCAAAAAGCGAAACCTTATGAAACAGGCGGAAGGACGTTGACACTCCCCACGCCTAAAGGCGGGGGATTCTTGCTTCAACGATACCTGCCAGGGGTATAGCTTGGTTTTCGCAAAAACTCCCTACAGGGAGCTTTTACGGCGGTTCCAACTACT
>JAITHW010000215.1 GCA_031279815.1 Treponema sp. | reverse complement strand
GGTTCCTTCGTAGCGTTTATCGCTTTGCGAAAACCAGGGCGCCAGTTTTACCGCCGGCCCAACCAGCGCGATCAGCAGCCCTGAGGCGAACTTATCCAGCGTGCCCGTATGCCCCGCCTTGGCCGGCGCGAACGCGCTTTTCACGTCCCGCAAGGCGTCAAAGGAGGTTATCCCCGGAGGCTTGTTGAGGAGGACATACCCTGAGGGATTATGGTTCATAGGGAGATTTTTCAGTTAAAAGCCGCTCGATGTTCGTAATCGTCTCAAGGCTTTCTCTTCCAAGGGCCTCGATCTTTTTAATCATCTCAAATTCTTCCCGGATGCCTGGGTCTTCATGGAAGCGGAGTTTCGGGGTTTGGCGTATCCGCATGGTTCCCGCAAGCTGGGACTGAATAAACCCTGCGGCGCTCTGCAAGCCTTCGACGCTTTGAGCGGTTTTGCTTTCAGTTTTACAGCTTGAGACGTACACGTCGGCCCAGGTCAAGTCTTTGGATACGGTTACCCGGGTAATCGAGAGGAAAGGGGTTACCCGGTAATCTTTGATTTTGCCTTCCACGATAAGCACGCCTATCTTCTGCTGGATAAGATGCCCTATCCGTTCAAGTCTATATTCTGCCATGCCAAAAAATATACCCCCATTCCCTCCTCCGCCTCAACCCCCCCAGCCGGAGGCTGTTTCAGCGGCACAAGGCAGCCGAAGGCTGTTCCCAAACCTTCAAGCAACGGCTTCATGCACCGCGCCCTTCCGCCGGCGGCTCCGGCAGGCGTTATATTGGTTCCAACAAAGGTCTGGTTTGTTCCAAAATAAACTATCCTGCTTCTTCATGAATCATTATTTTATAACGAATTATCGGCGCTTCGCGCCTCTTTAAGAGAATTTGGAGGGTCATAGACCCTCCAAACCACCCCTAAAGGCGACGTGCTTCGCGCCCGTGCGCTCTCGAATTCCGCTGAGGCGCAACTTCTGGGTTGTGACTAAAACCGCAAACCCTCCCGCAACAGGAAGCCCGTGAATCCCCCGCAGGGGGTTGACCATTTTTACATAATGCGGTTATTATATAATCATGCCCGCAGACAGGGAGGAATAGGGGCTTCGGACTCGGCGTATGCCGAGATATTACAGGTAAGAGGTGTATGGTGACTTCAGTCCATGAATATAAAAAAATCGAAAATACCATTGTGCGAAACGTTAAAAACGCGGCTGTCTTTATGGGAAGAGCCGGCGTTTCTTTTTTAAAGACCCTGCGTAAATGCCTTACCAAACGGTATACCGTTGTTTTAGTCCCCCATTCTGAAAAAAAAGTCTATAACCTGCATATCAGTATGCTGACAATCCTCTTTTTTATCCTCATTGTGCTGGGAGGTATGGCCGCGTTTTTTTTATATGGCGTTTCATATAACTATACGCCCAAAGGAAACTTCGCGGATAAAGACAGCCGCCTGCGGGAAACCCAAGCGAGTCTCGACCAATTGCGGGACGAAACCGCCCATCTGCTGCGGGAAGCCCGGGGTTTTGAGTCCGCCCTTTCCAATACCCTCTCATCCCTGGGGCGGGACAACGGAAATACTCCCGCCGCTTCAGGCGGCAGCGGGGATTTATCCTCGTTTTCGTTCTTTGATATAAACGAAACACCCGACGGGATGCTCCAAGAAGTCAACGACGTGCGGCGCCTTACTGATTACCTCTCCTCTACTATAGAACCTATCAAGGAAATCGGGGTGCTTCTTGACTCCCAAAGCGCACTCCTTACGGAAATTCCCAGCATCTGGCCCATAAAAGGCGTCATCGGGCATATCTCCATGTTTTTCGGGCAGAACGAAAACCCTTTTACCGGCCAATATTACATCCATAAAGGCGTTGATATTTCAACCTACCGTCAGGGGGACCCGATTGTTGCTACCGCTGACGGCCAAGTGGTTACGGTGGATTATGAACACAGCGGCTTCGGCAACAACGTAATCATCAAACATAAACATGGGTTTTATACCAGGTACGCCCATATGCTTACCATACGGGTAAAGGCGGGCCAGCGGGTGCAGCAGGGGGAAGTAATAGGATATATCGGCAATACCGGGCTTTCCACAGGGCCCCACTTGCATTATGAGGTGCATATCGGTTCGGATGTGGTTGACCCGTATAAGTATATCAATATCCGTTCAAATCTCGCCAAAAACCGGTAGCCGGAGGGTATATGATAACCCGTAGCAAGCGGGGAGATTTCAACACCCTTATAGGCGCCGGCACCAGAGTCAGCGGGGTTATCGAATCAGACGGATTCACCCGTATTGACGGCAGCGTGCAGGGGGATGTGCAGGCTAAGGGCAGAGTGGTAATCGGCGAGCGCGCCCGGTTAAAGAGCAATGTAAGCGGCACCATGATAACCGTCGGAGGCGTGGTTTACGGCAATATCCTTGCCAGTGAGCGGATCATCATCCTTTCAAGCGCCCTTATTCTGGGAGATGTTATCACAAGGCGGATACAGGCAGACGAAGGCTGTCTTATCCACGGCAAAGTGCTGGTCTGCCAAACCGATGAACAATGGGCAAGAGCGGTGGCTGAACAAGATGACCTTAAACGGATTAAATCAGTTCTTTCAGGCCATTCGATAAAACATGGTTAAGATAGATTTTCCCGATACTGTTTCTGCTTTTTTTAGCCGGCCCTCCGGATTCAAGGCGGAAGCGAGGAAAGCACGGGACAGATCTCCGCAGAAAGTATTGTTTTCCGGCCTTCTGGAACGGATAACTCAGCAGCGCCTAACGGTCGAAGATCCGAGGGACATAGAAGACCTTCCGGCTTCCGAAGATACTGTGCGGGATCTTTTGGACGAGATTCACAGCGCCGGGGATGACCTCAAGAACCGCCCTCTGCCGGAAGAGATAAAGCGGTACAAAAAAGCGGTGAAAAACTTCCTCCGCTATGTGGTGAAGTATGGGTATACCGCAGAAAAACAGGTAAGCGGCGCCAATCTTTTGAAACGCAAAAACTTTACCATAGTGCAAGTGGTGGATACCAAACTGGAACAGCTTGCGGCGGGTATTCTGGCGGGCCAAACCGCCCAGCTGGATATTCTTCACCGCCTTGAAGAGATTACCGGCCTACTGGTGGATCTAATGCAGTAGCGCGGTGAGAGGCAAGAAGGAGGGTAGATATGGGGACAGAGACGCAAAAGTGTGAACAGAGGGCAGAGGACAGGGATATGATGAGAGGGACAAGAGAGTCAAAAGGGACAGAGGAAAATGCGGGAAAAAGATATAATCGATTCAGATGATTATGATATGCTTGCTCTGGAGGACGGGCTCGGTTTAGAAAGCACTGCGGTTATTGTTCCTACTCAGAACATGGAGCCTCTTGCTCCGGACACGCCGATATACCGGCTACGGCTTTTATATTCCCATGAAACCTTTCTCGCTGTTTATCCCGAAGAAGCCCTCGATCCTAAAAGCATGGTGCTGGTTCCCACCAGATACGGCAGGGATTTAGCCCAAGTTATCGGAGCCATTTCAAGAACTTCGCCTCAGCAGAATTTGGAAGTAATCCGTATTGAACGGCGCGCTACCCAAGAGGATATGGAGAAATCCGATACCAATAAGATACATGAAAAAGAAGCCTTTGCCATTTGCAAAGAGAAAATAACTGTGCACAAACTGGAAATGAAACTTGTCTCGGTACATTATCTTTTGGAAGACCCCAAAATACTTTTTTTCTTTACCGCAGAAAGCCGGGTGGATTTCCGGGAGCTGGTAAAAGATTTGGTAAGCATTTTCAAAACCCGTATAGAGCTACGTCAGATTGGGGTCAGAGACGAATCCAGAGAGCTGGGAGGTCTTGGTGTCTGCGGCAGAGGCTATTGTTGTCATGCGGTTTCGGATAAATTAAAGCCAGTATCCATAAAAATGGCAAAAGACCAGAACCTGTCCCTTAATTCCATGAAAATATCCGGTCCCTGCGGCAGACTTCTCTGCTGCCTCGCCTATGAACACTGTTTTTACCACGAACAGCGCCGGCTCATTCCGCCGGAAGGCTGCAAAATAACCTATGACGGAACTGTATGGAAGGTGCTTGAAGTCAATGTGGTTATGGGAAAAGCCAAACTTGTGGCCGAAGACGGTAGACAAATCCAACTTTCCACCACCGCTTTTGAACGTGTCGAAGGCCGTTGGCGAATCCTATCGGGGACAACTTAGAAACCACGTGTTCTTGTTTTTCTTTTTTCTAGGGAAGTCCATTGTAGGTTAGGTCAGTTTGCGGATCAGGGATAGTTCGGTCTCCGCTCCTGTTATAAAAAATGCCATAAACCGCCGAACTCCCATTCCCCGGCACGCTTCATACGCTGGGCTTTGACTGGATTTCCGGTTTGATTTTCGGTTTCATACCAAGAGGTTGGGAGAAAACCTTTGAAACTGTCAAGGATTTTGGAGAAGAAGCGGTCTCCCCAGACGTGGCCTTTAACCTCGTGC
>JAITHW010000180.1 GCA_031279815.1 Treponema sp. | reverse complement strand
GCGAGCCGTACTCGATGGTTTTGACGCTATAGAAATAAAACCATACCGGACAGGGGATACCCCTGATTTGGTTCTTGCCCTTGTTGACCCCGACCGCCTTTCCGCTATGACTATCCTATACGCCTATAGAACGTCCGGTTTTGATTCGGTGATTATGCCGGTGAGTTCAGGCTGCGCTTCTGTCGCCCGTATTCCTTTCGGCGAATTGCGTAATGCCGTTCCGCGGGCGGTCATAGGAAACGGGGACGTCATGTCCAGGCAATACTTTGATCCGGGAACGTTTTTCTTTACCATGCCGGGGAAGCGTTTTGCGGAAATCCTTGAAGATGCGGATCAGAGCTTCTTATTCGCGCCTATGTTTTCCGGGGTAAAAAAACGGCTGTCATGATTTACGGTTTTCTCCAGGCTATCGCGGCATACCCTACAAAGGATTCAGGTATTTCCTGATCCCCGCGGCCCTCATCCGCGCTGGTGCCATAGACCAGCAGTTCCCCTCTGTCCGCGCCGCTTGCTTGAGCAAACCCAAGAGCCCCAAGAACCGCGCCCACGGAACAGGCGGATCCGTCCTTATCCGATCTCTCAAGAATCTGTTCCGGCGCGCCGTCGATTACCGCCTGGATAAAAGCCCGGTCGTTCATATTCTTCACCCACTCTAAGGCTTGTTTACCTTTTCCTTGGGGAGAAAAGCCATAGGGGGCGCCGTAATGGGTAAGGTCCGTGGACCCGATAACTGCCGGTTTGCGGCCTAGGGACCGCCCTATTCGGGCAAGACTTTTCCCCGCCTCAAAAGATGCCGATTCCCCAGGAAGCCTAAAAGGGAGCAGCCGTGCATGAGGGAAAAAATAAGCCGCCATAGGGAGCAACACCTCAATCGTGTTGTCCCGATACCTATCCCCCGCGGTTTTTTGAGAAAACACCGAAGATGCCAGATCGTTTCTAAAGAGTTCTCTGAATTCCCGATCGATTTCAATGTTTCCCAGAGGCGTTGCAACTCCATCCTCTTCGGCAAAAAGCGGAGGCATACCCGCAGGCAGGTGTCCTCCGATAACGGCTATTGTATCCGCATCGGGGGTAAGAGCAGATACCGCGGCGGCGGCTATCTTGCCCGAGTAAAACCAGCCTGCATGAGGAGCCATCGCGGCTAAGGCGGAACGCGGATGCTTCTTGTGAGGAATCCTATCCAAGAAAGCACGAACCTGCGCTTCATCCGGGGGATACCAGCCTGAGGGCAAACATCTTTTCCTTAAAGTCATAGTACCTATTCTAGCATGATAAATAAAAAACGTATATAATATCTCTATGCGCCAGAATCAATCTTATACCAATTCAGCCGAGGCTTCAACGTATACATCCGCTACCACGAAATCTTCTAAGATTTCCCTTATATCCGGTATTGTTGCGTGTATCTGTATCATCGTATACCTCGGATCCATAGTATTCGCGGGAATTCGAGTCTATACCGGTGTTGCTGATCGTCGCGCTTTAGCGTCCAGGGAATTTTCCAACCTTGCGAAACTTTCCGCGGCTATAGGGACTTTAGGGGGCCTGAATGATTCGTTCAAGGAAACCGTCACCAATGAGATTCTCCACTCAAAAACCCTTCAAGGGGTGATTTTTTCCGGGTCCCGGGGGGAATACGCGTTCGAGCGGGATCCGGGGACGATTATTACCTGGAATGGAGATTCACCGGGTTTTAAGTTCCAATTCGGCTTATCAAAGGCGCCCCTTTCCCAACCCCTAAAGATGGGGAACCAAGTGGTAACTCTTCAGGCGGTCTATACCTATATTGATTATGAACTTCTGATCGCCATATTGAAACGCACGCTCCTGGTGGTGCTTGCCACTCTCTGTTTGGCCCTGTTTACCTTGATCTTTCAATTTCTCTTGGTAAACCCTGCCTATAATGCCGGTACCAAGGAGGAATCGTCTTTTACCGATACGCCGCATAGGGATGAAACTTCCCGGTATGAAAATAAAAAAGATGATACCCAGGAGGAAAAATCGGTTGCCGGCCTTGAAAAGGATATCCTTCCCCCAAGGGCAACGCCGGTTCCTCCGGCGCCGGTACCGGAAGAAACCATGGGGCTCTACGGTTCCCGGAGTTATATAGGCCGGGAAATCCATGCTCAAGAGCGGCTTATTGCGGAGCTTAAACGGTGTACCTCTTTTGGGCAGGATTTGGTTCTCATGGCCATAGAAATGCAGAGTTCCGAACAACCGGAAGATAAGGAATTCCGCTTTCTTGCTGATGAGGCGGTGAAATTATTCCTTCGCCGGGATCTTATCTTTGAAAAAGGAGACCGGGGAATTATGGTCATCCTGCCCAGTATTGATCTGGATCAGGGGTTTACCAAATCCGAGAAATTCTATAACCGGATTGTAAGTAAATACGCCGAAACCTTTGAGAACAAGGTTGAACTGTATATAGGTCTGAGTTCCCGGGTGGACAGAGTCATTGATGCGGAACGGCTCATATTTGAAGCCTCCGGAGCGCTGAAAAAAGCCAAAGAAGACCCTGCGTCTCCTATCGTAGCCTTTAGAAGCGATCCGGAGAAATACAAGGCTTTTATTGCCGCTCAAAATAAGAGCCGGTCTTAAAGAGCCGTCCTAGGGTCCATTCCGCTAAAGCGTACCTAAAGGGAGAACCCTCAACCCAGGCGCTGCGCAGGTTCGATTCTAAGGGCGCGCTTACTCTGAGGGTGAGGGTCTGCCCGTTTCCCAGTTCCAGAAGGATACGGCCTTCATTAACGCGGGTTCCCGTGGAAGAGGAGCTTTCACCAGTGTCCTCTTGATTCAACACAAAACCAAGGGATTCCCTTGTTGAGCCATCTTCCGCCGCTACAAAATCCTCTCCCTCCGCTTCCAGAATAGACCGGATATACGTTTCCGCCTGCTGATTATCCCCATCGGTTACGCCGCTTACGGTCCAGCCTCCTTCATATCTGGTCAGAACCAAGGGCGCTTGAGTCTTGAGGGCCGCGGCTTCGCCGCCCTCTTCATTAAGCCGGGGCGGCGCGTACACCGTAACCCGCTGAATTGATTCGACGGTCAACCCCGGATATTTCTCCTCCGGGAAGACCCGGAGATTGAACCAACCGGTTGGACGGCCGTCCACATAGCCGGAAAACTTATCCTCTCCTGACCGGACTTCCTGTTCCCCATTCTTGCGCAGGTAAATCTCTTTGCCGGTGCTGTCCCCGTTGCCAAGCAGAAGGTCGAGCAGGGGGTACGCTGCGCCGCCGCTCCTGATAACTATACGGGAGGCGGAATCTAAGGCCAGCCCCAGCCGTTCATGGGAAGACGCCGCGGTTCCCCGAACCGGATAGCTCCCCTTCGCGGAGAGGATTCGCAGCAGGTCCTCGATCCTAAGCTGCTTTGCCGGATATTCGGTATTGTCCCGAAACACAAACCAGACATTATTTTTCCGTATCAGGGTAACATCCCCTTCGGAGCCGGATAGCTCTATCCGGTCGGCTTGATCCGCCCATTTGGCTTCGAGCCAGGTGAAGGACGCGCCCCGGGCGTTCACTTGTTCAGGGTCGAAAAGCAGGGTCGCGGTATACAGCAGCGCCAATACCCCAACCAAGCCCCCAAGCAGGGCAATTTTTTTATTATATTTATTCGATTTATCCATATTTTTATCCTCGGTTCTCAGGCCGCCGGTTCCCGGCCGCCGCTTATCTGCTTTGCCCTGGACCGCCGCTTCCAGGCCATGAAAATGCCCACTATGACCAGCGCAAAGGGAACGGCCATCACATTGACGGCCCTGGCGAAAGCCATAGCCTGAGCCCGTTTCTTTTCATCAAGAATCTTATTAAGCTGATGCTGGCCTTGACGATTCCGAATAGTAACGATATCGTCGTCGTTGCCAAGCCAATCCGCGGCTGTGACGAGAAAATTTAAGTCCCGCAACTGAGAGGTATACTCATAAGAATGCGCGGCAAATTCCGTATTCCCGATAACGATGATCCTGGATTCCTTTGGTTCTGTGGGGAGATCCGGCAGTTCTTCCTCGGACCATTCCCGTTTCGGTTTGGGAAGCCCTGCAAAATAACTGGGGAACTTACCGGTAAGGGTTGCGCCCAGGATTTTGACCCCTTTGGTATCGGGCAGTTCCTGTTCAAAGAGATACGACGCTCCTCTGGGATCTATGGCAAAATCCTTAGTCATAAGCCAGGCTTCGCCGGTGCTGGTAAACAGAGGCCCGGCGTCCACCGGTTCCGCGGGGTTGAGTTCAATAGGGTTGGTCCAAAACATATCCAAACCGCTGAAATTCCCTGTGAGCGGATGATCCGTATTGCCGTTGCTTTCCAGCACCCCTATCCACAGAGGGTATTTAATCTGCTCCACAAGGGAGATGCCGAAATCCGTAGGCACCCGGTATGAAAGGTTGAGCGCGGCCCGGTCGAGAACCAACGCGGGCTTCACGGTAGCGCCGTACAGGGAAATCATGGACAGCAGCCCTTTATCCATCATCACCCTGGGTTGTTCGTTGCTTTGGGCGTTGACATACACCGAATTCACCGCAAACAGTACTTTGCCCCCGCCCTGAATGTACCGGTCTATGCGGTAAAGCGCCCATTCATCTAAATCTTCGGTTCCTCCCAGCACAAAAAGGGCCGGCAGGGTATCGGATATCTCGTCTCCCGCAGGTATGACCCGGACACTAAACCCGGATTGGACAAAAACCTGATTGAGGTACTGATAATCGTTGTTCCATTGTTTTGCCGAATCTCCCAGGATAACCCCTATTTCCCGTTTAGCCCCCCGGATAAGGGACCTGATTCGGCTGGTCAGATCGTATTCCAGGGTTTCAAGAGAAAACACCAGGGGCAACGCCTCTATATTATCCAGATATTCAATGGTGATGCCTGTATACACAATCGCGGTGGTAGCCTGATCCCGCTCCACCGTGTCTATCTGATTGGGGCGTATGCCCAGGCGTTCCACCGCGGCGGTAAGTCCTGCCTTAACCGGGTCTCGAACAGTAACCCGTATCTTACCGTGGGAATAAGCCGCGTATTCCCGAAGGAGGTCCTGAATTTCCCCGGGCAGGGGAGAAACGGCGCTTAGTTTATCCGAAAGATAATAGGTAATCTGTATCTGATCCGGGATTTCGGTATAGAGATTCCGGGAAACAGGAGCAATGGTATAGGCCCGGTTCTTGGTTAAGTCCAGCCTGAACCATACCCGGCGGGATATGAGCAGCCCAAGAATCAGGGCGGCAATGGTTAAACCGGTGATAAGGGAAAGCTGTTTCTTCGTCATGGTTTAGCCCCATTTCCTAAAAAGCAATACCCGAGTGTTCAGAAACAAGAACCCTACCGTAGTAAGTATGAAGAACGCCGCGTCTTTGGTATCTATGATCCCCTTGGCAAAGGTCTCAAAGTGAAAAGACAGGGAAAAGAAGTTGATCCCTTCGGCGAGCCATAGGGGAAGGTTGACTGCTTGGGCAAGCTGAGTGGCGAGCATCACCGACAGCAGGGCCGCCGCGCTTCCGAGAAAAGCCCCGCCTTGATTCTTGGATAAGCTGGAAAGGAGCAGCCCCAGCGCGGTAGCCGAAGCCCCCAGCAGAAGCGCGCCCGCATATTCCCCAAGGATAACGCCGCCGTCGAATTCCCCCAGAGGAAGAAGGGTCAGCGGTACCGGAATGGTCAGTCCTATGATAAGCGCCAGCACTATGAAAGAAGAGATAAATTTCCCCAGCACCAAATCCCATTCGGAGAAGGGCATGGTTAAGAGCAGTTCTATGCTTCCCAGCTTGCGTTCTTCGGCCCAGCTTTTCATGGTGAGAACCGGTATGACCAGGATAAACGCGAGGGGGAACCCGGCGAAATAGGGACGGAGGCTTGCAACGTTCAAGGCAAAGAACCTGTTAAAATAGAAGAACCACAGGGATACAAAGAGGAGGAAGAATACCCCTATCCCATAGGAAACCGGCGAATTGACGTAAGAGTAGAGTTCTTTCCCGGCCAGGGCCAGGGCGCTTTCTAAGGGCATAGCCCGCTTCTGTTCCGCCGCGTTCATACATGGCCCTCCTCATGTTCGCCTGTGAGTTTGACAAAGATATCTTCCAAGCTGAGTTTTTTCCGGTTCATCCCGAGGATTTTAAGCCCTTGGCTCACCGCCCAGTCGAAGATCCGCTCTCCATCCAGTTCCCCGCTTTGCACCGAGAAATGCAGGGTGATCCCTCCTTCAGGGCCGGTTTCAAGGAGGGCCGGCTTTAGGTCTTCTCCCAGACCGGAGAGCCTCTCGGTGATTCCCTGCATACCCGCGCCTTTGAGGATCAGTTCCCACGTATCGGTTCCCTTGAAGGTTCCGGCAATTGCTTCGGGGGTTCCTTGCGCCGCGATACGGCCTTCATTTATGATCAGCACCTGAGAACAGACGGCTTCCACTTCCTGTAGGATATGGGTCGAGAGGATTACGGTCTTCCGCTTGCCCAGTTCCTTGATAAGCCCGCGAATCTCGATGATCTGATTCGGGTCCAGCCCGCCGGTAGGCTCGTCTAAAATAAGGATAGGAGGATCGTGAACAATAGCCTGGGCAAGACCGACCCTCTGTTTATATCCTTTAGAAAGGGTTTCGATTCGTTTACCCGCGGCCTGCTCAAGGCCGCACGCGGCAAGGCTTTCTTGGATCGCCTGTTTCCGTTCTTTAACCGGAATGAGCCTGGCGCCGGCAATAAAGGAAAGATATTCGTCTACGGTCAAATCCCCGTAGAGGGGAACGCTTTCCGGCAGATACCCAATCCGCTTTTTCACCGCCACCGGGTCTTCCTGAACAGAAACGCCGTCTACCAGCGCGGTTCCCGCAGTAGGAAAGTGATAGCCCGTGAGGATCTTCATAATAGTGGTTTTCCCCGCGCCGTTTGGACCAAGGAAACCAAGCACTTGATCCGTACCTACTTCAAAAGATACGTCTTTCACCGCTTCAATCGAACCATACCTTTTGGTAAGTCCTTGAACTTCAATCATAGGGTACAAACTCCTTGAATATAAGGAAAATGAAATTGGCGTTGCGGGAGCTTATCTTATTGAGGATGGTAATAACTCCCATAATAATTAAAAAACTCTTATAATAGAAATGTAACAAAATTGCAAGAAATAGGAAACAGTGAAATATGCGGCCCTGTTTCCACGGCAGGGCTTTAAACCTTGCCCGCTTCACCGCGTTGCATAGGCGGGTCTATTCGACTATACTGCAAAGCAGGGTTCGGTCAAAAAATGCCGCTGGAAAAATCATCTCGCAAACTTCTCATTCAAGACATCTGTTTCAGTTTCGGCAGGAAGGTGCTCTTTGATCATGTTTCCCTGACATTGGGTGAAGAAAATCCCGTAGCCCTCTTGGGCCCTTCGGGGTGCGGTAAAACCACCTTTCTGCGGCTTGCGGCAGGTCTTTTAGAACCCCGGTCGGGCCGTATTATATACGAGGACAAGGAGCCTGAGAATCCGGGCAAGGGTATCTCTTTTGTATTTCAGGAACCAAGGCTCCTTCCCTGGCTTACAGTGCGGGAAAACGTGGTACTGCCCATTAAAAAATACCTGCCTCCCAAGGACGCGGAATCTCGGGCGGAACATTTTCTGGAATTGGTTTCTCTCAAAGATAAAATCCCGGCCTATCCCGGCGCGCTCTCAGGGGGACAGCGGCAAAGGGTTTCTATTGCCAGGGCTTTTACCTATCCTGCGGCGCTCATGTTCATGGATGAACCCTTCCAATCGCTGGATATACCCCTACGGATAGAGCTTATGGGAACCACCCTGGAACTGCTCAAAGCGGAACCCCGGTTTCTCATAGCGGTTACCCATGACCCTAGGGAAGCGGTTTTTCTTGGCCGGCGGATCATTGTTTTGGGAAAGGCCCCCCGGGGCATCATATTTGACGATCTGGTCCCGGAATCTTCCATTGGCGGGGCCTACGCATCCCCGGAATCGAATGCATTGGAAGCCCGTCTCCTTCAGATTCTGCGCTTCGGCCTGTAAGCGCGGTCAAAAGGGTTCCCCTGCCCGCGGGTGCGGTTTTACTGCAACAAAGATATAATCTTCTATAAATAAAGGATATAACATGGATTAGGATTCTTTATTAATCCGTGTAATCCTTGGGCTTTTTATCGTGCGAAACCTACGGGGACAGGGAAATCGCACCGGACCGCTTCACCTGCGGGAGACCGCCTCCGGGGTCCCCCGTCACGGCGCGGGAAGGAAAAAAACGCCGATAAAAGAGGGCGCGCTGTAAAAAAGGGAAAGATTATTGTCCATACCGGTAACGACTATGTATATGGAGACATAGGTGTACCGGTCCCCGGATAATTCGGACCTGTCCGCCACATCCGCGTTTATCATGGTTGATACATTCCCGCTGGAGTTTAAGTCCGGGGTATTGAAGAAATACCGGTTCGCCGGCTGAGGGTTAAATATCCCGTCCCCGGTGGAACGCCGTAAATTATACTGCTGATTATCAATGCTCAGAGAGGGAGTCGTTTGAGGGGTGGTTACTATAAAATCAAGAGTAACGGCCCTGCCCTGGGCGTTGTCTTTAGATAAAACGTCTTTGTCTATGTCGGCCCCTTCCAGGGTAAGGGCATAATAATTCCTGTTTTTGAAAAGCGTATTAATTGAGGTACTGATGGTGCTGTCGTTATTGGTATAGGGCAGAATCGCGTTATAATCCGCGGATAACGCGGGGTTCAGGTCGTTCATGTTCCCGGTATGTACGGTGGGATAGGAAGTGCCGCTGATATATATGCGGTAATATATGGTAAAATGCGTGAAATTCTCATATTCGCTCAAATCGGGCAGGTTAATGACGGCCCTATAATTTAAAGTAACCGAAATATTTCCTGATGGCACCGGCGGGAGAAACACATAGTCCTCAATGCCGCAGGAAACCGGCCCCACGGCGCATAGGGCTACAGCCCCTAGAAAAAAGATACTCCTGAGTTTTTTCTTCATGGCCCCTTTGCACAACAGGCTCTATCTCAGGGTAAGGCTTATAATCCTGCTCTGGGCCAGATTACCCCACCCCGCGTCATCGGGCCATTTATTTATAAGGTCCCGGTACGCTTGAATCGCGGCGTCCCTGTTGTTTCGGCTCTCCTCAAGCCGCCCTATCTGAAATTGCGCCCTGCCGGCCGCGGGGAAGATATCCCCCAATGCCGCGCTTTGGGCATAGAGATCGATCGCCCCCTGGATATTGCCCCGCTCTTCCGCGGCCACAGCCGCGTTAAACAGAGAAACCGCGGCCAAATAGGTTTTTGCCCCTGCCTTTGCTCCCGCGGCCCACGCATTTTCCGCGGCTTCCCAGTCCTTCTTATCCGCATAGATGTTTCCTAAAATAGCATACCCCCGCGCTGCCGCATAGCCGGAATGTTTTGATGCAAACCCGGAAAGTTCATCCACTAAGGCGTTTACTTCGGCTTCCTTGGATGCTTCGGCAAGGTCTATTCTGAGCGTTTCATACCGTTCCTTAAAGTCTTCAACCCGCGCTAGGGCTTTAGTTTGCAGAGTGTCCTTAATGACTAAAACCGAGACAAACCCTGCCAAAAGCACGAACGCGCCTATGGCAACCGTTAGTATAGTCCTGCGGTTGTTTTGAATAAAACCGTTGAGCCTTTCAGATGTGCTTAGGGCTTCATTTCTTCCAGATTGTTCGACCCTGGCAAAGGGTATACTCTGTTCCTTTGCCGGCTTTTCTTTCTCCGCTTGCTCCGGGGTCTTTGCCATGATACTACTCCTCCTTAGGATTGATAATAACTAATTCTTTAATAAGTTTTGACAGATACGTTCTCTGTATATCCAGCGACTTAGCGGCTTCCGTTTGATTCCACCGGTGTTCTTCCAGCACTTTCTTAATAAAATGAGTCTTAAATAGAGTAACCGCGGTTTTAAGGTTACGGCTCCCCTCCTTGTCAAACCCGGGGATAACCCGTTTGTTGAGAAACAGATCTTCCTCCCCTATCCACTTATTCTTTCCGATAACACAAGCCCGTTCAACGCAGTTTTCCATCTCCCGGACATTACCCGGCCACGAGTATGACAGCATTGCCTCCATTGCCTCACTGGAAAACCCGTCGAAATGCTTATTGGTTTCCTGCATACACCGTTTAAGAAAGAACATTCCCAATTCAGGGATATCCTCCGGACGCTGTCTGAGGGGAGGAATGTAGAGGGGCAATACATTCAGCCGGTAGTACAGATCGCTTCTGAATTTCCCCTGGGCTACCAGGGTTTCAATGTCCTTATTGGTGGCCGCCAGGATTCTGACATTAACGGTAACGGACACATCGGAGCCTACCTTTTCAAAGGTCTTCTGCTGAATCACTCTGAGGAGTTTGGCCTGTAAAGCCGGGGAAATATCTCCGATTTCATCCAGGAAGATAGTCCCTCCTTCGGAGGCCTCAAACCTGCCCTGCCGATCCGAGACCGCGCCGGTAAAGGCCCCTTTCACATGGCCGAACAGCTCGCTTTCCAACAGACCTTCGGGGAGCGCCGCGCAATTCACCCGTATCAGGGGATGATCGCTCCGTTTACTGCGGAGGTGGATCTGTTCGGCAAACAGCTCCTTGCCTACGCCGCTCTCCCCCAGGATCAGCACCGACGAATCGGTTTGGGCGATTCGCTCGATGATCTCCAGCTTCTCCAAAACAATCCGGCTCTTGGCGATCAGCGTATGATACCCTTTATCGGTTTGCAGTTGGGCCCGCAATATCTGGATTTCGCTTTGAGCCTTTTCAATGCTTTGGGCATTGACAATGGCCAAGGCCGCTTGATTGGCGAATATTTCAAGCCATTCCAGGTCTTCCTGAACAAAATACCGGTCATGCTTCTTATTGATAAGTTCAATGACCCCAATGCACTCGTCTTTAACCCGCATGGGAACCGCCATCATGGTTTTGGAGGAATAATCGATCTGCTGGGGGATACTGCGGAAATGACGCTCATCATTGACCACATCATTTACAATGACCGGCTTATTATGCTGCACCACCCATCCGGCAATGCCCTCTCCGGGTTTTAAGGTGAACCGTTTTATTTCAATTCTCTTACTCCCTAAAGCAACCTCAAAATAGAGCGCATTGGCCTCCTTGTCGAGCAGCATAATACTTGAGGCGTCCCCATCGCATAAACGGGTCGCGGACTCAAGGATATGAGTTAATAGAGCATGAACATCCTGATAATTTGAGTTAATGAGGGTATTAATCTCAATCAGGGTATTAAATTTATGGATGTCAATCTGCGACAGCATACCGGATAGGGTTTGCTAATTATTACCCTTAGACTTTAAAAAATCTCCCAGGGTAAAGGTGGAATCGTCCGATTCTTCCGCCGCCATATACCGGGACATCTCTTCCCGCTGCACCTTTTTCTGATAATCCCGGATGGAAAAGGCAACCTTCTGTTTTTCAGCCTGAAGTTCCAGCACCACCGCTTTTATCTTATCCCCCACCTGGTATTTCTTAACAGCCTCATCGGGATTTTCATCCCGGTTTTCCACTAGATTGGTTTTATGGATAAGCCCCTCGATACCGCCGGGAACCCGCACAAAGATACCGAAATCAGTAATGGAAGAAACCTCCCCTTCAACCAGAGCGCCGGATTTATAGGTAGCGGCAAAACTCTGCCAGGGATCTTCGGTAAGCTGCTTAATGCCTAGCCGGATGCTCCTGCTTTCCCGGTCTACGCCGATTACAATGATCTCGATTTCCTGGCCCGCTTGCAGTTCACTGCCCGGATGCTTAACCTTTTTGGTCCAGGAAATATCGTCCCCGTGGAGGAAACCGTCGATCCCCTCTTCCAATTCGATGAAAGCCCCCGCGTTGGTGATCTTCACCACTTTTCGGGTCAGCCTGGT
>JAITHW010000189.1 GCA_031279815.1 Treponema sp. | reverse complement strand
TAATCAGAGCTAAATATATTGATTATATAACGCAGTTGAATAAAGAGAAACTATTAAAAACAGATTTATATATCAGATTAATTAAATTTTTTGAAACAGGAGCCGATATAAAAAATATGTATAGCATTGATAATAAACATAGGATGTTCTCTTATTATGCTAAAATCAATATACTGTATTACTCTGTTTAAATTTGATCCGCCATTTGCAAGGAAAATGCCTTTATTTTTCGGATTTTTGAAGGCATCCATAATCCACTCGGCTTGCTCTTTTGCGGAAGCGACTAAATACCCATGTTCACCAAGAATCTCGTCGCGGTATCGTACATCAAGGCCAATTTTCTTTAAGTACTCAATACCGCGTTCAAATCCAACCTTATTATAGTAAGCGTCAGGACTGCTCAATACTAAAACTTCAACGAGATCCCCCTTAGACAATTTTGAAGGAAGAAACATACCTTCATTCATAAAATCCCCCTATAATATTTGCGATACAACCATATCCTTGATGGATGTAATACCCAAAGAAATTTGTATCAATCGTTCAATCCCGATACCAAAACCGCCACTTTCCGGCAGTTCATTATTGCGTAATTGGACAAGTAAAGCATCATCACGCCATCCAAGTTTTTTCATCCGACTTTCTACATCATCAGCATCTATAGAATCGGTAAAGCCATGCCCAATTTCAATTCCATCTATGAACAATTCAAAACGTTCAATCAAACCAGAATTGTCTTTTTTACGCCTTGCAACACTCATTGTTTCAACTGGATAGTCACAAACAATGTATGCACGTTTATTTTTATTGATATTTTCAAGTTTTGTATTCAGACAAGTTTCAAATTGCGTAATAAAATCCTGATCATTCTTGCTTGCGCGACGAAAAGAATCAATTTCCATATCTGAAACCAGATCTGACACAGGGATAATATCAATATTTAGAGATGATCCGTAATTAACATTATTCACAGTTTGACAAAGGTCAATAATTTGCTCGAATAATTCTTCGTAATTTGGTTTGATTTCAAACAACTCCAACATATGGAACTCACAGATTCGTCCTGGTTCAAGTTCTTTTCTGAAACAAGCTCCTATTTCATATACTCCATTTGATGTACTAAATTTTAGTAACTGTCGAAGACGTAACTCCATGCAAATTCTTAAGAACAAATTTTCGGTGAATATCTCATTTTCTTTTAATTGAAAATGAGACTTTTCAGGAAAATCAAAACGATTATGAAGAATCGGTGTAAAAACTTCAATCAAATTATAGCCTTTTAGGACAGACCTCATACTATCCAGCCCTTTTGCCATGGATTCCAAAATCTGCTTTGTCATTGCAACTCCTTCTTTGAATAGTATAAAGTAAATCAAAATTTTATGCAAGTGGGGATATGCCCACAGCAATTTTCAATTTCAAAAAAATGCCCAAATTGTCAGATGCTGTATTAAAAAGTAGACAGATCCTGCGTGGCCAAAGGAGTTTAATTTCGATTTTCGAGCCTTTGCAAAGGTAAAAGGCTTAAAACTGAGAATTGCTGATATGACCATTTTTCATCCCCCGGATACGCATTCCATAAATTACCTTTTGTTATTGATTTTGTCAACAGCTTTTTCCTGAAAAAATTTGGGGCATTCCAAATGGCGCATAACTGACGGTTGAAGCTTTTGTAAGGCCCGTAAACCGATTACCCAGACCATCGATTATGCCGAGGATAGAGCGTCCGCCGCTCTGAATAGCATAAACCCATATCTTTAAGGAGGCATTGGAATCATGCAGGGAAACAGAACCTGCTCGGAAGAGGGTACGGGGGTCTTTACCATAAATGGAATAAATTTAACCGCCGCAGTATTCGACGGCCCTTTGTCCCGGGCTTGCCCCTCAGACCGAGGGCTGCGGCCCTGCGGGGATCGTTCCGGGGGTTAAGCTCCCGTGCTGAACGCAGCCGAAAAGCCGGAGGATCCCGGGTATGTTGCTTGCCTCTCCATTTGACCCTGCCTGCATAATGTATTATACTTTTTCACTATGATGACAGCGCTAAAATTGCCCGCGGTAGGTATCGCTGCGGCAATATGGTTTCTCTCCTCCCAGAGCATCCTTCCCAAGCCAAAAGGCATTTTTGGTTTCGATAAAGTCCAACATTCGATCGCCTATATGGCGCTTGCCTGTATGGTCGGCTTGTGGCCTTCTCAAAAGCAATGGAAAACCCGCGGCTTCCTAACCCTCCTTGCGGTGATAGGCATCGCATCGGCCTATGGGATTATTGATGAGATTCATCAGTCCTTTGTGCCGGGGCGGGATTGCAGTGTTTGGGACTGGCTGGCGGATACTATCGGCGCTATCCTGGGGGCGGCGCTGATGCTGCTGATAAACCGGCGGCGTTCCTCTAATGAAGCCTAAACCGGTCGGATAGTTCTTTCAGATGGCTGCCGATAAACACGGCTCCGTAACCGGTTACAATACACCCTATGGTCAGCCCTATGGGGAGGAGGAACGCCGAACCCTGGGAGGCGGCTACTTTGATAAAGTCCATGCCGAAAAAAGAGGTGGATAGAGAGATAAGAATGATAAAACCGGTGATCACCCAACTGCGGAAGGAGACTCCCTGGGCAAAATCCTGTTCCGCCTCAGGCGATTCAATCTCTTCCGCGCAGATCCGTTGCATGATACGGTCCGCCAATTCCGGGGCCTGGGGGAAAAAATCCGTCTCCCTGAGTTCCCGAATCGCTTTCAGTTGTTTGATTTCCTCCGCGCATCCCCGGCAGAAGATCGCATGAACTCCCAGTTGCAGCCTGAACAACAGGGGAAGAGAACCCTCTCCCAGAGCGCCATACACTTTATCCATCCTCATACGGCAGGTCATTCTATGTTTCCTTCAGCAAAGTCTTCCAATTTCTCCCGAAGCAGCTTCTTTGCCCGGAATACATGGGATTTGATTGTATTCACCGGATACCCGGTAATGGCTTCAATTTCCTGATAGGACCGGTCATAGAAAAAAAAGAGGTCCACACAGATCCGGTAACGTTCGGGAAGCTCCCGCACCGCTTCCCATACGGCTTCCTGCACCGCGGACCGCAGCGCGGTACGCTCCGGAGTGTCCCCGTCAGGAAGGGAGTCTTCTTCCGCAAGACTATGATACTCTTTTTTCCTGGTTATGCTGTTCACCGCGGTATTATAGGCAATCTTATAAAGCCAGGTGGAAAAACGGGATCGCCCTTCGAAATGGGAGAGACTGCGAAATACTTTCAGGAACACTTCCTGAGTAAAATCCGAAGCATCGTCGGGGTTATGTAAAAAACTCATTCCCATTCCATATATGATTTTCTGGTACCGGTCCACGAGGAGCCGGAACAATTCTTTCTGTCCCGAGACGACCTCTGCAACGATCATCTGATCGTTAAAATCGTCTCCCGTATTCATGACCCTCTAGTACCCTGCTTAATCCCGTAAAAGGCTAACAAGCCGATTCCCATAGCAAGCGGGATGATTCCCCCCAACAGCCCGAAACTGGCCCCCAAGGTAACGGCAAGGAAGAGGGTCAGCGCAACTCCCACACTGCTGAGGAGCAGCCCTGCAAGCAAGCTGAAGGACAGGAGATCGAATTTGGGTTTGGCGTACTGCCCCGCCTGAATAAGCAAAGTCTTACGCTTGTGATCCCAGAGGAAATAAAAAAATACCACTGTAGAACCCATTACGATCCCTACAATAGGAATTATCGCAATAATGACCTGAGCGGCGGTTGAATGTTGTTGTTCCACAGAACAGCTCCTTATGATTAAGATATCCCTATGTCCTTAGTATACCGGATACCGCTCGTATTTCCTATAGGAATTTGACGCCGAACCGGATGAATGGTTGCATTATCCGGGGCATTAGGTCTATGAGAGACCTTACATTGCGGCTATACTGGCCGTATGCAACATAGCAATCAACGAATCGATCCCGGGCATATCAAAGCCTTGGCCCTGGATTTGGACGGCACGCTGCTGCGGCCCGAGGGTTCTCTCGGTGAGCGTACCGTCAAAACCCTCAAGGCTTGTGTTGATCACGGTATGAAGGCGATTATCTGTACCGGCAGGTCTGTTGAGGCCGCAGAGCGCTACCGGCAGACCCTTGGGATAACCGGGCCTATGGTGTACTTCAACGGAGCGGAAGTGGTGGATATGCCCGGCAGGAGCGTTCTTAACGCCGCGCTTCTTGACACGGAAGTGGCGGATTATTGTACGGATCTGGCTCGGGGTATAGGGCTGTACTATCAGGCGTATGTTCCCGGAACCCGCGGCGGCTCCGAAAGCATACTGCTGACGGAAAACTACACTCAAGAAGCGGATATGTACTACAAGCATACAGGCGTAAAACCGGTGATTGGGAACCTGAAAGAAGCCCTGGCCGCGCCGGGTCTTAAAGGCTGTATTAAAAGTATGTTTATCTCCGATCCGTCAACCCACGAGGGTATCCGCAGCCGCTTACACGCTCGTTTCGGCGCCCGGATTAGTATAGTCAGGAGTTCCCCGGTCTTTCTGGAAATCCTGGACGCGCAGGTTTCCAAAGGCCGGGGACTTACACAAGCCATGGAATATCAAGGGCTTAAACAATCCCAAGTCATTGCTTTTGGGGATGAGGAAAACGATCTCGCCATGTTCAAGGCCGCGGCTTTTTCGGCCGCTCCGGCCAATGCGAAAGAACAGGTACGCCAAGCGGCGGATCTGGTTATCGGCTCCAATGCGGAAGAAGGGGTGGCGGCATTTCTTGAAGAACTGTTCGGGTTGGGGTAATCCCTGTGGACGCGGTCTTGCGGTAAGGCGGCGTCCCAGGCGCATGGAAAAATATGCCGCGCAAAGCGGACAGACGCTTGGCCGCCCGGACAGACGGGCGCTATCTTATCATCTGGAGGACGGGCTTAAGCCCTACGGCGTTTCATCCCAAGGCTTTCGGCATGGGATTCCGCGCCATATTTGTTATGAGAACCTTTACCAAATCTATAAAACTTAATGACGTTTGTTACGATATCCGGGGGCCGGTCTTAAAAGAGGCGAAACGAATGGAGGCCCAGGGGTTTCGGATATTAAAGCTGAATATCGGCAACCCCGCGGCTTTTGGGTTTAATGCCCCGGATGAAATAATCCAGGATATCATCATGAATCTACAGAATGCCCAAGGTTACTGCGATTCTCAGGGGCTTTTTTCCGCCCGGAAAGCGGTCATGCATGATTTTCAGTCCAAAGGGGTAATGGATGTAAAAATCGATGATATTTTCATCGGCAATGGGGTGAGCGAGCTTATTATGATTGCCATGCAGGGGCTTTTGGATTCCGGGAATGAGGTCTTAGTGCCTATGCCGGATTATCCCTTGTGGACCGCGGCGGTTACTCTTTCAGGCGGGACCGCGGTGCATTATCTCTGTGATGAAGAAGCCGGCTGGAACCCCGATTTGGATGACATCGCATCCAAAGTGACCTGCAATACCAAAGCCATTGTGGTGATCAACCCGAATAATCCCACCGGCGCGGTATATGATCGGGCGGCGCTGGAGGGCATTGCCCGGATAGCCAGAGAACATGAACTTATTGTGTATGCCGATGAAATATATGACCGCATCATCTATGACGAGGTAACCCATACGCCTATGGCTGCCATAGACCCGGAGGTTTTAACGGTTACGTTCAACGGTCTTTCCAAGGCGTACCGGTCCGCAGGATTCAGGGCCGGCTGGCTGGTTCTTTCGGGGAATAAAAAAGCAGCCGCAGGCTATTTTGAAGGTTTGGAAATGCTTTCCAATATGCGGGTCTGTTCTAATGTCCCTGCCCAGTTCGGCATTCAGACCGCGCTTGGAGGCTACCAAAGCATCAATGAACTGATCCTTCCCGGAGGCCGTCTCAAGGAACAGCGGGATACCGCTGTAGATTTGGTGAACGCTATACCAGGGCTTTCGGTAGTCATGCCCAAAGGCGCGCTGTATTGCTTTCCCCGAATCGATACCCAACGGTTTAACATCCGCGACGACGAACTGTTTGTTCTGGACTTGCTTCGGGAACAGCATCTGTTACTGGTTCACGGTACGGGATTTAACTGGCATAAACCGGATCATTTCCGTATTGTTTTCCTGCCGGATAAGGAAACCCTCATCGAGGCGGTACGCCGGATAGGGAATTTTCTGGAACACTACCGGCAATAAATAAAAAAAGACGGTGCGCCTGGACGTCGATACGCGCACCGTCTATGATTTGAGATTTTACCCTCCCAACACTTATTATATCGGCGGTATATGTTTTGACTTTACTAAAAAAATAAAAAAATTTTGGAAGGGATCTGCAAAGTATGACGGATAGTGACGGAGACCGGGAAGGATGCAAGACGCGCCGGGCTTTGTGGGGGCAGGGTCGAAAAGGTTCCGCTCTGCCTGCGGGCAGCAGAGCAGGAAAGACCTTCTCCTCTTTATGTAGGCCCGTTTTGGGCTGTATAGGCAATACTTGTAAAGTATCAAAAACCCTGCTAATCTGGTAGAATGCGTATAGGTTCCATAGAAAACCACCGGTCCAGGGAAGGGGGCGCTCTGGTATACCCTGTATATTCCCGCCGTTCCCAGGGGCTTTCCATGGGGATCAACCTTTTCCCGGATCATAAACGGTGTTCCTTTGACTGTCCTTACTGTGAAGTTTTCCCTTTCAAAACCAATAGCCGGTTTTCGCCTGAGCTTATGGAAAAGCAGCTCCTACAGGAACTGTCTCAGGCGGCAGCCCAAGGGCTTACGGTTAAGGATATCTGCTTTTCCGGTAATGGGGAACCTACCATATCCCCTTATTTTTCCGATGCTTTAGAGCGCGCTTCCCTGATTCGGGATACATGGTCCCCGGAAGCGGATCTGGTGGTTATCACCAATGGTACGGGACTGCTGGAGGGCCGCCTATTTGATACGCTGGGCCATGCCGCGGCAGGACCGATGGGTCTCAAGATATGGCTTAAATTGGATGCCGGAACCGAAGACTGGTATCGTGAAATGAATCGCTCCCAGGTGCCCTATCGGTCCCTGATGAACGCGATCAGGGACTTGGCTGGCTCCGCACCGGTAACTATCCAAACCATGCTTTGTCAGGTGAAGGGTAAACCCCCTTCCCAGGCGGAGGCTTCCGCTTGGGAGAAACTGGTGGTAGAGCTATCCCGGATCCGCGCCGCGGGGGAGCCGGTTAAAAAAGATGCGACCGGGAACAGAATTCCGGGAATACGGGATATTCACCTGTACGGCAAGGCCCGGCCCGCAGCGGAAGACCCCGCAGCAGCGGCGCTGCCTCTTTCATATTTGGAAACCAGAGCGTTGTCTCTCAAGAAAGTCCTGGAAGACGCGGGATTGAATCCTGCGGTACAGGTGTTTCCCTAAAAGGCGCGTAGAAAGCGAACGGCAAAGGAACTGCTCAAGAGCCGATTAAGCGCGCTAATTTCGCCTCTTCTCCGGGAGATACGATTCCTGGCAGGATCAGCGGAAGGTTCCTATTTGGGGGAAGTAAAAAGCCCTCTCCAAGGAAGCGCAGGAATAACGCGGCGTAGGATTCGTCGTCAAGGGGGTCCGAGTAATGTAAATATATTCCCCGGCGGCGCCAAGGGCTATGCGCCAGAGCTTGCCGTATTTTGGGAAATTGAACCTTGCCCCGCATTGGCCCCGCGGCCAGTAAATTATATATACTTCTGGTTCCCGCAGCCAGGATGACCGGAGATAGGATGTCCGAGGGAGGATAGGCATGAGCCGGTTCAAAGGATTCGGGGATGACCAGCACCTTGGGGGCCAAAGCCCAGGGCAGGATCGGAATCAAAAGAGCGGCCTCTTCGGGCTTTGAAGGAGACGGCGGCTCATCATCATCCAGAAAAGGCCGCCAGAGAGTCGGCGATTCTGCGCCGCCCGGGGAGGCCCGGGGCGCCGCGGGATCAGGAAACGCGGCCCCGGCATCAAGGGTATGGCCTGCCGCGGCCAGCGCTTGACGAAGAGAAGCCTCATCCCCGTACACCCTGAATAGAGCGCCGGGAAAAAGCCGGGAAAGGGCTTTGGCAAAACGGTTTTCCATCGGGTGCGGAAAGGCTGTGAAAAGTCCCCGTTCCGCGGTGTTTTTGAGTTCCCGCAGCACTCCGGCCGGGGTATGACCAAGCGCCGCCGCGCCGCCGGATTGCCAGAGGTCTAGGAGCCGTTTTCCTCCCTTGGTATAAAGCCGGAAATCCCTGGCCCGAAGTACCGGGGGAATCCGGCGCAGCAGGTTATCCTGAAGGTCAATCGCAGGCATTGATCTTGGTAATCCGGCTATTCCGGCGGAGCCCTAAAAAATGCAGTTCCTTGCCGGTATCGAAACGAACCTGCACAACCGGCCCTTCGGCGCTTTCCCGGATTTCTATGACCGATCCGTATCCCTGATCTTCATGGAATATCCGGTTGCCTATCTCCCAGGTTCCTGTAGGAACTTCGGTTTTTTGCCCCCCACGGGATGATTGGGATTCCCGGGTAATATACCCCCGAGGAGGCGTACCTATGATCCGAAGGCCGGTTTTATCTATTTCATAGAGAAACAGAGACGGCTGCATAGGCATTGTATGACCATACAGCCGCCGTAATGCGGAGGAACAAAGGTATAACTCGTCCATGGCCCGGGTTGCTCCCACATAGAAAAGTCGGCGTTCCTCCTCCAGTTCTTCCCCTTTTTTATCGTCCCGGGGAAACACCCCCTGTTCAATGCCGGTCATAATCACCCGCCGGAATTCGAGGCCTTTGGTATTGTGCAGTGTAATAAGGGTAACCAGATCTTGAAGATCCGCGCTGTTTCCCCCCGGGTTGTATTCTAGGGAACGATCAAGCTCAATGTGTTCCAAAAATTCCAGCAGTCCCGCTTCGGTTGCAGGATAGAGGCTTGCCGCATTGGCCAGTTCTTGAAGGTTGCTGATCCGCTGATTCCCCGCGATTTCATCGTGGAGCAGGTGATATTCGGCGATTCCGGTATTTTGGATGAGCCTTACCACACAGGCCGAAAGGCCCTCCCCGGCATTTAAACCCTCCCGCTTCCGGGTTTCCCTCTCTTTCTCTCCTTCATCTCTCTGATCCGGTGAGGTTTTTGCGGCCTTTTTCGATTTTCTCCTTGGTTTTTTAGGGGTATCTTTTTCTTCTTCCGCACGGCCCCCGGTTTCCGTCCCGGATTCTCCATCGGAGGTCTTGGAAGACCGGGGGGCAAGGGTTTCCCGTCCGCTTTCCATAGCCTTGAGAAAAGCTTCAAGCCCTGAGCGGGCTTTGGCAGAAAGTTCCGGGAGAAGTCTTTGGGCCGCAGCCGACAAATTCCCCATTGATTGAGAGTCCATAGCCGCATTCTCCACTATCCTGCCCGCTGTGGCGGCTCCCACGCCTCTGGCGGGCTTGTTCACCACCCGGCGGAACGCGATTTCATCCTTAGGATTCACCAAAAAGGAGAGCAGGGCCAGAGCATCCTTTATCTCCTCCCGTTCATAAAATTTCAGGGACCCTACCACCCGGTAAGGGATGTGCCGGCGCAGGAATTCGGTCTCAAAACCCAGGGACTGGGCGTTGGTCCGGTACAGCACCGCCCAATCCGCGTATGAAGTTTTCCTGGAGCCGGTTTTTTTACCCTCTTCGGAACCCCTCCCCTTGGGGGGATGCACCGAATTTTCAATGAGTTTGGCGCAAAATACCGCTTCCTCATCCTGATTCGGAAGAAAGGCCAAAACCGGCTTTTTCCCGTTTCCCCGCTCGGCAATGAGGGTTTTTCCCAGCCTGCCCTGATTGCGGTTCACTACCGAGGACGCTGCGTTCAGAATAGGGGCAATAGACCGGTAATTCCGTTCCAGCCGGATTATGTCGGTTCCCGCAAAGCGGTCCGGAAATTCCAGAATGTTCCGTACCTCCGCGCCGCGGAAACGGTATATGGATTGGTCGTCATCCCCCACCACGCAGAGATAGGTTTCGGGGCCGCAGAGTTCCTTTAAAAGCTCAAACTGGGCGATATTGGCGTCTTGATATTCGTCCACCATGATCACCCGAAACCTATCCCTGAAACGGCCGGCCACTTCCCTCTGGGTTCGCAGAATCTCCACGGGCTTTTTGATGAGATCCCCAAAGTCAACATTGCCGATTTGGGCAAGCCGTTCTTCATACCGGGCGTAAACCCTGCGGAATTCCTTCCGGTAGTCTATGAGCGACAGATGGGGATCATCCGGGGAGAGGAAATAGTCCTTAGCCCTGGCGATGCTACGGGCAATATGTTTAATCTCCCCCTTAGAAGCTTTTTCCATGATAAGAGAAAGCAGCGAGACCATATCTTCATCATCATAAATCGTAAACCCCGAATCCAGACCTGCAAAGGAACCGTTGCGCCTCAAAAACCATGCTCCGAAAGAGTGAAATGTCCGCAGCATGGTATAGGCCGCCCGATCATCAATAAGCCGCGCCCGGTCCGCCATCTCCCTCGCGGCTCTGTTGGTAAAAGTTACCGCCAGAATAGACCTGGGGTCCACCCCTTTTTCCCGGATAAGATAGGCTATCTTGGTGGTGATGACTCTTGTTTTTCCTGAACCGGCCCCCGCAAGAATAAGAAGCGGATTCCCCGTATGAAACACCGCTTCCCGCTGTTCGGGATTAAGGGCTTCCAGATAGGGAGGATGGGTAGCCGTGCGGTTTAATAGGTTCTCCATAGCCTTCACTATATACTTCAATGCGGAATATATCCAATAGGGTCCGCGGGGCAGTCGGATCAAAAACGTATAACCGAGGAGGCCGTTCATGCTTGGTAAACAACGGCGCCGCGGCTTCCATATCCCGCGAGGGGATTAGCCCTGAGTCCTAGAAAAGTCTCACCGAGGGCTTGAGCCGGCGGCCTCCCGCAGGACCTTAATCTGCCGTCTCACCTCCTCGGGCGCAGGGCCCCCGGGCAGATTCCGGGCGTTCACACAGGCCCCCGGGGCCAGCGCGTCGTAGATGTCCGCTTCAAATAGGTGAGACCGCTTTTGAAGGTCCGCCAGGTTCCGTTCCCGGATGCTCCGCTGGCCTTCGGCGATGCAGTCCCGTACCGTTTGGGCCGCAACTTCATGGGCTTTGCGGAAGGGGAGCCCTTTGCGGACAAGGTATTCTGCGGCATCGGTGGCTTCCAAAAAACCTCCCGCGCACGCGGCGGCCATGCGATCCTCGTTGAAAGCCGCGGCGGCTATCATTCCCCGAAACATTCTAAGGCAGGCGCGAAGCGTATCGAGACTGTCCAAGAGGGCTTCCTTATCTTCCTGAAGGTCTTTGTCGTAGGCGTAAGGAAGACCCTTCAGGAGCGTCAGGAGGGTAACGAGATTCCCCGCGGTCCGGGCGGCTTTACCCCGGATCAGTTCCGCAAAGTCGGGATTC
>JAITHW010000135.1 GCA_031279815.1 Treponema sp. | reverse complement strand
TCCGGTAAGGGGCGCGGAAATAATATAACGGTTTCCGATGATATTCGCCTTTACTTCTTTAGATAGAATAGCTTCTTTTTCAACCAGTTTGCCGGTTTCGCTGTTAAAAAAGTTTTCCTTAAGTACCAGTTCCGGATCCGTATGCACAAGAAAGGAACCTTCCTGATCGATAAGAAACGTGCTGCCGTCGGAGGTTATTTTGCGGCTGGTGACTATATCGTTCAGCGCGTCCAAAAATACGTCGGTACAGATGACGCCGCCTGCTTCCATCCCCTCGGCGCCGGTCGTGCGTACTACGGAAACGCAGAGTTTCCCTGTCCTGCTGTCCGCGTAAGGGGCGGTAAACACTGTTTTTCCGGCGTTGCTCATCGCGGTCTTGAACCAGCTCCGCTTGGTCTGGTCATAGCCTGGCGCGGGCTGATAACCTGTGGCATACATCATATAGCCTTCCGGTTCCTGTATAGAAACGGTAGTGGCATAGAGTATCTGCGGCATACCGGCGTTGGTATTCAAGATTTTTTCTAGCATTTCTAAACGCAGTTCCCGGGGCGCGGCCTCAATGGTTGCCGCGATGGTGGTGGTTATAGTAACCGGCGGCGCAAGCGCCAATCGTATATCCGCGTCCAAATACCGCATGGTAGTGTCTGTAGTATACCACAGGTTTTTATCAATGAGCTTGGCTATGTTTCTGAGGGTGATGAATGAAATTACCACCGAAATAGTAAGCACTGTGCTGAGGCTCAACAGGATGATCTGCGCGGCCAGCGGAATCGTAACGCGCCGCTTTGAAGAATTAGGTTCCATATTGTATGTAAAACCGCCTTTTTGTTTGTTTTATTCCCCACTATAGCCGCTCTTCTAATGCTTGTCAACGTATCAATAAGTTAGAGCCAGGTCAAAAACATTTAAACATGGTCCCGCGGATTACACGGATTTTCACAGGTTAAAAAGGAGATAAGCAACCGAATAGCCCGGATAAGGATAATATTCCAAGGAACCAACGATTGGCTATAGACCTTTTCCGGATCTATATACCCAAATCCCTGTTAAGCTGCGGGATTTTTATATCCTTCAAAAGTTAAATGCTTTTGCCCTGAATTTAGAACCCTTTTACCGCGGATATTCACCTGAAACAGGAAGAGGATACGCCGCAAGAAGCGTATATACCGGACCATTTCGTCCTAAATCGGACTTGAAAACCCCGAGGGTATTAACGGTTCCTTGGGCTAGAATAGGATTATTCCGTTCTTCCGGGGATATTTTGAGCGGTATGCTCCCACGCCGAGCCAGGGTAATATGGGGAACGAAGATTCTTGTTTCCGGAGGCCGTAAAAGATTGTGTTTCTGTTTTCCCTGTTCCGCCAAAATTTTCTCCACATCGGCGGCAAGCGCAGCAATAAGGTCTTTACCCTGTTCAATACCCAAAGCAAGAACATTGGCCGGTCTGCCCCGGGGAATGGCAAAAAGTTTACCGGTGCGCAAGGAAACCGGATGTGTTTTCTGAACCGCAAGGCTCACCGCTTCGTTAAGAATCGCTAACGGCGGATCGTCCAGTTCCCCAAGAAAGGCTAGGGTGATGTGCAGATTTTCTTCCCGAATCCAGCGGAAATCCGGGTATTTTTTCCGTAGCGGCTCCGCCTGTTCATTGACGGCGGCTGCCAATTCCGGAGGAAGTTTTAAGGCGACAAAGATTCGCATGGCGCTGCTCCTAGATTATGGTTTTATTATAAAGTACAGCATACATAAAGGATATTGCAATTAATTTAGGAGAAGCGCAAAAGGTATGCAGGACTCCCGATGGTCAAACCGTGAAATCCGGTCATGCCGCAAACTCTATAGGAAAAGGGATACCCCTTGATCTTTATTAAAAAATCCATTATAAAATATCCTATGAACCTACGGAGAGCCTTCAAGGTGAAGCGGTTATTACGGTTCCTGTTTTGTTATATTCTGGCGCTGATTCCCGCGGTTTATGGCTATGCGCAAAGGTCTCAGCCTATAGATCAGGGAAATGTGATTACCGAAATTGAGATTTCCGGACTCAAAAGGACCAAACTGCCGGTGGCGGAAAAACCTTTGAGAAAATTTCTTGGCCGGGAAGGAGACGGTCTTGATGTGGATATGGTCTATGCGGCGATAAAGGATACAGGTATCCTGGAACCGGTGTCGGTTGAAATCCAGGACCGTATCAATAGGCCGCCGGGCAAGATCCTCAAAGTTGAGGTTCGGGAAAAATGGGCTATCTTTCCTCTTCCGGTGGTTTCGGTGAGTTCGGAAAACATGGGTTTTGGGGGCTTTTTTATAGATACCAACGCCTTCGGATTAAACGACAAATTTTTTCTGGGAGGTATGACCCGTGTCAAGGATTGGGCGGTCAAAGGGTGGATGGCCGGAGGCGGGTATATGCATTCCCCTCTCAGGGAATGGTTCCCCGGTTGGGCTGTTGCCGCCTTTTTTTCCCGGGACGAACGGCATGATACGGATCAGAAAAACTATGATCTGCGGCGGTTTAACTTGGATTCCATAAGGGTCTCCATGGGGATTGCCTATCCGTTTACGGATCTGTTCCGGGGGACTTTTGGTTTTTCTTACCATGAAATGATCCTTCGAGACTATGATTCCCCTCTGATGTCTCCCGAATCAGGGGCCCGTATCTTGAGCATGGGGGCGGAAATTGGGGTGAGGAGAACCCATTGGGACGGATTTTTACTTTCCCAGGAGAGCGCGTCCTTGGGGTATACCTTCAGCGCGGGGATAGATTCCCCTTCTTTTCACGCTTTGAGTCTGGCCGGGGCGTATGAAAAATCCCTGATACCGGGATTCAGGATCAACCTGTATACCGGTATGCTCTATGATCCGGAGGTTCCCGTGCTTTTTGAATCCTCCCCGTCTTCCGCGAAGGTCAATATCCTCCCCGCGTCTTTTTCCGCCCGGCATTACGCGGGGGCCTCCCTGGGACTTGAAAAGTACCTGTTTAAACTGCCTTTGGGAACTTTTTCCGGGCATGTTTCCTATCAGGCAGTGTACGCCAGGGGTTCGATTTTAGGAGATACCTTTGATCACGGCGTTTTCGCAGCCCTGTCGTTCTACTTGAGCCAAGTCGCCATCCCCGCCTTTAGTGTGGGAGCCGCTTATAACGCAGCCGCCGGTTATCTTCAGGCGGCTTTCAGTTTAGGCATGAGCTTTTAGCGGTGTTTTTATGGAAGCTGTTTTTGAAAATAAAGCGTATCTAACCCGACAGATAATAACCTATATCGGTAATAAAAGATCCTTGCTGGATTTTATTGGGAAAGGAATTGCGGCGGTCCAAAAAAAGTTGAAAAAACAGAAACTGATTCTGTTTGATGTATTCAGCGGTTCCGGTATTGTTGCGCGGTATTTTAAGCGGTACGCGCATCTATTAATCGTTAATGATCTGGAAAAATACGCAGGCGTTATTAACCGGTGCTATTTGTCGAACCGGAGTGAAATAAATATGCTCTATCTAAAACAAATATATGCCGAATTGATGGGCGAACTTAATAGCCGTCCTTTACAAGAAGGCATTATTTCAGATTTATATGCTCCTGAAAATGACGGCCATATTAAACCGCATGAGCGGGTATTTTACACCCATAGGAATGCCATGTATATAGATACTGCCAGAGGTTTGATTGAAAAACTGCCGGAACCGGATAAGGTATACTATTTAGCTCCGCTGCTGTCGGAAGCCTCGATACATTCCAATACTTCCGGTGTGTTTAAGGGGTTTTATAAAAACAAAGAAACCGGAATCGGACAATTCGGCGGCAAGAATCAAGATGCGTTGCTGCGAATTAAAGGCAACATCGGCTTACCGTTTCCGGTGTTTAGTAATTTTAACTGTGATATCTTGATTTTGAATGACGATGCACATGCCGTTATACAGGATGTTCCGGAAGCAGATTTAGCATATTTGGATCCCCCTTACAATCAGCATCCCTACGGTTCAAATTATTTTATGTTAAATCTTATTTTGGATTATAAATATCCTGAGACAATAAGTGATGTATCGGGTATTCCCAAAAACTGGAACCGATCCGGCTATAATAAAAAACGGCACGCTTTTTCAGCATTATCTAATCTCGTAGCGGCTATTAAAGCAAAGTATGTACTTATTTCATTCAATTCGGAAGGTTTTGTTTCTATTGATGAAATGAAAGAGATGCTGCAAAGCATCGGCAGGTTTGAAGTTTTAGAGACAAAGTATACTGCCTTTCGCGGCTGTAGGAATTTATCCAGGAGATATATATGTAAAAGAATATCTTTACTTACTGGAGAAATAGCATGGTATATAAAACTTTTGAGAAAAGAGGAATATTTCTATGAAGATTAACTATTGTATGCCCACCAGAGTAATAATGGGTGATAACTGTGTGTTCGAGAACCGCGGTTTCTTGCGGGATCTGGGGGAAAAAGCGCTGATCGTAACCGGAAGAAATTCTGCAAAGGCAAACGGTTCATATACGGATCTGATAAAAGCCCTTGACGCCAACGGGCAGCCGTACGCGTTGTATGACCGGGTGATGAGCAATCCCACAGTGGATTGTGTTTTTGAGGCTGCGGCTATGGCGCGGCAAGAACGCTGTGATTGTATCATCGCCATCGGCGGCGGATCTCCTATGGACGCGGCTAAGGCTGCGGCGGGTATCGCGGTACAGGATGTCCAAAAACAGGACATCTTCGCCGCGGCTTTTACCAAAGCGCTGCCCATTGCCGCGATTCCCACCACCGCGGGTACAGGTTCCGAAGTTACCCCTTACGCCATCTTGACAAACCATGCGGCTCAAACCAAGACGTCCATCGGCTCTCCGGTACTATTCCCGCGGTTTGCATTTCTGGACGCGGTATATATGCAGGGTTTACATAAGCAGGTTACTATCAATACCGCTATCGACGCCCTCTCTCATTCTATAGAGGGTATGCTGTCCGTCCGGGCATCTCCTTTAACCGACGCGGCGGCAAAAGAAAGTATCGCCGCTATTATTGATAGTTTTACCGCTATGGAACAAGAACGTCTGGATCTGAAGGCCCGTCAAAAACTGCTCTGGGCGTCTGCTTTGGGAGGGATGGTCATTGCCAATACAGGTACTACCGCGGTCCACGCTGCAGGCTATATGCTTACCTATTTTAAAAATATCGATCACGGCAGGGCAAACGGCCTCCTTCTGGGGCACTACCTGAAAGTTCTGGAAAAAAAAGATCGGACCCTTCATACCAACCGGGTTAGGGAGATTATACCGGCTCTGAAGCCGGGAGGCTTGGAAGCCTTCGCCCTTAGTCTCGACCGGCTCCTCGGTGTCCGGGAACGATTTGACCCTGCCGAGCTTGAAGACTTCGCGGAAAGATCCATAAAGGCAAAAAATATCTTAAACTGTGTGATCAAGCTTGAAAAAGAGGATCTCCTTGAGATATTGAAGCAATCGGTTGGGTGAAACGGGGCGATCTTCATTTTATCAAGAGCCTAAGCGCCCAAATCCGCACTTTTTTCTCAAGTTTCGGCTCGGCCTCAAATCCGGGGCTTTCGGCATCGACGCTGGGACGCTCGATCTTGAGACAGGCGTATCTTTCACCGCATCTCGTCAGGCCGCCCCATGCCTAAAGGCGGCGGTTTTACGGCGAACCGGATAAAGTGAAGAAAAAATACCCTAGTATACACGGGAATCTGCGCTTGGGGAGTTCATGTAAGACCATCGCAAGAGGGCAATGAACATCGAACCAAGAATCCCCCGCTTTTAGGCGTAGAGGGCTGTCAAACAAACCCTAAGTCCCTACTTCCTGCTTTTTCTTTTTTTTATTATACTTGTTGCAAACGCTATGAAAATATCGATTCACGCATCGTCATGTATGGTCGCGGTACTCTGCTGGACGCTTACTTCTGCGCTTACGCTTTTTATTATTTGGGGAATGAGGGACAGAGCCCGGCTCATTCGGGATATGGATAATGAACGGGTCCTTAATATTATTTTTACCGAGCTTCGAAAATATGATGACTTTGGTTCCGCTATCGAATCCAATCCCATCCTTTCGGAACGGATAGAAGGTTTCGCTATCTATGGGGATGATTTGGCTTTGAATTATCGCTGGGGAACCGCTCCGCAGGTTTTTGATGAGAAAATGCTTAAAAATCAGATAAAAAGCAAATTCAGCCGGTATACAATCCCGGATCAGAAGGGAGACCGGGTCAAATTTATTCTGCAAACCGAACGGATTGTTCAGCCTATGTCCCCGGGCGGGATCATGCCTCCTGGTATGCCGCTGCATCGTTTTGCCGGTACTGAACAGCAACGCCGCAGGCAGGATTTTTTTCTAAATAATTTCAATATTTTTTCCGCGGGAAAGTATATATATATTAACATAACGCATCCCGGGTATTGGCGGACTCAGGCTTTCACCGCAATTCTCTTCCCCTTGTGCGAACTCGCCCTGCTGTTTGCGGTTTTTTATATCCGGCATCTGTACCTCCGAAACAGAGAATACCGGGAACGGATAGAGGCGCAGAAAAATCTGGTGGTTCTCGGTACCGCCGCGAGCACCTTGGCCCATGAAATTAAGAATCCGCTGCTCTCAATACGGCTCCAAACCGGTATCCTCAGAAAACTCTTCCCCGATCAGGGACAGGAGGAGGTTGCGATTATTGATGAGGAAGTCGAACGCCTTTCAGGGCTGATATACCGGGTGAGTGATTATCTGAGGAAAGAGGAAGGGAACCGGGTTCCCATAAACGCGTATGATATGGTAACCGGGACCGCCCAACGGCTTTGCGGCAGAGATATCATCCCCCAGGATGCTCCCAAAGATGTAATGGTTTATATGGATCCCTTTAGGGCGCGGTCGGTTTTTGAAAACATCCTTCGGAACGCTTTGGAATCCGGCGGCGATGCGGAAGCGGTAGGCGCTTTTATTACCCGGAACGCCGGTTCCGTGGTTATCGGCGTATTTGATCGGGGGAAAGGGATAAGCGAAACGGACATGAAACGGATATTTGATCCCTTTTTTACCCGTAAAAGTACCGGTATGGGAATCGGACTCTCCATCAGCAGACGTTTTGTGGAAGCGGTTAAGGGTTCGATCAAATTGGAGCGCCGGGAAGGCGGGGGAACGCTGGTCCGGATCATCCTGCCCGAATGGGTACCCGGTTCGGTTCCCCGGCATTTGGAACGAGGGGCGGGATAACCTATGGGTATATTAATTGTAGATGATGAACGGAATATCCGCAATTCTCTGAAAAAGTATCTCGGTCTTGAAGGAATCGATTCTGAGTACGCCGAAAGCGGGGAAGCGGCCCTGGAGCGCCTTGGACAGGAGAGTTTTGATGCGGTATTGCTGGATTTGAAACTGCCGGGCATGAGCGGCCAGGAGGTACTGGAATGGATGCAGCGGCGGGGTATCCGCTCTCCGGTGATTATGATCTCCGCGCACGGGCAAATCGCCGATGCGGTGCTTGCCCTCAAGTCGGGAGCGACGGATTATTTAGTTAAGCCCTTTGATCCCGCGGAGCTGGTTATCAAGTTCCGGGCGCTGATGGCAAACAAGCGCCGGGCGGATATGATTGAGGCGGTGAAGCGAACCGGCGGGCATCGGGAAAGCGCCCTTATCGGCAATACGGAACTCATGCGGCTGCTTTCACGGCAGATAGATAAGATTTCTTCCACCGATGTAACGGTGCTCATAACCGGCGAAAGCGGAACCGGCAAGGAAGTGGCGGCCCGGGAAATCCATGCCCGAAGCCGCAACCGGGACGAACCCTTTGTGGCGGTGAACATCGGCGGGATCCACGAGGGACTCATGGAAAGCGAGCTTTTCGGCCATGAAAAAGGCTCGTTTACCGGAGCAATGAACCGGAAGCCCGGTCTGTTCGAACTTGCAGGACGGGGTTCCCTGTTTCTTGACGAGATTGGGGAGATGCCCATGCCCCTTCAGGTGAAGCTCCTCCGGGTCTTGCAGGAACGGAAAATCCGGCGGCTTGGGGGGATGAACGATATTTCGGTCCATGCCCGGATAATATCCGCCACTAACCGTAATTTAGAAATCATGGTCCGGGAGGGGGCGTTTCGGGAAGATCTCTACTACCGGTTCAACGTGTTCAGGATCGAACTTCCCCCGCTGCGGGATCGGAGGGAGGATATTCCCTTTTTGACAGGCCATTTGCTTAAAAAACTCGCCTCCCGCATGGGGCGGCCTGTGCCGGCCTTAACTCCTCACGGGGAGGAGAAGCTCCGCTCCTATTCCTATCCCGGCAATATCCGGGAGTTGGAAAATATACTGGAACGGGCATTGATCTATAGTGACGGAACCAGCATAAAACCGGAAGATATAGACCTCCATGCATTGAAAACCCCGGGAAATACAGAACTCTTTGAGCCGCCGGCGTTGCAAGCTCATATAAGCTCATCTTCAAGGTCCCTGGAAAGTATTGAAAAAGAGGCGATCCGGGCGGCTCTGGCCCGCAGTCAGGGAAACCGTACCAAAGCGGCTGAGGAATTGGGGATCAGCAGGAAAACCATCCTGAACAAGATTAAAATCTATAAACTGGAAAGCGTGGAAGATGAAGAAGGAGTAGGGAACGTATAAATCAGCGCAGGACTATGCCCAGACAAGTTGCCACGCCCCGTTCGCGTTTGGGTATGCCCTTATGAATGGGGATGTTTACTGTGCGGACTTTGCCGTCGGGATAGCGCAGCGCCAGTGCCGTGGAGCCGCCGCCGTCAAAGTTAAGTCCGTCGGAAGCGCCCAGCCGTTCGAGGATCATGCCGGTTTCCAATTCCGTAGCCCCTACGCTTCCTACCTGCCTCCCGTCAATAACCAAGAGGTAGAGGGTCCGTCCGTCCGCGGATACTCCCGCCGCGCTTCTAGGATGCCGCGGTTCCTTGCGGCCGGCGAGAAGGCGTTCCGGGAGCGTTCCGTTCTGTAAGACGATTGAGAACCCTCCCACCGCATTATCAATGGTTTCCAAATCCTGCAATTCAGATTGTTTAACAATGGAGGTTCTGCCGTCCGCATAGAACACGAGCGCATCATAAGACGGATGCGGGAGAGCGACCAAAGTCCCCCGGGAAATGGTAATCCCCACAATAGTCCTGGCCTCTCCCTGCCTGCCGGAAACCGGGCTAAAGGGATTCGTGTTGATTCCCACAAGGCAATTATAACGCTCAACAAAACCGCTAATCGTGGTACTGGGTATGATCCCGGCGCTTATAACCCCATTGACCGGTTCCTGCCTGTTCACCACAAAACCCAGGGACGGTTCCGTAAGATCGATCCGTACAGCCCGGAGACGGAGCTTCGGGTTTTGGATCCGGCCGGCACAATAATCCAGCCCTGGCGTAAGGTCCGCCGCAAAGGGCTGCCAATAAGGAACCATCTCTTGAGGATAGGCGTGTTTTTGAGATACCCCTTCCGGAGGCGGAGGCGCCGGAGGAAGGCTTGAGCAGGATACCATCTGAGAGATCCAGAGGCATAGAAATAAAAAACACCTTATGATGAGTGAGCAGGTAGAAACAGAACAAGCTACTCTTTGATCACGAAACATCCTGCTCACTCTTCATTCCTCCACTCGCAAACGGTATTCGGTATGAATCATTACTAATCGAAACCGCCGTCTGTTAATAGTCCGATTTGCCTTTCCGGGACTTTTTAAGCAATTTCCGCTGAATAGCTTTTTTCTTCCGGTTAAGAATGGTAGAGGGCTTTTCATAGTATTCCCGTTTTTTGAATTCCCTGATGATGCCTTCCTTTTCCACCATACGCTTAAACCGCTTGATAGCCTTTTCCAGTACCTCGTTATCATCTACGATGATATGCGCCAAAAAATCACCTCCTTTCCTCAATGGTCAGAATGTATCAGAATGAATTAAATATACTTAAAATCGCTTCTTTGTCAAGAATAGGCCGAGACACAAGGGCATCGGGATCCGTGTTCTCCCCGGCTACCCGGATTTCCCAATGCAGATGAGGGCCTGTAGCAAGCCCGGTGGCTCCTGATTGGCCTAAGACGGTACCGGCGTTTACCACAGTTCCCTCCTTAACCTGAATCCGGTCCAGGTGGTAATACAGAGAATAAACTCCGGGGAGGTGTTCGATGATCACCGAATTACCGGTAACAATCCGGGAACGGGCTAACACGACTTTTCCCGCGGCGCAGGCCCGCACCTCGGTTCCCAGGGGAACCCCGTAGTCAATACCCGCATGAATCGAGAACGCGCTGGAACCGTCCGCATACTTGAAAACCCGGCGATCCCCAAAAAAACTGGTCCTTCTGGCGGATTGCACCGGCGGGATAAAGGCATCTTCAGCATAGACCACGGTCCCGGTACGGCTGATAATACCCCATAACAGGTTGGACTCCGCGGCTTTTTGGGGGTCCGCTACTGTGCGCAGATCCGTATTCCGCTGATCCAGGACAATTTCTTCAGAGACAAACTCCCGATTGCTGATGGCCAATAGAATTTCCCCGATACGTCCGTCCCCATTCTCCACCTGTATCAGGGCGGTTCCCGGTTTCGCGGTACAGGGAACCGGCAGAATAGCGGCTTGAACGGCCCTTCCCTCTTTATCCGCGGCCAAAGTAAAAAAAGACGCCTTGGCCAGCCGCCGCCCCCGGGCATCAATGAGAACCGCTTGAAAATGAGCGGCTTCCGCGCCCGCAAGACCAATCGTTACCGGTTCTCCAGGACGAGGGTTATTAGGGATCGCCGCAATCCGAATCCGGGAGGCCTCTTGATCTTGGGCATATACAGGAACATCAGGGGGCAAGAAAAAGAATACCCGCAACAATGCCCATATAAACAGTATACCTTTTATCATATATATTTACCGGAAACCGGTTTTATCTTCTACTAAATGGCGCATATAGTCAATTCCCCGGCCGGCATGTTTTTATTAAGTTTAATGAAAGATACTGCGTTTCTTCCCTTGACCTACATTCTCCGGCAACGTATTATATTTTATTATGACAGAAAACGAGAATTTCACTCATTTGGTATCTGAAATGACTCTGGAAGAACGGAATCATCTGCTGGAGAGGCTTTCGGTCCAATCTAATATTTCAAAAGACCCCTTGTATGAAGATAAGGAGGAAATCCCCTCTATGGATATTGAGGATCAATTCTCCCAATTACCCTGGTATGAGCATTTATGGTTTTTTATCCTTAGTTTGTTTAAAACCATAAGCCGGGTAAAGCTCTTTGAAGAGAACCGGGTAACAAAACTGGGCCGCCATATCCAGACTATAGCTCCGGGGGTCTTTGACTATAAACGGAATATGCTCCTTCCCATCTTTTATCAATCCCTGGTGGATATGAGAGACGGGGCTCGTTTTTTCTACAGCGTTCTCGACGCCAGTGTTAACCGGGATAAAGGGGCTTTGTATGCTTTTCTCGGGTCCCTGGAAATGAACGAGATCCACCAGCGGCTGCAGTTCCAAACGAATCCCCACCTCATCAGTCAGAGGCAGCCCGAAGCTAAAGAAGCGGATCTGCGGAAAATCGCGTTCCATGAGATGAATGAGGCGTTTGCGGAGATCACCCAAGAACAGCGGAATATCATGTATCAGCATGCCCGTTCTTTAGATTGTCTTAAAGAATTGGCCGCCTTTCGGTACGAACGGGTCCTCCTGAGCTTTACCTTTGATCCGGTAATGCAGGGTTATTTCAGTCCCGCCCATGTGATGCTTGAATCTTTAGAGAACCTGAACAATATTTTGTTTTCCTTTAAAGAACCTCTGTCTATAACCCTGATAGAATCCTTATTTGTATTTAACCTTCAGGAACATTTTGATGAGGAAAACGGCACGGTAGATATAGAAATGAGGGATCTTCTTTCCAAGGCGGAAAACGCCCTGGTGGCCATCAGGAACTTTAACAAGGAGATACCCTTGACCCTCATACTCCGCTGCGCGGGAAGAAATATGACTATGAATCCTCACCAAATAACCGGCGGTGAGGATTGGTTTGTGATATACCATGACTATTGGAGGGAACGTATTGAACAGCAGTTGACCGAATACCGGGGAATGCGCCGGCAGCAGGGACTGCTTGAATCTCTCAAAACCTTTTTCAATGGTAAGAGTTTGAAAACCATGGAACATATCTATTCTGAAGCCAACCAGGACGGCTTGCCCATACGAGGCGCCTTTAGCCTTTCCTTTTTATTGACCTTTTATTCTATTGTTTTTATCAATAATATCAATAACGGGCTGCGGAACATTCTTATTGATGGAAAATTTGCCCGCCGGGAAAATCGGACCGTTTTTACGGAAAATTATAATAATCTGATTAAATTAGAGGACGATATCCAGCTTCTGGATACTCAGCTTAGTTTTTCAGGAGATTATGGAAAACGGTATGCCCTAGCCATGTCGGAAACATCCCTCCAGGCAAGGCGGCGGAAAATTCAAGTGGTTCTTGATGACGCAAGCGATGAGGCCGAAGAAATTATAAACCGGACAAAAGTATCTATCGAAGGGCTGATTACTATGTTAACCGCCATCATTACCAGAGACGACCACGGAGAATACACGACATTGATCAATATGGCTCACTTTATGACAAAAGATAATACCACGGATTTATCTACCCTAACGGCTAAAGGTATGGTTTTTCTTAATACCATGCATAATGTTATACAGAAATTCGAAAGCGCCCTTCAGATTTTGGAAGATATAGCCATATTGGAACTTGATGATCAGTGATACCGGCTTAGGATATACCGGTGGACCTACATCAGAAAACCCTGCGGAATCTGCCGGGGGAATACGGGCGCATCCTTTTAAGCTGGACTTTCAAGCGGGGGGATCCTATGCCCGCTTACCCTTGATTATGGATGGGGCGGTTCTTGATCACCAAGCCGCCGGAGGAATTTCCTGTTTTATCTCTTCCCGTTCTACAGGTGCTAAGGCGGGAGAAGCGAATCCCGGGGAGAGCCTCTTGTACGGGTCCCTGGGTTTGGACCCATCGCAGGTTTTTGCCTGTACCCAGGTTCACTCTCAAGAAATTCTCTTCATAGACGGGCGCAGCCCCGCTGCCGGTCAAGAGGCAGACGGCATGATCAGCCGTGAGACCGGGGTATGGCTCTCGGTTACGGTGGCGGATTGCCTGCCGGTATTTTTATATGATACGGAAAGCGGCGGTTTTGGGCTTGTTCATTCCGGGTGGAAGGGGACCGGCATCGGTCTCCGGGCGCTCCGCCTCATGGAGCATCGGTGGCACACACGGCCTGAAAATGTAGCGGCAATCCTAGGCCCCTGTATACAAGCCTGCTGTTATCGCGTCCACGAAGAGCGGGCAATGGCATTCGAGGCTGAATTCGGCGGTGCAGGCGGCGCATATCCCCTGGGGCCGGTGGTTCGTCATGTTCAGACCATACCGGAAAAAGCCTGGTATCTTGATCTTCAAGCCGCCAATGCCCGGCTGCTGGGTAATGCGGGGGTGCGGAATATCGCGGTTTGTCAAGATTGTACCTTCACCGATGAAAGGCTCGGCTCGTTTCGGCGGGAAGGCGCTTCGTATACTCGTATGATCGCATTAATAGGGAAAAGATAGGCCCTTCTTCTCTCAATCCGTCAAGGCTGACGGCTTAAAGTTATGGTATGAGGGGCGAAGATCCTGCTGTTTCCTATCCTGTGGTCCGCCAGGAATTTTCCTGCGGTTAAAGCCGCGTATAGTTCCGGATCTTTGGCTGCGGTAAGAGTATACGGGCGGTTTCGTAGATTGATGAGTCCTGTAGTGATACCGGACCGGCTTTCCATGCAAAACATCCCGGCCTATCCGTATTGCCCCGTATTCATCCTGGGTAAGTTCATCATAAATAAACATCCTGATCCGCTATCTGTACTCAGCTATATTTACGCAACCTGTTTTTATGACTATACTTAGCATGAAATTAATTATAATGCGGGAGTATGTTATGGATGTTAGTTGTAAAGTACATAGTTCTGAACAGCGTTTAATCGGGGCCGTCGTTCCGGTCGGGGCCTTACGGGGAGAGCGTAGTACCGGAGCGGGAGAATTCCTTGACCTTATTGAATTCGGCCGGCTTTGCAAAAAGATGGGTATAGGCTTGATCCAGTTATTGCCGGTAAACGACACGGGGTATGAAAGCTCCCCTTACAGCGCATTGACCGCGTTTGCCCTGCATCCGCTGTATCTGAGTATCGGGGATATGCCGGAAGCGGCCCGGTTTACTGCGCAAATCGAAGAATTGGGTAAACAATTCGATAAAGCGGTACGTTTTCCTTATCTGCCGGTAATCCATGCCAAGATAAAACTCCTCCGGGAGATCTACGATGCCCATAAAAAAGACATTGTGGATAAGACAAAACCCGGCGGCCCCTTGGCGGGGTGGATCGAGAAAAATCCCTGGGTCAAGGAGTACGCGGTGTATCGCAGGCTTAAAGAAAGTCATGGCGAGAAAAGCTGGAAAGAATGGATAAGTTACCGGGAAGTGAGCGCCGGGGACATCGAAGCATTATGGAATGATGAAACCCTTCGAGAAGAGCATCTGTTCTGGGTGTGGATACAGGAAGCCTTAGACCTTCAATTCAGCCGGGCCGCGGCAAGCCTCAAAGAAGCGGGGATCCTCCTTGAAGGGGATTTGCCTATCCTGATGAACGAGGATTCCTGCGACGTCTGGGCGCATCCCGAATAC
>JAITHW010000104.1 GCA_031279815.1 Treponema sp. | reverse complement strand
TTAATCTTTTTTCTTCTCATGATGGGTCTTTTTGCGGCTTATTTTTTCAGGGGTGATGCGCGATCCATTCAAGAAATTCCCTATTCGGCTTTTACCAATCACCTGGAACGAAACGATATTACGGCGGTTAAAATTCTTGATAATAGTACCATAGAAGGTACTCTTCGAGGCGGTTCAGGGGATGCGGTACACTTCAAGACCCTTATCCCCTATCAAGACCCCACGCTCCTTCCTTCCCTGCGGGAAAAGGGTATTAATGTTTCCGGCGCGGTTTCCGGGCTGAGCCCCCTGCGGATTCTCTTTGAATTCCTTCCGTGGATCATAGGCTTTGGATTTATATGGTTTATGTTCAGAAATATGCAGGGAACCGGAAACAAGGCGTTTCAGTTCGGTAAAAGCCGGGCCAAACGGTATCAGGATGAAGGGAAGAAAATCAGCTTTGCGGATGTAGCGGGGCAGAAAGACGCTAAATACGAGCTTGAGGAAGTGGTGTCCTTCCTGAAAAACCCTCAAAAGTTTACCAAAATGGGCGCGAAGATCCCTAAGGGAGTGCTTCTTGTAGGTATGCCGGGAACCGGTAAGACCCTTATGGCTCGGGCCGTGGCAGGAGAAGCGGGGGTCGCTTACTTCCACATGTCCGGTTCCGATTTTGTGGAGATGTTTGTAGGGGTTGGGGCAAGCCGGGTACGGGACCTTTTCGAGCAGGGGCGCCGCAACGCTCCTTGTATCATTTTCATTGATGAGCTGGACGCGGTGGGCAGGACCAGAGGCGCAGGGTACGGCGGCGGCCATGATGAACGGGAGCAGACCCTGAATCAGCTTCTTGTGGAGATGGACGGCTTTGATTCTAAGGACGGGGTGATCATTCTCGCCGCCACCAACCGGCCGGACGTGCTGGACCCGGCGCTGCTCCGGCCCGGACGTTTCGACCGGCAGGTAGTGGTGGCTATGCCGGATATTAAGGAGCGGGAAGCGATTCTGCAAATCCATGCCGCTAAAATACCTTTAGCTTCCGATATTGATTTGGCAAGGATCGCCCGGGCAACTCCCGGCATGAGCGGCGCAGATATTGCGAATCTTGTCAATGAGGCGACTCTTTTTGCGGCCCGAAAGGACAAAATCAAAGTAGAAATGCCCGATTTCGAAGAAGCCCGGGACAAGATTCTCATGGGGGTAGCCAGAAAAACCCTGGTGGTTTCCGATAAAGAGCGCCAAATGACCGCGGTTCATGAAGCGGGGCACGCTTTGCTTCACTATTTCCTGAAAAACGCGGATCCTCTGCATAAAGTTACCATAGTCCCTCACGGCCGGGCTTTGGGTATGGCTATGTCCCTGCCGGAAGAGGATAGTTACAGCCGTACCAAAGGCTGGATTGAGGATCGGATTGTGATTTGTTACGGCGGCTGGATTGCGGAAAAACTCTGTTATAACGAGACCACCACAGGAACAAAGCAGGACATTCAGCAGGCTACCGAGATGGCCCGGCACATGGTATGCGAATGGGGCATGGCGGACGAGATGGGTCCTGTGGCGTATGGCCAAGAGGATGAACCTATATTTCTGGGTAAAGAAATAGCCCGGCATAAGGATTACTCCGAAGAGACCGCCCGGCATATTGATAAAGCGGTTAAAAACATACTGGATACCGCTAAGGAGCAGGCGGAACATATTCTGGCAACCCATAAAGGGGAGCTTGAAAAGCTGGCCGGCGCTCTCATGTCAAGAGAAACCTTGGTCGATGATGAAGTGAGAGTGCTTCTTGGCTTGCCTCCCAGGGAAAATTCCAATTCTTTGATTTCCCCTTCAGGCGGAGCCGGTTCTTAAAAAAATGAGGTGATATATGGCTCGGGTCAGGTTCTTGGCGGTTTTATGTTTGGCGGTTGTTCTCGATCTTTCAGGTCAGATAAGAGACGATAGGGGGATCTTGGGGGACAGGGCAATGGCGGAAAAATATACTGCCTGGGCGGAGACCGCTATTGCCGGAGGGCGTTGGGCCGAAGCTCTTGCCGGTTTGGAACGGGGCGCGGATTTTTCTGAGGTCTCTTCAGACCTTGCCTATCTCCTGGCCCTGACCCGTTCCCATGAAAACCGGCCCAGAGGAGCGGTGCTTGAGGCCGTACAACATGCCCTTGAAATAGGCCGCTGGAATAGATATAACCCGGCATTGGGCAAAGCCTTGAAAGCGGAAGCCTTAATACGGGTACGCCGGTATGCCGAAGCATTGGCCGATCTTGCGGATATTCCCCAAACTATTGATACCGCTTGCTTAAAACTCCTCGCGTTAAAAGGGCTTGGCGATGGAGCGGGGTTTGCCGCGTTCCTTGCAGAAGTGATGCATACCTATCCTAGGGAACCCAGGCCGATTCGGATTTTCTTTGAATACGCGGGAAACCGGGTTCCTGCCGATAATGAGGGGGAGCTTATGATTCCGGCTTTGAAACGCCTCCCCTTATTGCTTGAAGCGGATAGGGAACTGGCCTGTATAGCGGCGCCTTTTATCCCGGATATTGAGGAAGCCCGCCGTATTATTGGGGCATACCGCGCGGGGAATACCGGGATTTCCGCTTCCATCCCTCCGGCTCTGAATTTGGGGCTTATAGACGGCCATGACGGGGTTGATGAGCTTTTTAGAGTCTCCCTGAAGGAAGAAAAAAAACTGGACAAAGGCCTGCTCCTTGGGGTGTGGGATCTCCTTCGGGACGACAGCCAGCGGGATCGTTTTAGGGAACATTTATCGGGTTTTTCCGGCGTCATCACAGAGGATAGAAATAACGACGGGTATCCCGAATCCTTGGCTTCTTATAACAAAGGGATGCTCACAGGCTATACCTATGATGAGGATCAAGACGGGCTTCCTGAATTGGCCGTATTCTTTGAAGGGGGGGTTCCGGTCAGGATGGAAACGGTATCCGCTCCCAATGCGGCGGATAAGAGCGGGAATAAACCTTTCGGCTATCCTCCTGCTACCGATAAAGAACGGATTAAAGCGCTGGTACACTGGGAACGGTACCCCTTGGTATTGGAAACACGATTGGAAGAGGCGGTGTATAAACCGAAACCTTTTGATTTTTCCTTTTCCCCCCTTTATTTTACCAAACCCGTGGGCGGCGGCTTACTGTATCCTGAACGGAATCTTTATGCAACCGGGCTTTCATCGCATAGCCTGGTATTCTCTTCTTTGATTATTGAAAGACCCAGCAGGGAATTTGCGGGAGCTTTTGAACAAATAGAGCTTGATCAGGGGATTCCTTACAAAGCGCGGGAGTTTTTGAATGGTAATTTGGTTTCGGAAACCGCTTTCCATCTGGGCAGGCCCCTTACTCAGCGGATCGATCTTGATGGAAATGGATATCTGGAAACGATTCGGTATTTCAAACAACCGGAAAATTTTGGCCTGTATGCCGGCGGTCCTGCCGACGGTAATCCTCTGAATTTTGAAAGAACCATTGAATGTTCTAAAAGCGATTGGAATGAAGACGGTATTTTTGAATACGAAGAGCGTTATATTTATGATGATGAAGATTCCGGTGATTTTGCCTCTTATACAATTGAGCGTTTCTGGGATATGGATAGAGACGGGGTGCAGGAATTTTCCGATATGCTCCGGTATGTTAAAAAGTAGGGAATGTGGGTATAAGCTTCAAACTGTAGAGGGTTAACACGTATGAATTACAATATAATTCAACAAAGGGGTTTATTGGCAGCAGCAGCGCTGGGGATATCGGCAATTTTGGTTTCCTGTTTGTCTGTAGATGAAAAAGAAAAACGTCTGACCCCTCCAAAATCCACAGGTGAATTGAGGGTTGAAGACATAGGGCGTTATGTTTCTGAAGATCCGGCCAAGGCTATAGATCTCATTGGAATTTATGAAGTTCTTTACGATCAAGAACGCCTGCGCTCCCTTAAAGAAGAGGCTGTTGATAACCTGAAAGCCTCTCAGATTCAGGCAATCAATGAAAAACGGTGGGATGATGCGGCTTCTTTGGCCCGTTCTCTTGGGAGTCTTGGGATTCCTGTGGAGAATACCGGCAATGAACCTGATTTTATCCTGGCGGACGCAAAACAAAAGCTGTCAGAGGAAAATGATCTTGGGGCTTTCTTGTCTGCGGTACGGGCGCATACCTTAGCGCCCCTTAATTTCGATGACGCCCTGCTCTTCCTGGAGCGGGCGGTAACGGCCAAACAGCGGCGTACTGCGGCGTTCTTTCTTGCTGTTGCGGACAAACAGGGCGGGGAAATTCCAGAGGAACTTCGCGGCTATGCTCAGGGTCAGGATACCGCAACGGATATGATTAAAGGGGTTGGTACTGTATTGGTTGATCGGGGCATCCGTATTGAACGGGGCAGGGGTATGCCGGATCGGGTGTTAGGCTCCGCGTTTTTTGTGGATGCCTCCGGATTGCTGATCACCAACTACCATGTGATTTCCAGTGAAGTAGACCCTACGTATGAAGGGTATTCCCGGATGTATGTCCGCCTGGGGGATTCTTCCAGCCCCCGGATTCCCGCCAAGGTCATAGGCTGGGATAAAGCTATGGATCTGGCGCTTATCAAGGCGGAACTGAAAGCCGAATATGTATTTTCCGTGGTGGATCGGATCATTCCTCAAGTGGGAGATACGGTCTATGCCATAGGCTCTCCGGGAGGTCTGGAAAAAACCGTTACCCAGGGGATAGTGTCCGCTTTGGGGCGGCGTTTTTTGCAGATCGGGGATGTGATTCAGATAGACGCGGCGGTGAACCACGGCAATTCCGGGGGGCCGGTAGTGGATCGGGAAGGACGTTTGGTAGGCATTACCTTTGCCGGCGCCGAACAATACCAGGGTCTCAATTTTGCGGTTCCCGCGGAACGCCTTGCCGCGGCTCTGCCGGCAATGATCAAGGGAGGACAGGCCCAGCGTCCCTGGCTCGGTTTGACGGTGAATGAAACGGTTTCAGGAGCGGAAATTATCTATGTGGCCCCTTTCACTCCTGCATCGGAACATCAGATCAAAGAGGGAAGTTTTATTAAAAGTATTAATAATGAGGCGGTAACCGCAGTACAGGGCGCTTTGATTCCGGCGTTGCAGGATATCCTGTTTCCCGTTCGGCCCGGAGAACTGGTGGCGCTGGAAACCGCCGATGGAAACCGCCGGGTTCTCATGTCCGTTCCCCGGCCCGATATGCCTTTGGCGGAGGCCGCCAAAAAGGACAGCCGGGAACGGCTGGCCGCGCCTCTTTTCGGGCTTATTCTTTCCCCTTCGGGAGGACGTTCCCTTTCCTCGCCGTATCTGGTGAAACGGGTGGTCCGGGGTTCCATTGCTGACGAAGCGGGACTTTCCGCCCAGGACCCGGTATCAATCCGGGGCTTCCAGGTCTTTGAGAAAGACGGGTATGCTTTCCTGGATATATATGTGAAAAAGCGCCGTATGGGATACCTTGAAACCCCTATGAGGCTCCCCGCTCTATTGGCTTCCCCCGATACTTTGTAGTGAATGAACCGCCAAGGCGGGGGGCAGGTACACAATGGGGATGATTTTAACAATCTTCAGCGGGTGAAATTGTACTGTCCAGGAGCGGATAAAAAATATTTTAAAAAGATAAAAATTAAGGTTAAAAACATTGAAAAAATAAAAGAAAGGTATTATAATATTTATTAATAGATATTTAATTCATAACATTAGTATC
>JAITHW010000101.1 GCA_031279815.1 Treponema sp. | reverse complement strand
GACTACGGGGATAGCCTGCCGATACTGAATTTATCAGATTACTTGAGTAGGAAGCCCTCGCCTTGAGGCGATGGGTAGTTCACGTATAGAGGAGCGTACCGCATGATAGCAAAGAGTGATCTTCCTGGTAGCAGTGATGAAAAAGTTCCAGAGGGGTTGCGGCCCGATGGTAGTCCTTACCGGGTTCTTGTAGTTGATGATTCCATGTTTATTGCAAAACAGCTAAGTCAGATTTTTACTTCTGAGGGGTTCGAGGTTTTGGGTACCGCTGCGGATGGCGCTCAAGGATTGGACCGATACAAGGAAATGCATCCAAGGGTTGATTTGGTTACCATGGACATCACAATGCCGGTAATGGACGGTGTTACTGCATTGGAAAAAATTTTGGAATTTGACAAAAATGCAGTGGTGATCATGGTGAGCGCCTTGGGGAAAGAGGACGTGGTAAAAAAATGCCTCCTTACAGGGGCAAAAAGCTATATCGTCAAACCTTTGGACAGACGGAAGGTACTGGAGCGGGTCATATCTATCCTAAAACGTTAAGACCTCTCTCAGTAACCGGTTTCATGCCGGTATATAGCTACCCTAGGGGGTTTCCTCATTGGATCCGCCGTACTAATGGTGTTTTGAGGCGGGGATAGAAAGAAAGGTTCGTGATATGTTGCTTTTTTTGTAGATTGTTGCTTTAAATAAGCGGCAAGGGGTTTTCGGTGTAAGACAGTATAGCGCAGGAACAAGAGGGGTACATCTTTATGAACAAGGCATATTCGATGAGGAGCGGGGAGGATAAGATTCATAATCCGAAATGTATAAGGGTTCTTGTAGCCGATGATAGGAGCCGGTATTTTCAATGAGAAATTGAAGCGGCAAACGATGCTTTCAGGGTTAATCAACCGGTGAAAGCAGGTATTTGAAAACTATTTTTTAGCGTAGGTTATTATAATGAAAACTCACATTATTTCGGATGCAGTATGGTGTATCCCGATAGATGTTGATACGACGGAACTGTTTGAGGGAATATGGCCTATTCCTGAGGGAGTTTCCCTGAATACCTATCTGGTACAGGGTGAAAAAACTGCCCTTATCGATCTTGTTCAAGACCGTCCAGAGGCGCCTCGCCAGGTGGAAACCGCTTTAGCCTCCATAGGCAGTGATTTCGGTAAGGTAGATTACCTTATCTTAAATCATTTGGAGCCGGATCATACGGGCTGGCTCAGGGAATTCCGGGAAAAAAATCCCCATGGGGAGATCATCGCCACCGCTAAGGGGATACAGGTAGTTAAATCTTTTTATAAGATCCATACGGGGCTTCGAGCGGTGAAAGATGGAGAAACCCTTGATCTTGGCAAAGGTAAGGTCCTTACCTTTTTTGAAGCCCCCAATATCCACTGGCCGGAAACCATGTTTACCTGGGATTCCTCTTCGGGAACTCTGTTCTCCTGTGATGCTTTCGGTTCCTTCGGCGCTTTAGGAGGACGGCTCTTTGACGATGATTTTAACGAAACCGAACTTAAATTTTTTGAAAAAGAGACCCTCCGGTATTACGCCAATATTGTGGCTTCTTTTTCGGCCTTTGTAGAACGGGGGATACAAAAGCTCTCAGGTTTAAATATCGCCTGCATTGCCCCGAGTCACGGCATGGTATGGCGCAGGGATGTTAAAAGAATAATCGACCGGTATCTGCGCTACGTTTCTTACTCTAAAGGGGCGGGGGAACGGGAAATCGCCGTTATTTGGGGATCCATGTACGGCAATACCAAAAAAGGGCTTGATGCGGTCATTAAGGGCATTGAAAGCGAAAAGATTCCCTATTCGATGCATCGGGTTCCCAATGACAATGTTTCATACATCCTGGCAGATGCCTTCAAAAGCGCGGGACTGGTGCTTGCGGCGCCGACTTATGAATACGCTATGTTCCCCCCTATGGCTTATGCGATTGACATATTTCGCCGCAAGCATATACACAATAAAACCGTGCTTTACATAGGTTCTTGGGGCTGGATTGGGGGAGCGAAAAAGGAGTATGAAGCGGCCGTTGCAGGGCTTAAATGGAATAATCTGGATCCCTTTGACTGGATCGGTACGCCTACGGACCAGGACCTTGCAAGTTTGGAAGCTCGGGGCAGGGAACTGGCTCAAGCCCTCAAAGCATAGGGCGGCGGTGATCCGTCCGCGCTCAAGCGGCCGCAGATCACCGCGGGCTTCTTATGGGTAGCGCCGCTTAAAGGCTTTCACCCGTGCAGATGCAACGGCGGTGAGCGGAGAACGGTCTCCTCGCTTAAGGTAGCGATAACCAAGTCCGGCGATCATGGCGCCGTTGTCCCCGCAGAGTTCCGGCGGAGGGAATATACAGCGAAGCCCTTGGTGTCCGGCAAGACAGGCCCGCAGGCAGGAGTTAGCCGCCACCCCGCCGCCGCCGACAATGGTGGTGAGGCGGGTATCATCCACCGCCCGAAACAGACTGCGCAGGAGGATATCCACCGCTGTTTTTTGAAAAGAGGCGGCAATATCTTCGGAACGTATCTTCACCGCTTCTTGATTTGCGGTTCCCTTCTTGGCGCGGAACTGTTCCAATTGATTGATCACTGCGGTTTTAAGTCCCGAATAGGAGAGATCATAGCGGTGTTCCCCTTTGTAGAGGTTAGGCAGGGGAAAGTTGAAAGCATGAGTATCCCCTTTGCGGGCGAGTGTATCTATGGCCGCGCCCCCGGGATAGCCAAAACCATAATGTTTCGACACCTTATCGAAGGCTTCGCCTACCGCATCGTCAATGGTGGTTCCCAGCACCGTAACCCCATCAAAGTCATCCACCCGGCAGATAATGCTGTGTCCCCCGGAAACCAGCAGCCCTAAGAAGGGATACTCCGGAGGCTCCGAAAGGGTATTCTCAGGGGTTTCCGCTAATTGGGATGCGTAGAGATGAGCCAGCAGGTGATCCACCGCGATAAAGGGGAGGTTCCGTGACCACGCAAAGGCTTTGGCAAAAGAAAGCCCCACGAGAAGAGAACCCAACAGCCCTGGATGAGCGGTTGCCGCGACTCCATCAATCCCCGCAGGATGTAATCCTGCTTTCTGTAGAGCTTCCTGCACCACCCTATAAATCCACTCGGTGTGCATACGGCTGGCAATTTCAGGAACCACCCCTTCATAAACCGCATGAAAGGGAATCTGGGTAGCCACCACATTGGACAAAATCCGTTTCCCGTCTTCCACCACCGCGGCGGCGCACTCATCGCAGGATGATTCAATCCCAAGAATTTTCATAACCCTGCACCTCTCACTCTCCGGAGCGTCCAGCACCGGCGGTTTTCCATAAACGGGATATGGTTGCAAGGGAATATCCCCGGGCTATAAAATCGGGGTATAACGCGGTAAGGGTCTCGGCCAGTTCCGTTGACCAGGTATGCCCGATCATGACCGCAATTCCCCGGCGATCCGCTTTTTGAAGCCCTTCGTTTACATACCGGATCATAGCGGCCTTTTGCTGAATATTGTCTAAAAACACGTCCCGCTCCTCAATCGGTATTCCCAGACGCGCCGCGACTGCCGGCACTACCGTATCCGCGATGGTTCTGGAATCAAGAAAATAGATACCCTGTTCATGGCATAAGGTAAGTATGGTCTCTACGGCGGCTGCATCCATTGTAACCTTTGAACCTTGGTGATTGTTCATTCCCGCCACAGGGCCTATTTCCGCTAAATTCCGCTCCACAATGGCCCGGATTTCTCCGGGAGACATCCCCGCATAAACAGCCCCTGGTCCGGGATCTTGTCCTCCGATTGCCTCCATAGGCTGATGGAGGATAAGTTCCTTCCCCGCCGCCCGTACCCTTCGGGCCGCTTCAGCCGAATAGCGCAGTCCCGGTAATACCGCAATAGTAAGAGGTCCCGGAAAGTGCAGAAAAGGTTCCAATTCCTGAAGATTATGCCCTGCATCATCTATGACGAAAATCAAGGCCCTCCTATGTTCGGGTCCCGGCATAGGCCCGGCCCTGGTCATCCTGGAAGAAACCGGGTAGGCCGGATAGGGAGGGTCCGGTGGATTGGGAGATTCGGAAGGCCCTTCGCGGGAAACCGGAGCAGTCCGGTCCGCAGATGGAGCCGGCGCCTCATTGGATACCGGCGCGGCGGTATGATTTGAAGGCTTTTGGGGTACCGCCCCCGGAGACTGGGGGGACGCAAGCGCGGCAGGGTTTTGAGAACCGGACCCTGCGGGAAGAGCATCCCCTGGGGATACCGGAGTATTTTCCTCAAGGCTTACCATATCCCGGATAAAGATAATCCCGGCCCAAACCAGTAGGATTATGAAGATACACAAACCTGCCCCAAAGCAAATTCGAATTTTGTTTTCATGGCTCCGCATATACGATCCTGTTAAAGGCAAAACTTTTTTTCATCTTGTTTATATGTCTGACCATACCCGGTATCACGATAATCGGTCAACCGGGAAAACCACGATTAGTAAGCGGCAGACAAGCACGAAGCGGGCCTCCGGCGCATAAAGCCCGAAACACCGTCCGTTGCGCCTAACCTTAAACCTCAAGGCTTAGGCGCGGGTTATGACTATGATTGCCACCGTTTGCGGGCGCAGATCATGTACAATTCCGAGGTATCAATCATTATTTCCGCCTGTAGTCCCTGATCTTTCATGCAGTTCATAACCATATCCGCAGACGGAAGATTATCTCCCTTAATACCGTGAATGCCGGGGTGGTTTGCGTGAATATGAACATGGTTTATCTTATCCCTACAGTCGGAATGAAGGATTCCCAAGAGTCCTCCCGGCTTGAGCAATTCGCCGAAGCGCCGCGCCGCGCCGCGTTTATCCTCAAAATGGGGAAACACCGAATAGCAGATAACCTGGTCAAAGGTTTCAGGATTAAAGGGATAGGTCAGCGCATCCCCGTGGATAAAGGTAATTTTGGTATCCCCTGCTTTCCGTTTCGCCTCCTCAATCATCTTTTCAGCTATATCAATAGCGGTGATATCCTCCGGGTTGGTAAACCCCGCCAGCAGGGAAAGCAAAACCCCCGTGCCGGTTCCCACATCAAGCACCCGGTCCCCGGGTTTGATGTTCAAGAGCCGGATCATAAGCTCCACTTTTGCCATATTATGACGGGAAATCTCATCCCACCGCTCCGCGCGTTCATTAAAAAATACAGTTTTCTCATCATATTCTTGCATTGGCTGATACTCCTCATAGCTTTTTCCCTAATTTATCTACACAATATATACTAAAAATAAGCCCCGAGCCAACAAGGATGATCGCGGAACTCACCGGTATGTCCAGGGCAAAGGAAAGGGCAAAACCGGAAAGATTCATACCAAGCCCCAGCGCGCTTCCCCAAAGCAATATGCCCTTAAAAGTTTTCCCCAGCCGGCGGGCCGCGAGCGCGGGAAGCAGCGTTACCACGTCTACCATGAGCGCGCCGGTAACCCGCATTGCCGCGGCAATCCCCAGGCATACCGCAAGCATGATGCCGCCGTACACCAGTTTCGCCCGGACTCCCACCGCCCAGGCAAGCTCCCGATCATACAGAACAATGTGGATTTCTTTGTACGCGCCAAGAAGGAACCCCAAAATCCCCAAAGCGGTCAACGCGATAAGCCGCGTATCCTGGGGCGTAAGGCTCAGGATATTGCCCCAGAAAATATTGAACGCTTCAATAGCGTGAATGTTGCTCTTATAAAAAATAATAAACGCCAGACCCATGCACACGGTCATCATAAGCCCCAGAGACCCGCCCGCGGACACTTTGCCCCGCCAGCTTACCGCCGCGATGGCTATGCCCGCGATAACGCTGCTTCCCATAGCCGCGGCGGTAGGGTTAAGCCCCAAAAGCAGCGCCGCGGCCGCGCCCAGAAGCGCGCCGTGCATAACCGCAAACCGGGCGGGAATAAGTTCCAGATTAAGAATAAAGGTTCCCAGTACCGGAAACGCGGCCCCAATGGTACAGAGCGCAATGAGTCCCCGGAAAAAGAAAGGCATGGCCAAGAGGCTAAACATGAAACGGTTCCGTTCGGCCTTGGGTAAAACGGAAAAGACGCCCGCATTTTGCAAGGGACCCCTCGTCGTGGGAAACCATGATCGCCGTAATATGATGGTATTCCCGGCGTTCCCGAATTATCTCCAGCAGATCAACCCGTCCTTCCGCGTCAAGACCGGAAGCAGGCTCATCCAACAGGAGGAGTTCGGGATCCATAGCCAATGCCCGCGCAATGGCTACCCGCTGGGTTTGCCCGCCTGAAAGCTCCCGCACCGAAGAGTCCGCAATGCCGGCGATACCCGCGGCTTCCAGAGCCTTGCCCACCGGTTCCCGGTCCCGGGGGGAGAGCCGGCGGAATAATCCCGCTTTCCCGTACCGCCCCATTGAAACCGCTTCCCGTACCGTAGCGGGAATCAAGCCGCATGAGGTCTTTTGGGGGACATACCCTATCCGCAGAAGGGTATTTCTAAAACCGCGGCGCCCCGGGGTGCCTCCCAGCACCGTAATAGTCCCGGCTTGAGGGCGTATTATGCCCAAGCACAGCTTAATGAACGTGGATTTGCCCGCGCCGTTGGGCCCGCACAGTCCCGTGAGGCTTCCCCGCTCAATGCTCAAGGTGATGTTGTTGAGAACCGTGAGGTTTCCGTATCCGGCGCGGATATTCTGTAGATCAACCGCACGGCTCATTTGGGAGCTGCATTGATGAGGACCCGGGCGTTGTAACGAAACAGATCCTCTAAGGTTTCGGTTCCGTCTTTGCCGGGGAAATTGAGCAGCTCCGCATAAGGCGCGTCCGCGGCTTCGGCAATGGGAAACCCCGAAGGGCCGTGGTAGTTGTCGATCACCAGCGCGGGACCGGTCCGGACCAGTTCGAGAATAACCGCAGGAGACGGTTCCGCGGGGCCATACTCGCCTGCGATTTCAAAGCCCAGCCATTGGGCAAAGGGGGTCTGCATCCGCTGAACCACCGCCCGGGGGCCGGGATACGCGGCCAGGATTTCACGGCGCAGGTCTTCCGCAAAGGGATCAAAGGTCTTGGCCCAGGCTTCAAAGGCTTCCATGGTACCGAGAATCTCCGCAACTTTGCGGGCTTCCGCTTTCAGCGCATCAGGCGTATTGGCGGTATTGACCGTTATGATCTGAACCTGCGCGCCGCCCGCGGTTTCCGCCAGTTTTTGGGCGAACATTTCCCAGCCCGCATAGATAATAAGATCCGCTTTGCCCACCGCGGTCAAATCAGAGGGCTTGAGTTCGTACTCAGGGGGATGCCGCAGGTCTACCGGCGCGAGAATGCGGACATTCCGCGCTCCCCCGGCCCGGGCGATTGCCGCAACCCAGGAAGTGGAAGCTATCACCGTTTTTTCCTGGGTATCCTGCGTGGGCTGTTTGTTTTCTTTCTTGCCCCCGGCAAACACCGAAGAAGAAACCGCCAAAAAGAAGGTCAAAGCCCCGCAAAGGGCTATTGAACCATGCCGTAATGGGGAAGTGCTGTTCATTCCCTTCTCCTTATTGAGAGAAAAATCAGGCTTCATGCCTTTGCAGGAGAAGTTTCATACTACCCTGTGATATCGAGACCAGTATAAATGTATCGGTTTAGCCGTGTCAATTCATGGTAACGGTCATTCCCGCAGTTGCGGTAATACCCGGCATAGGGTATCCCGGCCAATACTCATAGCTCCGGTTCAAAAGATTGTCGATATTGATAAAGGCTTCCGCCTTATGAATACGCCATTTTTTATAATTCAGCGTGTAGGCAAGGCGAAGGCCGAGGATATGCTGATCCTCAAGTTTCGACGTTTCATCGGAATTGACAAATCCCGGATTGAACTGCAATGGGGTGTTCGCATACACCCCTCCTGCATACCGGTAATCCCCTGAAACAGAAACATTCTCAAGATACTTTATCTTGAAACAGCTTAACTTCCAGGTAAAGCCTGCGGAAAAACTCAGATCGGGAGTGAAGGGCATTTTATCAACCTCAACGCCGTCTTCTCCCCTGGCCCGGACTGTCATCCAGGTACCGCTTATAAAGAGGCTCATATCCGGGATAGGCGCAAAGGTTCCGTATGCCTCAACGCCCATTATTCTGAAATAGGAAACCAGGGATGCGTTTTCCGGTATCCTGCCGTTTGCTATAATGCGGTTGCGTCCGTCGTCATAAAAGAATGAACCTCCGATATTCCCAGCTTTTTCAAAGGTATGGGTTACGCCTATCTCGTAATGATACACGGTTTCCGGTTTTACGCTCTTTAAGTCCGCGGCGTCAACGCCGCCGGTGTTTACCAGGGTTTGCAGGTTCGCCGGAGCGGGATAGACATAGCCTAACACATAGCCTGCGTATATATCGGTGTTTTTATACCCTGCGGTAACGCCTATTTGCGGGGCAAGCGTATTTGCCCAGACCGTATGTATATAGCCTCTGAGGCCGGCTTGGGGCGTCCCGTGAAAACCTTCCGCGCTGCCGAAGCTGTGGCTTGCCGCTATATAGGGGGAAAATAAAAACATATCCGGGAATACGGTGCGGACAGAAGCCGCGGCTTCATTATGATCGAGGTTGCGGGTAATGGTCCAGTCGGCATCAAATCCCGCGATGATTTCGCCGCGTTTCCAGAGCCACAGGGTTTCTTTTAAGCGCGCCCCTGCCGCGGTAATATCCTGAATCGAATACTCTCCCGGAACAGCGGGATTTTCATCTTCCCAATGAAAATCAGTATGGCTGTAATAGGTTTTTACATACCCAACCGCCTTGGAAAAGAAATTATTTAGGGTCAACGTGCTTAACGCGGAATTGGTGGTGAAACTCGGCAGAATATCCCCGGCGTTTTGCCCTTCCCCCGGGGGCGCTCGGAACGGGCGTTGGCATAGTTCCCCAGGAGGCGCGCATTCCAATTTTCGTTAAAGGTCCAGCCCGTATTCAGATAATAACTGCGCCGGTACGCCGCGGAATGTCCGGTATGCCCCTCGGTTGAGCTCAGGCTTTGGGCGGCAAATATATCGAAGGCTTTTTTCTTAAACCCAAAGGAAGCGTGTTCCCCAAAGAAGAGAAAACTGCCCAGGGATAATCCCAGTTCCCCTTCCCAGCCTTCTTGCTTCATGTACCGGGGAACAACATCCACCAGCGCGTAGCCCGCGCCGAAAGCCGAAGGCTGAGGCGATTTATATACCGTGATGTTTTCGGCAATATCAAGGGGAAAACTGTCCGGCATAGACTGTCCGTAAATCGCTCCGTTTCTGGGAACCCCGTCGAAATTCGTAATCGTCTCCGCCGAGGGATGGCTTGCGCCCCGTCCCCGGATATAGAGGCTTGTTCCGGTATCGCCCCCTAGGGAATTCCGTTTGCTGAAGCTGACTCCCGGCACATTCCGCAGCGCGTCAAGCAAATCCTTGGAACCTTGTTTTTGTATCTGTTCCGCGCTTACTCTGTTACGCCGCCCATAAGGAGAGGTTTCGGGCGCGGCGGGGCTCCGGTCCTTTCCCGTTACCGTTATGCCTGCCTCGTCTTCCATCGGCAGATACTCATCCTCTTCCACCGGAGGGTTTTCCTGAGAAAAAATGCCCCTGGTTAGGGCAAACAACGCCATGAAAAGCCATCGGCGTTTCAGTTTCATAAAGGCCGCCTCATTCCTGTCTTTTAAAGTCCGCGCCGTGGCCGTAGGATTTCCATTCTAAATAGGATAAGGTATTTCCGTCATCGCTGATGTAAAACATACGGCTGTTATTAAAACCTGTGATACTGCCGCTTTTCCTAGTACCCGTGTAGGTATAATGCAAGCCGGCTGATTCGTCTCCGTTGGCTATATGGACCGCAGTTTCCGTCAGAAAGGTAAGGGTGATGGTACTTCCCCAGGCGTTCCAAACCCACACAGTATCAACAAGACGGTCTATGGGTTTAGCTTCTTTTTCCGGGGGATCCTCTACAGGGGGCGGACAAGCGATCAGAAAAAGGGAACCCGCGGTTACGGTGATAATACATAATAATTTCTGCATTCGAATATACTTTGTGAAACAAGAAAGAGACACGGAGTTTGCCCGGGAATACCGCCGCGCTCCATGCCCCGTTTCCGTTGCGGATCAGCGGAAACGCCGGTAAGACCGGGGTTCTCCCATAAAATTAGTAAACGTAAGGGTTTGCCCGTCCGCGCTTATGGTATACGCACCGGGGTTCCATCCGGTTGCCGTATTGTCCGGTTTATACCCGTTTGTAGGAGCGGTTCCCTCCCTGGTGTCATTATTATATGCATAATCCCAGATCGCGGTGGTATTATCATGAGCATAGGAAATAACGGCCGCGTTTGGTACCGTCAATGACTGCTCGCCGTGGTCGGGGCTGCCCCGCTTTGCCCTGAATGAAAGGGTAATCCAGCCTGTATTCCCGGCTGCGGGAGTTGATCCGGACCACACGGTATTCACCAAATTAGCCGGCAGGTCCCCGGGGCTGAGCGGGCCGTCGCTGGGAGCCCGTTTCGGACCTCCCAACCGTCCAAGACAGCTTACCGCCTCCCCTATCGTATACGGCTTCACCGGCGTCTGTTTCGTTTTGTTCGCGGCCCGGTACAATAACAGCCATTCCTCCTCATCGAAATATACCGTGCAGGGTAAATCCGGCTTGAGCCGGGCTATATAGGTCAGGTTCATAATGGCTGCCGCTATAATTGAATACATCAGTACTAATACGGCCGTTTTGTCCATAGTCCGTGCCTGGAGCTTCTCTGCCGCGCGGCCGGATTTCAGCACATAGCGGAACCGTTCTATCTTCCGCCGCTGGGTATACCGGCACACTTTTTCGTATGCCGATTCAAAACTGTCCACGGCCCCGTTGGTCATTAAGAACCGCGCTGCCGGCTCTCCGTCCGCGTCGGCGGTTTCTTCCGCCGCATAGATAACGCTCACCTCCACCGGCCCCCTCAGCGTTTTGATCTTGTTCAGTACCGCCGGACGCCGTATCTCGAACTGCCCGTAACGGACTTGTAACACCGCTTCCCGCTCCTTCACGTTCCGGCGGGAATCGCGGGGTATCGGTACCCGCGCCCTTCCCGCGCGGGGTTGCTGCCGGATTTCGTCCATTATCCGTTTGTTATCAACGGTCATGCGGTTTTGCGCTGTCCGTATCAGAAACCATTGTCCCGCCTGCTGTGCCGCGTCAAATAATTCGTACATATCCCCTTCACGGTCGCACACATTCACCGTTTGCGCCCCCTGCGGTATGCCGGCGGCGCTCCCGCCCAGGGTTTTCACCCACCGGTAACTCTC
>JAITHW010000097.1 GCA_031279815.1 Treponema sp. | reverse complement strand
GTAAATGTGATGCTGGCTCACAGTGGAACATACTTTGCGTTGCAGCACCTCGTTCCCCCATTTTGATAAGACAAAACCGTTATCCGTTTCAAATTCAGTGAGCCTCTGTTGAACCGCCTTGGGTTTTCCGGTAGTCCCGGAGGTGTACAGGATGATCACGGTTTCATCAGGATCGATCCGGGGAACCGCCCCGGAATCAACCGCCTTGGTATCAGAGAGGAGGGAAGGGATATGCAGCGTGCCGGTTATAAGGTGATCCGTCAAGAAAGCGGTCCCGGGAGTACGAATTTCTTTAATATACCCGGGAGAAATATTTGCGGTCAAAAGAACCTGCTTTTTACACTGAAGCAGGGCGGTAAAAGCTACCAGAAAATACCAGCAATCTTCACAGTAAAGGATCCATTGCAAAGACCCATCCCTTTGGATTATCCGGCGCATCCGGCTTGTATCATCGAGAAAATCCTTCCAAGTCCGGTAGATTCCTGTAGAATAGGTCCGGTCGTAACAAATAATCCCATCGGATGCGCGAGAAGTTCCGGTAATCCGGGACAAAGGAACGGCTTTGGGCATTTTTTTATCCGTCATTTTTCGTACTATAAATTCTCCGGTAAACAAAGTGCCTATTAGTATATAGGAAATTCCCCCATTATACATAGACCAAAAAGCATCAGAAACAAAAAAAACCGTATAAAGCGCTATTCCCCCGTTACAAATAAAAAAAACGCACCATACCACAGTAACCTTCCTACAGTATCTTGCTATCTGTTTTTCAGCCAAGGAACCGGCAATCGACTTATCCTGCAAAACCGCAAAGCGATAAATCATGGAAGGCGGGAAAAACAGGGTGCCGCCGAAAACCGCCAACAATACGCCGTTTGTAAGCGCCGGGTACAGTTTAAGAACTATGGAAACATTGGTTATGAGACATACAACCCCGATCCCTAAGAACAACAGGGAACCGAATAACCCTGTTCCGGGCATTTTCTTTTTTTTTTCGAGGTGGCTTCTAAAAAACAGAGTAAACCCAGGGCAATGATGACCAGAGAACAGACCCGCAACGGTACTTTAAAGACCGCCAGCAAACAAAACATCAGTACCGGATACGCCGCAACAGCCCCATAAAAAAGCCCTCTCATAATGCCCCTTAGCGAAACTACCGCCTCACCAGAGGAAAGATCACATCCACTACATCCTGAACGGTCCGAACCTGCTTGAACAGATCGGGATCGATCTTGCCGGGGATATAGGGCTTCATTTTAACAATCATATCCACCGCATCTATGGAATCGAGATCCAAGTCCGCAAACAACTGAGCTTCGGGGGTTATTTTATCCGCGTCAAGTTCAAATTCCTGGACAAGAACCTCCTTGAGTTTATTAAAAACATCATCCTTTGTCATAGTTTTCATGGTACCGGCGCCTCCAGAGCAATATACGCGGCTAAAGCATCCACAGAGGCAAAATGTTTCTTGTTATCTTCGGTGTCGGAGGAAAATTTTACCCCGAATTTCTTTTTAAGAGCAACTCCCAATTCAAGGGCGTCGATAGAGTCCAGTCCCAGACCGCTGCCGAAAAGCGGTTCCGAATCTATAATATGTTCCGGTTTAATATCTTCAAGATCCAAGGCGCTTATGATCAGTTCCTTTATCTGAAATTTCAGATCATCCATTTCATGTACTCCCTCTGAAAGATACTCCGATAGCACTCTTTTGTCAACCGAAGATAATAAATACCTTCAATTCGGAATATAATACAAAAAAACTACTCAGACAGTAGATTAAGAAAGATTAGAAAAAAATTGAAAAGAGGAACACGGCAAGAGGTCTGTGTATTCTTGCCGGCATCGGTCTCACACCCTACATTCCATCCTCCCCTTGACCGCTTGTTCTGTAAATCCGCGGATATCGTGAATATTCATCTCATTGACATTACTGTCCCGCAAGGTCCGTAAGCGGTATCGGTTTTGGTGAATCCTCTTCTCCTTCAATCCTGGCAAACTCTTCCATGAGATCCCGGCCTCGCTTGCTAAGTTTGGCGGGGGTCCGAACCATGAATTTGATATAAAGATTACCGCGCCTTCCCCCTGAGGGAACTCCCTCATTCCGAATCGGGATCATATCGCCGTTTTGAGTGCCCGCAGGTACTTTGACCTTAGCCCTGCCGTCTAAGGTCATAACGTATATATCCGCGCCCAAGGCGGCCTGAGTTACGGAAATGGGTACCGCGCAGTAGAGATCCATATCTTGGCGTTCAAAACATTCATGGGGTTTAACCCGGATAAACACATAAAGATCGCCTGCAGGTCCGCCGCTTAAACCCGCATCCCCCTGCCGCGGGATGAGCACCCGTTTACCGTTTTCCACCCCTGCGGGAATGGTTACCATGATTTTCTGCCGTTTTTTCTGGGTCCCGGAACCGCCGCATTCCTTACAGGGATGCTCGATAATATACCCTTCGCCGCCGCAGTTCGGGCAAGGGGAAGCTACGGAAAAAAAACCCTGACTATGACGCACCTGCCCGGAACCGCCGCAGGTGGGGCAGACTTTTTTCCCCGCTCCATTGGCGGCTCCGGAACCTTTACAAACCGGGCAAGCCTCACTCCGGGAATACTGGATCTCCACCTTGGTACCGAAAACCGCGTCCTTGAAGGGTATTTCGATATCGTACCGGAGATTCGCCCCCTGCCTGGCCCCGCCGGAACCTCCGCCTGAAGGACGGCGTCCGCCGCCGCCGCTTCCGAAGATGGTATCGAAGATCCCGGAAAAATCATTAAATAGGTCCCCGAAATCGTGGAAAACCGATGAAAAGTCCTGAGATCCCCCTCCCATGCCTTCAACCCCGGCAAAACCGAACTGATCATAAGCAGCTTTTTTCTGATCATCCGCGAGGATCTCGTAGGCTTCGGTGGCTTCCTTAAACCGCTCTTCCGCTTCTTTATTTCCCGGATTCTTATCCGGGTGATATTGGATGGCCAGCTTCCGGTATGCTTTTTTTATGTCCTCTTTGCCTGCGCCCTTTTGTACGCCCAAAACTTCATAATAATCACGTTTTGCCACAATATCACCCTTTTCGTAACGTTATTTGTCGTTAACCACTTCGTAATCAACATCTTCGGCGTTTTTGGTATTACCACCGCCTCCTTGGGGGGAACCGCCCTCTGGTGCTTCGGAACCCGGTCCCTGCTGCTGACCTGCCGTCTGCTTGTAGACCTCTTCGGCGATCTTATAGGATATCTGTTTCAGAACTTCGGTTTTATCTTTGACAGCCTGAATATCCCCATCTTCTAAGACCCGGCGCAGGTCTGCGATAGCTTCTTCCGCCTTGGACTTATCCGCGGCATCCACCTTATCCCCCAGATCCTTGATGTTCTTTTCGGTACTGTAGATCATGGTGTCCGCTTCGTTCCGAACCTCGGCCTTTTCCCGTTCCCGCTTGTCTTCTTCCGCGTGGAGTTCCGCTTCTTTTACCATACGGTCAATATCGGTATCCGAAAGACCTGAAGAACTCTCGATCCGAATCTTCTGCTCCTTACCGGTTCCCAGATCCTTGGCGGAAACATGGACGATACCGTTGGCGTCGATGTCGAAGGTAACTTCGATCTGAGGAACCCCCCGGGGCGCCGGCGGGATCCCTACCAAATCGAATCGCCCAAGAGTCCGGTTCTGATTCGCCATTTCCCGCTCCCCCTGGAGCACCTGGATGGAAACCGCGGTCTGTCCATCCGCCGCGGTGGAGAAAATCTGGCTTTTCCTGGTGGGAATAGTGGTATTCCGGGGAATGAGCTTAGTCATAACCCCGCCTAGTGTTTCGATTCCTAATGAGAGAGGAGTTACGTCCAGGAGAAGCACATCCTTCACATCCCCGCCGAGAATGCCTCCCTGGATAGCCGCGCCGATTGCCACCGCCTCATCAGGGTTAACCCCCTTGTTGGGATCCTTCCTGAATAGGTCTTTGACAATCTGCTGAACAGCAGGTATCCGGGTGGAACCGCCTACTAGAATGACCTCGTCGATCTGGTCTGCGGTGAGTCCCGCATCGGCGAGGGCTTTCTTGCACGGCTCTTTAGAACGCTCCAGGAGATCCGACACCATCTGCTCAAATTTCGCCCTGGTCAGAGTTTTTTGGAGGTGTTTAGGACCGCTCTGATCCGCGGTGATGAAGGGAAGGTTGATCTCCGTAGTCTGCATGGCGGAAAGCTCGATTTTAGCCTTTTCAGAGGCTTCCCGGAGCCGCTGAAGAGCCATCCTATCCTGTCCTAAATCAATCCCCGAATCCTTCTTGAATTCCGCGATAAGCCATTCCATGATCCGGCGATCAAAATCATCGCCTCCCAGATGGGTATCCCCGTTAGTGGACTTGACCTCAAAGACCCCTTCTCCAAGTTCAAGAATAGAGATATCAAAGGTGCCCCCGCCCAGGTCGTATACGGCAATGGTTTTTTCTTTTTTCTGATCCTTATTAAACCCAAAGGCCAATGAAGCCGCCGTAGGTTCATTGATGATACGCTTGACATCAAGACCCGCGATCTTCCCCGCGTCTTTGGTGGCCTGCCGCTGGGCATCGTTAAAGTATGCCGGTACGGTGATTACCGCTTCCGTAACGGTCTCTCCCAGATAATCTTCCGCGGTTTTCTTCATTTTCTGCAATACAAAAGCGGAAATTTCCTGGGGCGAATACTTTTTCCCGTCAATATCCACCCGTACATCATCCCCCTGTTCCACCACTTTATAGGGGACCAGTTTCATCTCATTGCTCACCTCGGAATACCGGCGCCCCATAAACCTTTTAATGGAATAAATCGTATTTTCGGGGTTGGTAATCATCTGGTTTTTCGCGGGCTGACCTACCACCCGTTCTCCCTTAGCGGTGAAACCTACAATAGAGGGGGTGGTTCGCCCACCCTCGGAATTCTGGATAACGATAGGTTCACCCCCCTCAAGAACGGATACGCAGGAGTTGGTGGTCCCCAGGTCAATACCAATTATTTTTCCCATTTTATATATACTCCTTTCCAGATAGTATGAATACTCTCTTTTAAAACAAATATACTAATAAATTAAAGCTCATAGAGAACTTCTTTTCCTATTTTCCATAACTTCTCGCTCAGTTCGGCTCCACAGGCTGATCCGGCATGAGAACCTTCACTTTAGCGGCCCTAATAACCCGCTCCTTTAAGGTATAGCCCTTGATGCAGTCTTCTTGGACCGTCGGCTCGGTTATATCCGCAGATTTCTCCATTAAAATAGCCTCATGCCGGTTAGGATCAAAAGGTTCTCCCGCGGAATCAAAACGTTTAAGTCCCCACTTGTTTTCCAACTGAGAACTGAGGCGTTTTTCTATCATGGTGATTCCCTCATAGAGGCTGGAAAAATCCTGAGAGGTTTCCGCGGATTTTATTGCCCGCTCAAAATCGTCTATTATTTGGATAAGGTCCAAGAGCAAACTTTGATTTGCAAAATCAATGGCTTCCTGTTTTTCCCGGTTCATGCGCTTTCGGAAATTCTCAAATTCCGCTGCTTTTCGCAGGTATTGATCGTTGAGTTGTGCAAGCTGTACTTGCAAAGCCGCCGGGTCTTCCTCAAGGGTCCGGTCTTCTGAAACGGCTTCCCCTTCTTCCCCGCTTTCCCGGACATCCGCAGAATCCGCCGCTTCGAGAACCGGCTCCGCTCCCTGAGCGGTTTCATGTACTCCGGTTTCTCCGGAAGGCGTTTCCTCATTCCGGCCTGCATCTTGATAATTATCAGTTGACATGAAAAATCCCACACCTTTCTGAATAAATAAGTATATTTTTTGTACTCTATATTGCTTGTCAATAAAAACATACTTAGGTGAAGGTATAAAGGTCAAGAAAAATTAGAATTTTTGCAGGGGAAAGTCATAATTTTTTCAGTCTCGGAGGCGTTTAAAATATTCTGGTTTTTCATAGGGGCCTACCGCATGAAAGGCCTGTTGCGTTCTTGACAAACCCGGTGTTTCTATATTATAGTCAATCCACTTAAGAAGGGCGAAGCTCAATATTAGCTTCCTGCCATGGAACAGGCGAATTCTTGAAAAAATCCACGGATTGCACGGATTTTCATGGATTATACCGGTTCTAGGTAACTGAAATCCGTGTTAATCCATGTAATCCGTGGACCTTATTTAGTTATTTTTAAGGGGAACAACTATAAAGAACAAATATGATTAAAGAGGCGATTATTAAGGCGGCATGCCGGGAACATCTCAGCTATGAAATGGCCGAAATGGTGATGCATGAAATTATGGACGGTAAGGCCAGTGAGATTCAGATGGCCGCGTTCCTGACCGCTATGGCCGTGAAAGGAGAGACCATCGAGGAGATCACCGCGGCGGCCGCGGGGATGCGGAAACACTGTATCCGGATTCTTCATGACATGGACGTACTGGAAATCGTGGGAACCGGCGGGGATCGGTCTAATTCCTTCAATATTTCCACTACCTCCGCGCTGGTTATCTCCGCGGCGGGGGTAAGCGTGGCGAAACATGGGAATCGGGCCGCTTCGAGCAAGTCCGGAGCGGCGGATCTGCTCGAAGCTCTTGGGGTGAATATCACTATTCCGCCGGAACAGAGCCTTAAACTCCTGCAAACCATTAAAATTTGTTTTCTTTTTGCCCAGAATTACCATATTTCTATGAAGTACGTAGCTCCGGTACGGAAGGAACTGGGGATTAGGACCATCTTCAATATATTGGGACCTCTGGTCAATCCCGCAGGCGCGCAGATGGAGCTTCTTGGGGTTTATGATGAGGACTTGGTGGAGCCTATGGCGCAGGTACTGGTCAATCTGGGGGTGAAAAACGCTCTGGTGGTATACGGTCAGGACGGTCTGGATGAAATATCCATGAGCGCGCCCACCGCGGTTTGTGAGGTACGGGAGGGCAAATTTACCTCCTACACGATTAAACCTGAACAATTCGGTTTTAAGCGCTGTAAAAAAGAGGAACTTACCGGCGGCGCCCCCGGGGAAAACGCTCGAATCACTAGGGACATACTGTCGGGAATCAAGGGGCCTAAGCGGGACGCGGTGGTTTTCAATTCCGCGGCAGCTCTCTACATAGCCCGCCCTTCTTTGACCATGCAGGATGCGGTACATATCGCGGAAGAGACCATCGACAGCGGGAAAGCCCAGGAACAGCTTGAAAGATTCATAGCCTTATCGAATAAACCCGCAGGGGTATCCCCATGATTCTGGATGAGATTGCCGAAAGCGCCCGGAAACGGGTCGCTTCAGCCAAGGAGCATATATCCCTTCCGCTGCTCCGGGAACAGGCTCTATCCGTTTCGCGGATCCCTCCTGACTTTAAAAACGCGCTTTCCGGCCCGGGCATCTCCTTTATCTGTGAAGTCAAAAGAGCATCCCCTTCAAAAGGGATCATTGCCGAAGATTTTCCCTATCTGCAAATCGCGCGGGAATACGAAGCCGCGGGAGCCGCGGCGGTTTCGGTGCTCACCGAGCCTGAATACTTCTTAGGTAAAGACGCATATTTGCGGGAAATCGCGGATACTGTGAAGATTCCTCTTTTGCGTAAAGACTTTATCGTAGACTCCTATCAGATTTATGAAGCTAAACTCCTCGGCGCTTCCGCGGTGCTGCTCATCTGTGCAATTTTGGATCAGGATGCCCTCTCCTCTTATATTGAATGCGCCCATTATCTGGGCCTTGCCGCACTGGTGGAAACCCACACCGAAGGGGAGATCTCCCGGGCGCTCCGCGCGGGCGCGCAGATTATTGGGGTAAACAACCGAGACCTCAAGACCTTTCAAGTGGATCTTACCGCCGCTCTGCATCTCCGCAGCCTTGTACCGCCGGACAGGCTCTTTGTATCTGAAAGCGGCATCCGTTCCCGCGCGGATATTCGGGCCTTGGAAGCATGCGGGGTTGACGGGGTGCTGATAGGCGAAGCGCTGATACGCGCGGCGGACAGAGGAATGTATCTTGCGCAATTACGGGGGAACGGTGATGCCGAAGATTAAGATCTGCGGTCTTTTCCGATCCGAAGACACCGCTTTTGTAAATGAAGCCGAACCGGACTATACCGGTTTTGTATTTGCTAAGAGCCGCCGCCAAGTTTCTGCGGCCGAGGCATTACGGCTTAGGGAGAAACTCAAAGACGGCATTATTCCCGTAGGGGTGTTCGTGAACGCCCCTATAGAGGAAATCCACGCCTTGTACCGGGACGGGGTTATTGCCGCAGCCCAACTGCACGGAGGGGAAGACGAAGCGTATATCGCCGCGCTCAAAGCCTTATGCCCGCTTCCGGTGATTAAGGCCCTTCGCGGGGATGCTTTACAGGGAGCGGATACCGGAAGGTTGCGGGGCGGGGCGGATTATCTGTTGTTCGACGGCGGTGCCGGAGGCGCGGGAACGCCCTTCGACTGGTCTTTACTTGACCCCGCAGGCCCGGCGCTCCCTTGGTTTCTTGCAGGCGGTATTACCGCGGATAATATCCGCGATGCCGCGGCGTTCAATCCTTACGGTATAGACGTGAGCAGCGGCGCGGAAACCCGCGGGGTAAAGGATAAAGATAAGATAATCCGTTTGGTTGAGCTGGCCAGGCACCCGTAAGGCAGGATCCATTCCGCGGAAACCTGCCGGGTTAATGCCCTACAGGATACGCGGATACAACCACCGAAATATTGTAACAATAGTCCCCCAGTTGTTCGATGCGCCTGACCAGATCGATGAAGAGCAGCTCGGTCTTCACATCCTGCCCCGCTTCGATACGTTTGCGTCCCAGTTTCCTGAGTTTATCCCTGGATTTATCGATCTTGCTCTCCAGCGACTCCGCAAGGACATTCTGTTCTGCGGTTAAGGGGGTGCCCAACTGTTCCCGCACGAGGTTTAGAAAAGATTCCACCAAATCCAGGTACGGAGTGAGCGCGTCCATCTCTTTGTGCTTAAAAATAAGGTTCTTCTTCACGCTTCGTTCAAGGATCAGGCCGATGCCGTAGCAGTCGTCGGTCATTTCCTCAAGGTTCACGAGGATCCGCAGCAGATGGGATACCCGCTCCTCAGATTCGCGGCTGAGCCGCTGGCGGGTACACTCAATGAGAAACCGTGTGAGTTCCTCCCGCATCTCATCGGCCAATTCTTCCTTTTGCTTCAATTCTTCAACCAGGGCGTTCACCGTGCCTTCCCTTTCCGGATCGGTCTGGGAAGCGTGGAGCGCGGCGCTGATCTTGGTGTACATAGACGAAGCCAGCCCCGCCATATCCCGGATTTCTTTTTCCGCACGGAGGACGTTCAATTCAGGAGTATCCCGCATGGAACCGGATTTGTACTCCAGCTTATAGGTTTTCGGTTCCGCCGAATCCCGGCCAACATCTTTCACCAGGAAGGAAACCAGCGCGGCAAAGGGTTTGACAAAGGGAAAAAAGATTAGGGTATTCATCATATTAAAAACCGTGTGCAGCATGGCAAGATGGGAGGTGATGGAATCTTCAACTGCGGCGGGGACAATCAGGTCCACTAGGGCCAGGAGGGGTTTGAAAAAAATCAAAGCCAAGAAGGTTCCGATAACATTGAACAAGATATGCACCATCGCGGCCCGCCGTGCGGCGGTTTTGGTTCCAATGGATGCCAGGGCCGCGTCTACGGTGGTACCGATATTAGCCCCCAGGATCATGGCCGCGGCAATATGATAGGGGATCAGCTTGCTGTGGGACATAGTTAGAATGATCGCGGTAGCCGCGCTGGAAGAATGGAGGATCAAGGTTATGACCAGACCGATGCCGGTTCCGATGAGGGTGGAAAGGGCCCCTGGATTGGATATCCCGGCGATAAAACTCAAATCCTCAACCTTCAAAACGGGCATGGATTTGGTAAGAAAATCAAGACCCAAGAAGATAAGGCCGAATCCGGTGAGAACTTCCCCCAATTCCCGGTGTTTCCATTTGAGCATTCCCGCGATAAAACCGAGCCCCACCGCGGGCAGGGCTAAGGCGGACATACTCAGGGTAAAGCCCGCCAGGGACACGATCCAAGCGGTAACGGTGGTACCGATATTAGCCCCCAGGATCACCCCGATGGACTGGGGCAGGGTTAAAAGGCCGGCGTTGACAAAGGACACCACCATCACCGTAGTCGCGGATGAAGACTGAATAATCGCAGTAACCACAAAGCCCGTAATAATCGCGGTAACCCGATTCCCGGTCATAAATCCCAGAACCCGCTGCATCCGGGAACCCGCAGTCTTCTGGATGCCGTCACTCATAACCTTCATCCCGTAAAGGAAAAGGCCGAGACTGCCTATGATACGAAACAGTACGCTTAAGTATTCCATAGGTTCTCCCCCCGTAATTTTAGATACATGCTTCTCCGCTGACTTCACGCGGATTCCGCGGGATTTCATACCCTCCGAGGATTACCGCGAACCTGAACGGAGCTTCCCTAAGCCGGTACGGATTACCCGTTCCCCGGTTGAATTTCTCCACGCTTTGCCTTGTGTTATTCCCGCAACCGCAGTTTCGACCGCTGTTATCGGCGCCATATAGCTTCCAGTCTATTGTTATACCCAGTATACCTGCTTTTTACAATAGGCCGCCGTAAAGCCGCGGACCTAAAGCCTTGGGATATAAGGCGCGGTGAAAGAGTTTTATAAGCGGATAATTAAGCAAATACAGCAGATAAAAAAGACAGGGGGGTCATTTAAAAGCGGAATTACACGGAATGTGAAAAACAGGCTAGGGAAAGAAAGCGGTACTGAAAAGCAATGCCTCATGTTCTTTTGTCAACCTGCCTGCGGGCACTGGACTGGATGTTACCTGCGGCGCATTTCTTGAATCCGGCGCGATAAGCGAGTATGCGGACATGCTCATTGAGCGCGGCTGCGTCACGATTGTTTAAGGAGGAGTATATACCGAGATTGCAAGGCTATGATGACGGGAACGCAGCCAAGCCCGTTTGTATAATTTCTCACAGAAGCACAGGGAACACGGAGCTGCAAGAAAAACAAGCGCCCGCTCTGTGCCTCCGTGAGAAACCCTACTGAAACACAAAAGTGGCGTATATATCCCGCGGCGTATTGACAAAGTTCAATATCCGCGGCTATACTTAGCATAAGATTTTCAAGGCGGGGTGAGCTACCAATGAATCCTTTCAGGCGGCAATTCCCGACCGGCGGTTGGAACCGTATCGGTTCCTAAAGCCCGCAACTTCAAGGCGAAAGCCTTGGACTGAGCCGGTGTAATTCCGGCGCCGACGGTATAGTCCGGATGGAAGAAAATTGTGACCTATCGGGGAACACAGGCCGGGACATTAGTCCGGGCGCCCCCTCGATGATTGCCTTCTATAAAAAACACAGCGCCCTTGGGATTATTCCTAAGGGCTTTTCTTTTCTGTACTGCCGTCCTGAAAATCTCAAATTTATGTAAGGAGGCATTGTTACTTCCATGAAAAAAGCAAATGAACCGGAAGGGTTCTCCGGCTTTGACCGGAAATGTATGTTCCGGGCTATGAGTCTTGCCCGCCGCGGCGCGGGCAAGACTTCCCCGAATCCTCTGGCCGGCTCGGTTGTTGCAAAAAACACCCGGATCATTGGTGAAGGCTGGCACCGGCGGTATGGGGGTAAACACGCGGAACCGGACGCGCTGGATGCGGTTCTTGCCGCAGGGGAATCCCCGGCAGGCGCGGATTTGTACTGCACTCTGGAGCCCTGCTGTTTTACCGCGCCGGATAAGCATCAGCCTCCCTGTACGGATCGGATCATCAAAAGCCGGATTCGGCGGGTGCTTATTGCAAACCGGGATCCAAACCCCAGGGTAAACGGCGGCGGTATCCGTATGCTGGAACAGGCGGGCATTGCGGTGCAAAGCGGGCTTCTGGCCGCCCAAGGTGAAAAGCTCAATGAAGGTTTTTTTACTTTCCAGCGGCTGGGACGTCCTTTTATACGCCTGAAAATCGCTCAGAGCCTTGACGGCAGAATCGCCGCTGCCGGAGGGGATTCCCGGTGGATCACAGGCGAAGCCGCGCGGCGGCTGGTACACCGGCTTCGGAGCGGCCATGACGCGGTGCTTATAGGCCGGGGAACCGCGTTGGCCGATGATCCGGAACTAACGGTGCGGCTTGTCCGGGGAGCCAATCCCCTGCGGGTTGTGCTGGACTCCCGGCTCTCCCTTCCAGATTCGGCGCGGCTTCTTGGCCTATCCGACCGGGAAAAGACCTTAATCTTCTGCGCCGCAGGAGCGGATCCCCGCAGGATCGCTATACTGCAAAACCGGGGAATACGGGTTATTCCCATTGACGCGGGGGAAGGTATCGGGCTTTCACTGCAAAGGGTCCTCGATGTCCTGGCGGACCTAGGGGTCCGGTCCGTTCTCGTCGAAGGCGGCGCCGAGATCTTCACCGGATTTCTAAAACAGGGGCTATGGGACCGGCTTGCGGTGTTCATTGCCCCTCTTGTGCTGGGACAGGGTATAAGCGCGGTAGGGGATCTAGGAATCAAAGCGGTGAAAGACGCCCTGCACATTCAGGATGTTTCCTTCCGTACCATCGGGGACCAGGCGTTGTTTGAAGGCGCCAGGACTGCATCCCGGGAGGGAACCCGTGTTTACCGGGATTGTTGAAGAAATTGGGCGGATCTGCTCCGTAACGAGTATCGGAGACAAAGCCCGTCTGACCGTGGGCGCGGCGCGCGTGCTTGAAGGAACCCGTCCGGGGGATTCTATAAGCATCGACGGGGCCTGTCAAACCGTAACCGCGATCGATTACTCAGAACCGGGAACCTTCACGGCGGACACTCTTAGGGAAAGTCTCAAAAAGACTACCCTTGGAAACTTCCGGCCCGGAACTATGGTCAATCTTGAGCGGGCGCTTTGTCTTGATTCCCGCATGGGGGGACACATCGTACAGGGACATATTGCTTGTACCGTATGGATCCGGGATTTGAGGGCTATTGGAAACAACGTTTATCTGACCGTGGAAATTCCAGATGATCAGCTCCGCTACTGTGTCCCTGAAGGTTCTATCGCTCTGGACGGGATAAGCCTGACCATCGCCGGCATCGGAGGAAATCTGGTGACATTGAATATCATTCCTGCCACATTGAAAGCCACCGGTTTGGGATATAAAAAGACCGGCGACAAGATGAATCTGGAAACAGACATTATCGGGCGTTATGTAGAGAGGCTCTTGATGCCTAGAGCGCAGGCCGCGGACTTGAGCTTTGAGAGGCTTCACGAGATGGGATACTAAATAAGGATATAACTATGTGCGATATATTTGCATCTATTGAAGAAGCCCTTGAGGAAATACGCGGAGGCAAAATGCTGATCGTAACCGATAACGAGGATCGGGAAAATGAGGGTGATTTCATCATGGCTGCGGACAAAATAAGCCCGGAAGCGGTGAACTTTATGACCATTTACGGCAGAGGGCTTTTGTGTCAGGCTATTACCGCAGACAGGGCCGGGGAACTGGAACTAGGCTACATGGTACAAGAAAACACCTCCGCGCATACCACGGCGTTTACGGTCAGTGTGGACGCCCGAAATGTCACCACCACGGGGATTTCCGCATTCGACCGGGCGGCTACGATCAAAACCATCGCCGATCCCGCGGCCCGGCCTGAAGACCTCCTCCGTCCGGGTCATATTTTCCCTCTCATTGCCAAGAACGGCGGGGTTCTTGCCAGAGACGGCCATACTGAAACCGCGGCGGATCTGGCTCGGCTTGCAGGGTGCGGCCCTTCGGGGGTTCTCTGCGAAATCCTTGATGACGACGGTACAATGGCTCGGGTCCCCCGCCTGCACGAGATAGCCCGGCGGCACAATCTGAAAATCGTTACCGTGGCGAGCCTGATCCGCTGGCGGAAAGCGCATGATGCGGTCCGGCGGATAACCGGAAGCAGCCTTCCCGCGGCCGCCGGGGAGTTTCGCCTTGTACTCTATGAGAATCTCATCAAACCGGAACAGCCCCATCTGGCTGTGATTTCGGTCAAAACCTTTGATCCGGCGGATGCGCTGGTGCGGGTTCATTCCGAATGTCTCACCGGAGAAGCCTTCATGTCCGCCCGCTGTGACTGCGGGGACCAGCTTGCGGAGGCATTGGGAAGGATCGCCGCGGAAGGCGGGGCGGTGATTTATCTGCGCCAAGAAGGGCGGGGAATCGGTCTTGCGGAAAAGATCCGCGCCTATAATCTACAGGATTTGGGGTATGATACGGCGGAAGCAAACATCAAACTCGGACACCGGCCCGATGAACGGGACTATACCATAGCCGCGGCCATCCTGCGGGATCTGGGTATTACGGGGATTCGGCTGATGACCAACAACCCTGCTAAGGAGGCCGCGCTCAAAACCGAGGGCATCCGGGTTAATGAATTGGTGGCTATTGAGATAAAGCCCGGGGAGAAAAACCGGAACTATCTAATCACTAAAAAGCTCCGTTTCGGACATCATTTGAAATATGTGTAATGCGGTAGGAGGCATTATGTACACGGAAATCAACGGTAATTTACAGGGCAAAGGCAGAGATTTTGCCCTGGTGGTAAGCAGGTTCAATGATTTTATCACCACCCGTCTGCTTGACGGCGCGGCGGATTGTTTCTGCCGGCACGGCGGCGCCGCGGAGAACCTGACGGTAGTCCGGGTTCCCGGGGCGTTTGAGATTCCCCTCACCGCGGCAAAACTTGCAAAGAGCAAAAAATACAATGCCGTGATCTGTCTCGGCGCGGTTATCCGGGGATCTACCCCGCATTTCGACTACATTGCCGCGGAAGCAGCCAAAGGGGTTGCCCAGGCCGCCATGTCTTCAGAAATTCCGGTTATCTTCGGAATCCTGACCACCGACAGCATTGAGCAAGCGGTGGAACGGGCGGGCGTCAAGGCGGGCAACAAAGGCTGGGACGCGATGATGTCGGCTATGGAGATGGCGGATCTGTTTGAAAAACTGTAGATTCGGATCATAACAACAAGCCTGCGCTGGGGAAAACGGCGCTTGTCATGTATACCGGCAGGTGATACTATTAGGCACGGGAAGCAGACGGGCAGGCGGCCGATTGTATGAAGCCCCGCGCCGTCACCCTAATCTATGGATAAGGAGCGGTTTATGAACACAGAAGATAGAGAACAAAGTATCCGAAACCTGATCGCTCAGATGACCTTGGAAGAAAAGGTATCTCAGCTTACCTATACCAGTCCCGCGATTCCGCATCTGGGAATCCCCGAATACAACTGGTGGAATGAATGTCTCCACGGGGTTGCTCGTGCGGGGTTGGCCACGGTGTTTCCCCAGGCCATTGCCCTGGCCGCTATTTTTGACGAAGGATTTATCCAAGAGATTGCCCGGGCAATCTCCGACGAAGCCCGAGCCAAATATAACGAGGCGGTTAAACAGGGAAACCGGGGGCAATACTGGGGGTTGACCTTCTGGACTCCGAACATCAACATCTTCAGGGATCCCCGCTGGGGCCGGGGACAGGAAACCTACGGAGAAGACCCCTGTCTTACAAGCCGTATTGGGCTTGCCTTCATGCAGGGACTCCAAGGGAATGATCCCGATCGCCTCAAAACCGCGGCCTGCGCGAAACATTTTGCCGTTCATTCGGGACCTGAGAATCAGCGCCATACCTTTGACGCTCAGGTTTCCAAGAAAGACCTCTTTGAAACCTATCTTCCGGCTTTTAAGATGCTGGTGGAACAGGGAGTAGAATCCGTGATGGGCGCGTATAACCGGACCCTGGGAGAACCCTGCTGCGGCAGTACCTATCTATTAAAGGAAATCCTTCGGGAAAAATGGCAATTCAAAGGCCATGTGGTTTCCGACTGCTGGGCTATCCGGGATTTTCATGAAAACCACAAGGTCACCGCTTCTCCGGAAGAATCCGCGGCTTTAGCTTTGAATAACGGGTGCGATCTGAATTGCGGCTGTACCTTCCCCTACCTGACCGCCTCCTATAAAAAAGGGCTGGTTACCGAAGACGCGATAAACACCGCTCTTACGCGGCTCCTGCGGACCCGGTTTAAACTGGGTATGTTTGATAAACCGGAAACGGATCCCTACGGTTCCCTAGGCAGAGAAGTGATCAATAGTGAAAAGCACCGGAAATTGGCTTTGGAAGCGGCCCGAAAATCTATAGTGCTGCTGAAAAACGATAACCATATTCTGCCTCTGGACAGTAAGCCGAAGAAGATTCTCCTTGTGGGACCCGGCGCAGCGAATCCTCATACCCTCTTGGGGAACTACTACGGCATCGGTCCCCGGCTGGTAACTATTCTGGAAGGCTTGGCGGAAAAGACCCGGGGAAAATACGGGATCAATCTGGAATACCGGCACGGCTGCCTCCAGTACGAGGGAAATCATCCGTCGAATATTCAGTTCGGCGCGGCTAACGATGCGGAGGTGGTCATCGCGGTATTCGGTTTAGACGGCGCTATGGAAGGAGAAGAAGGCGACGCCATTGCCTCGGACTTCAACGGCGACCGGGAGTACATTGAACTTCCCCCCTGGCAGTTTGCATACCTCCAACAACTCAAGACAAGCGGCAAGCGGATAATTCTAATCCTCACAGGCGGAAGCCCGGTTGCGGTGCCCGAAGATATTGCCGACGCCATCCTCTTTGCCTGGTATCCAGGTGAACAGGGGGGCGCCGCGGTGGCGGATATCCTCTTTGGGGATGCGGCGCCTTCGGGAAAACTCCCGATTACCTTCCCGGCTTCCACCGGCCAGCTTCCTCCTTATGAAGATTATACGATGCAGGGAAGAACCTACAGGTACATGAAGGAAAAGCCCCTCTATCCCTTCGGGTTCGGACTTTCTTATACCGCCTTCCGCTTTGATTATCTGATTCCATCCCATAAGGAGATTTCATCCGGGGAAGAACTGAAACTTCAGGTGCAAGTGAGTAATCTGGGCAACCGGGACGCGGATGCGGTCATCCAAATTTATGTATCCAAGGATGACCGGGGTGAAGATGATCCCATTGTCTCGCTTAGGGATTTCAGGCGGGCTTCGGTTCCCGCTGGCGGGTCTATCATGGCGGAGTTTACCCTGTCCGCTTCGATTTTTGAATCCGTAAACGCCGCCGGAGAACAGGAGCTAATCCCGGGATCCTATACGATCTACGCTGCGGATGCCGCGCCGCTGCCGGTAGCGGCGGAGAGGGGCGCTTCTAAGCCGGTCAGTGCGAAGATCGTCGTTAAATAAGATTATTAAGATAAGGAGATTGGTGAAAGGGGGAGGAGTACAAGCCCGCCGCCTTTCACAGGCCGCCGCGGTATGAGCGACGCATATTCCGGTCAAACCCCTAATCCTCCCAAAGCGCCGGATTGTATTAAGTGTCTGCACTTTAAGGTTACCTGGGAGCCTGCGTACCCCCGATCCTGCCGGATTTTCGGTATAAAGAGCCGGAATCTGCCTTCGGTTGAGGTGTTTCGAGCCACAGGTCGGCATTGCCCCTCTTTTCAGGCAACAGAACATAAGGCATAGTTGAATTTAAGAATTTGTGCTAGAACACTTGACTTGTTGTTCTAGCTTTATTATTTTTTTATCATACCCTTACAGCGAGGGGAATTAATGCCTATCGCGTTGGTGTAAAACCGCTTATACAAGTGAGGACCAACGAAAGTCCGTAATGGAAAGCATAGGAATGTTTGAGTGTGAACTTAAACTCCTGGTTTCAGCCGTGCGGTAGCTGACAAAAAGCCTCACCGGATAGGGGGCAATAATCTATTTCACATTATACCGATGTATTCGCCGACAGGAGAGGCCCTGTTTAGAATGTCCTAAGTATGGCATAACAGATTAAACCATTTCGGGGACCATGAATTAATCGGTAAAACAAAGAGGAGAATGAGCAAAATGGCGAAACAGCTGTTGTTCAACGAGGACGCCCGCCGTAGATTACTCTCGGGGGTGGAGCAAATTTCAAAGGCCGTCAAGGTAACCCTGGGTCCTAAGGGACGGAATGTCCTGCTAGATAAAAAATTTGGGGCCCCCACCGTTACGAAAGACGGTGTTTCCGTTGCAAAAGAGGTAGAACTCGACGACCCTTATGAAAACATGGGTGCGCAGCTTCTCAAAGAAGTAGCCACGAAAACCAATGATGTGGCCGGAGACGGTACCACCACCGCTACGGTCCTCGCCTATTCCCTAATCAAAGAGGGACTGAAATCGGTAGCCGCCGGCATGACTCCCATTGAACTCAAGCGAGGTATTGATAAGGCGGTTGAAATTGCCGTTGCGGAGATCAAGAAAAATTCTAAGGAAATCAAAGATAAGGAAGAAATTTCCCATGTTGCTTCGGTTTCCGCTAATAACGACAGTGAAATAGGCAATACCATAGCGGACGCCATGGAGAGGGTCGGCAAAGACGGGGTTATCACCGTAGAAGAATCGAAGACCATGGATACGACCATCGAATTTGTGGAAGGTATGCAGTTTGATCGGGGGTATATTTCCGCTTACTTTGTTACCGACCGGGACACCATGACCAGCGTATACGAGGATGTCTATATCCTCATTCATGACAAGAAGATCTCTTCCATGAAAGATATGCTGCCCCTTCTTGAAAAGATCGCCCAGAGCGGTAAACCTTTGCTCATCATTGCCGAAGATGTGGACGGGGAAGCTCTCTCGACTTTGGTGGTGAATAGCCTGCGGGGAACCCTGCGGACCTGCGCGGTGAAAGCCCCGGGGTTTGGGGATCGCCGTAAAGCCATGCTTGAAGACATTGCCATCCTGACCGGCGGCGAGGTTATTTCTGAAGAACTGGGTCTCAAACTTGAAAATACCGAAATCTCCCAGCTCGGCAAGGCCAAGACAGTCAAAATCGATAAGGATAATACCACCATCATCAACGGAGCGGGGAAAGAGCGAGAGATTAAGGATCGCATCGCCCAGATCAAAGCCCAGATTGAAGAGACCTCCTCCGAGTATGACAAGGAAAAACTCCAGGAACGGCTTGCGAAGCTCGCCGGCGGCGTGGCGGTCATCAATGTAGGGGCCGCTACCGAAGTAGAGCTGAAAGAGAAGAAGCACCGGGTTGAAGACGCGCTTTCCGCTACCCGTGCGGCTATTGAAGAGGGAATCGTTCCCGGCGGCGAGATCGCGCTGATTCAAGCGGCCATTGCGCTGGATAAAGCCGGTACATCAGGCCTCACAGACGATGAGAAGGTAGGTTTTAAAATTGTCAAGCGCGCCTTGGAAGAGCCGATCCGTCAGATTGCTGAAAATGCAGGACTTGACGGCGCGGTTATTGCCGACAAAGCTAAGTCCGAAAAGAGCGGCTTCGGCTTTGACGCGGCCAAGCTGGAATGGGTGGACATGGTTAAGGCCGGTATCATTGATCCCGCCAAGGTAACCCGTTCAGCCTTGCAGAACGCGGCTTCTATCGCCAGTCTCCTCCTCACCACCGAGTGCGCCATCACGGATATTCCTGAGAAGAAGGAGCCTGCTCCTATGCCCGGCGGCGGTATGGGCGGAATGGGAGGCATGGACTACTAAAATCCTTTAGGCGCTTGTTTCGGCAGTTCGCCGGACGGTGCGCCGGTATCATGCAAAAGGGCCGCTTTAAAGCGGCCCATTTGCATGATACCGGGATTTAAGGGTCTTCATTGGAATACCGCCGCGCGGCCCTATTGCAAAATATGTCCAAACCGGTA
>JAITHW010000045.1 GCA_031279815.1 Treponema sp. | reverse complement strand
CGGTCAAGGATTACCCCGCGCTCTTTTTTCCCCGCCTTCCGGTACTCTTGACTGGAAGTCCTAAAAAGGTCTTTTCTTGTACTCATGCCTAGTCCTTTGTGTTTCACTTGGCTGCCTCCAAGCAACCAGTGTGCCTTGGACTAGGTTTTTAGTTTTTAGTCACCAGCTTTTCGACTAGGTTTTGTTTTTAGGCATTACGAGAGGTATCAAGTTGTGTAAATCTCTGGTTCTATGAACCCTGCCGCGGCGTTGCCGCCTGGGATCAAAACCGCACAAACACTGGGCATAAAGAACCCTGAATCATCACCCGCGGACAGGCCCTTACGAAGAGAACTATTTCACAAGGCTTTTCGCTACGGCACCAAGGCGGGGGGAAAATTTCCGTGTCCCTTGCGCCTCGGTGAAAAAACTATTCCGCAAAGACCGGTTCCAGGCCGATTGCAAGCCCGGGCAGAATATCCACAGGTACGGTATCGGCGCTCCCGTAGGAATGGGTCGTGATAGCGCTCCCGTGAAACCGGTGGGTGATCAGCGCCTTCGGTTCAGGGTTTACTATCCAGTATTCCCGTACTCCGGCTTTCCGGTACAGTTCAAACTTCCGGGCCATCTCTATCGCGGTGTTGGAAGGGGAGAGGATCTCCGCAACCAAATCCGGCGCTCCCCGGCAGCCCTCCTTTCCACGCTTCTTTTCATCGCAAATAACTGCAAGGTCCGGCTGAACCACCGTGTCGTCCTGCCCGTCCTCCTGGTAAAACAGCCGCACGTCAAGGGGCGCGGGATATACCTTACAGGGTTTACCGTATAGGTAATTCGCAAATTGTCTGCCTAATTCCATAAGTATCGCCTGATGATACAGGCTGGGAGCGGACATGGCATACGCGGCCCCGTAAATAAGTTCATACCGCTCCCCTTCCGCAAGGTCCCACCCCTTGTAGTCGGCGTAGGTAAAACGCCGCTCTTCCGTCAATTCCGCGGGATCCGCCATAGATTCCTCCTAACATATCGTTTATAAAAATTAATCCCCAAGGCTTCTCGCGGCGGCGCGGGGGAAGAACCTCCGCGTTCCCCGGGCCTCGGTGAAAAAGCTATTCCGCAAAGACCGGTTCCAGGCTGATTGCAAGCCCGGGCAGAATATTCACAGGTACGGTACCGGCGCTCCCTATTATCCCGCTTTTGTACTTGACATCTAGAGAATACGGATAAATTATTATAGGTTATGGAAGCAACAACTTATAATATAACGTTTAACCTCGACGGGGGGAAGAACCTGACCGCTCCGGCTTTTGCAGGAGAATCTTTGCTGGAAGCGGCGAATAAGGTTAATCTCGCCATTGACGCCCCTTGTTCGGGAAATGGAACCTGCGGGAAATGCCGGGTAAAACTGCTTTCCGGGGACGCGGAAAGCAAAGAGTCCCGGCATATTTCGCCGGAAGAGTACGCGGAGGGCTATCGTCTGGCTTGCTCAACCAAGGTTACCGCCGCGGCAACGGTCTTTGTGCCCGCTACCGCCCTGGCGTATCAAAACCGCATGAAGGTGACCGATCTGGGTACCGGCAGGGAGCGGGAGATCTTCACAAGACTCCAAGAAGAACTGCGGAATCTGGACCTGGCCGGGGATACCGGACTGGAACTGATAACCGTGAGCCTTCAGCCGCCGGCTTTGGACGATGCGGCGGCGGATCGGGAACGGCTGTTGCGAACCGCCGCGGAACAGCTTGCCGGTGAAGGTTCCGTCAGCCTCTACGCGCTGCGGAAGCTGGCTCAGGCGCTGCGGGATTCCGGGTTTTCCTGTACCTGCCTGGTACGGAGAGAGGCGGGCGGCGGATCCACGATTTTGGATATCTTCCCCCCCGGGTCCGCGGCGATAATTCCAGGGCTTGCGATTGATATCGGAACCACTTCAGTATCTATTCTGCTGGTGAATCTCCAAACCGGAGAACCCTTGGCAGTGGGAAACGCGGGAAACGGCCAGATCCGTTACGGCGCGGACGTGATCAGCCGGATCATCGAGAGCACCCGCTCAGGAGGGCTTGAACGTCTCCACCGGGCAGTGACAGATGAATGTATCCGGCCTTTGATTAACCAGCTGTGCCAAAATGCGGGAATCAGGCCGGACGCGGTTTACCGGGTGGCGGTGGCGGGTAATACCACCATGACCCATTTGTTTTTGAAGGTTCCTCCGGAACATCTCCGGCTGGAACCGTATGTACCGGCCTTTTTTGATACAGGCTATGTCCGGGGCGCGGACCTGAGTATAGGGGTGCATCCTGACGCGGAGGTTATGATCGCTCCGAGTATCGGGAGTTACGTGGGCGGGGATATCACCGCGGGGGCTTTCTCGTCTATGATTTTCAAGAAGGAATCTCTGTCCCTTCTGATCGATCTGGGAACCAACGGGGAATTGGTCTTTGGAAACTCGGAATTCCTCATGTCCTGCGCCTGTTCCGCAGGACCCGCGTTTGAAGGAGGGGATATCAGTTGCGGCATGAGGGCCACCGACGGCGCTATTGAAGCCTGTACCATGGACCGGGAGACCATGGAACCTGTGCTCACCATCATAGGGCCGCCGGGCCAGAAACCTGCGGGACTCTGCGGTTCCGGGCTTATCGACACAATAGGGGAGTTGTTCCGGTGCGGCGTCATCAATGCCAAGGGGAAATTCAGCCGGGAGGGTCCGCGGGTTCAGCGGGACCAGTGGGGAATCGGCAAGTATATTGTCGCCTTTGCCTCGGAGACCGAGAACGGACGGGACCTGACCTTGACCGAAACAGACCTTGACAGCTTTATCCGCGCGAAAGGGGCGATTTTTTCAGCCATCAAGACCATGCTTACCATGCTGGACTTCCCCATGGAGGCCATTGAAAACGTCTACGTTTCCGGGGGTATCGGCAGCGGTATCAATGTAAAACAGGCGGTCGCCATCGGTATGTTCCCTAATCTCAGCCTTGAGCAATACCACTATATCGGCAACAGTTCCCTCTCCGGGGCTTACGCGATGCTGACCTCCAGAAAGGCCGCGGATATGGTGGCGGATATTGGTAAGGGTATGACCTATCTGGAGCTTTCATCTCATCCATCTTACATGGATGAATTCGTTGCGGCCTGCTTCCTGCCCCATACGGATGCAACCCTGTTTACCCCCCATGAATAACCGATCCCCTCACGCGAAAAATCAGAAGGAAGAGGTTCCCTTTTTCCACTATCTGGGGATCTATAAATCTCTTGACCCCGGGGAGATCGCCGGACGCTGCGGTCTCCCCTTTGACAGGGATTCCGCGGCTTTTCATCTGCGCTTTATGGGGACCGAATACCTGGTCCCTTTCCCGGATTTCGCTCTACAGGATAATACGGGAACAGACGTCAAAAGCCCGGCTGAAAAAATCCTGATCCTCCATTATCTTTGTGAAGGCAGGTATGTGGAGTATCAAGGGAATCAGCGTTCTTATCAGGAGATTCCCTGGGGAGAGGTCTATTATCCTAACTTCCGGGGGCGGTGCATCCTGCGTTTTGCCCATACTTTTGGGAATGATCTGCCGGCTTTCAGACGGATTATGGACGAAACCAAGGGTTTGCGGGCCGAACCTCTGAAACAGGGGGATGCGGGTTATCGTTTTGAGTTTCTCACCGGTCTTTACATGAGTTTTCTGCTTTGGGCCGGTGACGAGGAGTTCGTCCCTTCCGCGCAGATACTCTTTGACGACAACTTCGAGTTTGCCTTTACCGCAGAGGACATCGCGGTTGCAGGCGAGGCGGCCATCGGCCGGCTCAAGAAACAGAGAACGGATATGAGATAAAAAACTTCGGCAGGTAACGGAGGTGAGAAGACCTTTTGTAAAAAAGCTGAGAGGCGAATGTTATTCGCCCTCACCTTCACAGATAAAAGGCGGATAAAGAGTCTAATATGATGGATAAACAGAAAGCTTTGGCAATGATTGAGGCGCTTTCCAATGCCCCGGGAGTTTCCGGCTTTGAGGATGAGGCGGTACAGGCCCTGCGGCGTTATAGCGAAGGCCTGGGTACGATCCGTGAAGACGCCCTGCGGAATCTCTACGTTACCCCGGAAGCTCAAAGCGCTCATCTGCCGCTCGTGCAGCTTGACGCTCATAGTGATGAAGTGGGCTACCTGGTTAAAGCCCTCCGGCCCAATGGAACCCTGGATTTTATCACCCTGGGACGCATGGGAGCTTCCAACATTCCTGCTCATCGGGTTTTGGTCCGCAATACCTTGGGGCAGTACATCCCCGGGATTATTGCCGGTAAACCTCCCCATTTTATGACCGAAGCCGAAAAGCAGCGGGTCCCGGATATATGCGACATGGTTATTGATGTGGGAGCTTCAAGCGATCAGGAACTCCGGGAAGAGTACCGTATCGCTATTGCCGCTCCGGTAGTGCCTGAGACAGCCTTTGTATACCGGCCGGATTATGACATTATGATTGGTAAAGCCTTTGATAACCGTCTCGGCTGCGCGGGGATCCTCGCCGTCTTGCGGGAACTCGCGGGGCAAAACCTGAAGGTGCGTATCGCCGGGGCTTTCGCGGCTCAGGAAGAGGTGGGGCTTCGGGGCGCTACAATTACCGCGCAAGAGCTTAAGCCGGATATTGCCATAGTCTTTGAGGGCAGCCCTGCGGACGATACGATAGCAGAATCCTATGCGGTACAGACGGCTTTGAAAAAGGGACCTATGCTCAGGCATTTTGATGTTCGGATGATCACCAATCCCCGGTTTCAGCGGTTTGCCCTGGATTTGGCTCGAAGCAAGCATATTCCCGTGCAGGAGGCGGTTCGTACCGGAGGCTCTACCAATGCCGGAGTCATCCATTTGACCGGTAAGGCGGTGCCGGTGATAGTTATCGGTATTCCGGTTCGCTATATCCACACCCACTACGGGATTGCCGCATACCGGGATTTCGGCCATGCAGTAACATTGGCATGTGAAGTAATCCGTCATTTGGACGAAACGGTAATTAACGGATTCTAAACGCGCAACTATAGGGGGTATGTTTTGTCTTGAACCTGCACCGGCGAATCGTGAGCCGGGGGCTTTCCATAAATCCGCGGCTTCCCCGGATATTCAATCCTCCTTAACCGGCGCGTATCGGAATTGAACGTATACCCAATAGGGTTCCTCCGGCTTGCCGGCTAATCACCGCTAATCGGGGTATATATCCACAAAATCCGGGCTTCTTTCTTCTCTTGGTTGAACCATGAATGGGTATCCGGGGATCGGAAGCTGAAAGAATCTCCGGCGGAAAGTACATACTCGGTATTCGCTAAGATGAAATGGATCTTTCCAGACAGAACATACAGAAATTCCTCCCCGTGATGAGCGTGGGTATG
>JAITHW010000042.1 GCA_031279815.1 Treponema sp. | reverse complement strand
GGTCTCCCAGGATTTCTGGAGGGTCAGATGATTTGTGCCGTCAATACGGTCGTATACGACGGCGTCCATCATGCGCTTTACCATCAGGATACCCAGCCCTCCGGCGGGGCGGGCTTCCAAGGGCTGGGCAAGGTCCGGCTCCGGATGCTCCAGAGGGTTAAAGGGTTCCCCGCGATCCGTGAAACTGAGGGTCAGCGTGGTTCCGGCGGAAGTCCCCTGGGTTCCGCACCGGACCGTTACAGACCCAAGCCGCGCCGGCTCCCCGGTCTCTCCGCCTGCCAGGGGATTCCGGTAGGCGTAAAACGCGATGTTCACAAACAGCTCTTCCGCGGCAAGCTCTATCCTGCGGCGCTCCTGATTTGGGCATTCCGCCCGGTCCAGTTCAGCGCCGATAAACCCCCGGAGGTCTTCCAGTTTGGCAAGGTCCGCGTCTAAAACAATCGTATTCATTCCAAACTCTTTTCCGCCTCTGGGTTAGGAACCGGTTCCGGCGGCGCGCGGCGGAGAACCAGCATGGTAATGTCGTCGGACTGCTCGGTTCCCTGGGCGAAGGCTTCAATATCCTCCCTGAGCCGGGGGAGGAGTTCTCGGACTGAAAGGGTTTGGTGGGCGTCGAGAAACGCTTGGAGCCGTTCTTTGCCGTAGAAACGGTCCTGCCCGTCAGCGGCTTCGGTAACGCCGTCGGTATAGAGGAACAGGGTGTCTCCGGAGGCGAGCCGGGTTTCCTGGCGGCGGTAGACGGTGGTTTCCAGTCCCGCGAGGAACAAATCCGCCGGGGCGTTGAGAAAGGCGAAGCCTTTTCCCTTGGTTTGGAGCAGCGGCGGGTTATGTCCCGCGTTGATATAGCCCAAGCGTCCTGTGGAAATCTCGAGCACCCCGCCCCAGAGGGTAACGAACATCTGGGCGATATTGTTTTTGCAGAGCTGGCGGTTTATGATTTCCATAGTTTTTTCCAAAGGCAGACCTGTTTGGAGGCGGTTTTTGATCAGGGTTTTGGTAATAGCCATAAAGAGGGCAGCGGGAATGCCTTTTCCGGCTACGTCGGCAATGATAACCGCGAAATGGTCGTCGTCAATAAAGAAGAAGTCATAGAAATCGCCGCCGACTTCCTTTGCGGGATGCATGACCGCGTAGAGGTCGAATTCATTGTTTCTGTCCTTGAAGGGAGGGAAAACAAAGGGGAGCATACTGGCTTGGATTTGGGTGGCAATGTCAAGCTCCGTGGCGGTGCGTTCTTTTTCCGCGGCGGTTCGGGTAATTTGGGAGATATACTGGCGCAGCCGTTCGGTCATCCGGTTAAAGGAACGGGCAAGCTCTTCGAGTTCGTCCCCGGTTTTGATGACCACCTCCCGGTCAAGGTTTCCTTCGCTGACTTCCTTGACCCCTTGGTTCAGGGCGAGAATGGGGCTGGTAAGAGCCCGGGTAAACCGAAGGGAAATAAACCCCGCAAGCAGCAGAGTCAGCACCAGCAGACACCCGATATTCAGAGCCGTCACGAAGATATGCCAGTTCATAGTCTTCATCGTGTTTTTGGTCAAGGTCTGAATCTGCTCCTCAATGATCAAGGAGGAGGTGAATATTTCCTGAGTAGGAATAACCACCCCAAGGCTCCAATTCAAGGTTTCGATAGGCGCGTAGGCTACATACACCGGATACCCGTCTATTTTCAGTTCCATCATGCCCCGGGCCCCCAAGGTCATGCTGAAGCCGAGGCTGCGGAGCCGGGGATTTGAACTTTCAAGATAGTTTTCCCCCTGAATATCCCAGGCTTCCCCAGAGGGTCCGATCCGAATGTCCACGCTTCCAGAAGATGAGAGCTTCATTCCCGACTGATCCAGAATGAAAATATGCCCCGCCCGTCCAACCTGGGGGGCATTGATAATATCCGACAGGTCTGAAAGCATTACGGTGCTCCGGGCAACGCCTTTGAAGACCGGGGTTTTCCCGGACCGGTCGTAAAAGGGCATACCGCAGGAAATCGCCGGACCCCGCCCCCGCAGGTCTGGATACACCGGGGTCCAGTAGAGGTCTCCCTGTTCTTTCGCCCCTTGATACCAGTTCTGGAGGCGGGGATCGAAATCCTGAGATGCCCAGGGATAGGCGTCCATGACAATAACCGCTCCGGTCTCGCTGCCTATGGTGCTGGTGGTAATCCCGGATTTGGCGACGGTGATCTGCCGCAGCACGCTGCCGATATTGCCGGCTAAATCCGTTTCCCGCTGTATGCTCAGGGGATCAACCCCCGGAACGAGGTGCATATAGGGTTCTCCCGGAGACGCCTGACCCTGGGCTATAGACGGCAGCGGGCGGGGGCGGTAGATTTCCTCATGGGTATAGATAGTTCCGGCTATATCCGCGGTCATTCGGGTATGGTTTTCAATCTTTACAATTTTTTCATCTAAAATATGGGCTGTGTCCGCGGCAATCTGGGCTATCCGCTCGGTTATCTGCTCTTCCAGTGCAAAGGTGCTGATGCCGGCGGCGCTTTCTCCCAGGTCGTTGCTGTTGACCAGCACGGTCTGGCGGATTTTCCTCAGAGAAAGAAAAAATATGAGGCTCAGGAGCAGGGTGACGAACACCGATGCTGAAAGGATTTGGATGAGGATGCGGGTTTTCAGTTTCATTCGTCTCTCTCAGGCAGGCGTATGTAGGTTTTCACCGCGGTTTTCAGGGCGGCCATCCAGAGATACCCGTCAAAGATTCCCTGTTCCCGCCCCCAGTCTTCAACGGTCCCGGCGATATTCGCCATATTGAGCCGGTTGGTGAGGACCGTCGTGTTCACGGTCTGGGGGGTGAAGATATAGGTCTCAGGGGTAGCCTCGCGGGCGAACTTCGCGGCTAAAAGGCGCATATTGACAATGCCGATGAATCGGGGGTCTACCGCGACGGTAGCGATCCATAGGTCTGGGTGTTCCAGCATGAGTTTGATATCGTCGTTTGAAATATCAATGCTTACCATTTTGATATCCTGCCGCCCCGCGTCTTCCAGGGCGTCAATACAGCCTTTGGCGAATTCATCGTAGGAAGCCCAGATAGCGTCAACCGAACCTTCCGGGATCTCAGGCAGGATTGCGGACAGGGCTTCCCGGACCCCGCTTCGGGAAAAAGCAAAGTCCCGGGGATAGATCCATGCGGCTTCTTCGATCCGTCCCTGCTGAACGAACTCGTTGTAGATCGAAAGCCGCCGGTCCAGAGGGGGAATTCCCGGGCCGGACCATGCCCGGATGACCCGGGCTGGAGGGTCCGCAGAGAGGGAGAGAATTGCGTTTAGGGAAGATTGAGCGAGTTTTACATCATCCTGGGCGGTACTAGTAACGCCGGGGAGTATTTCCTGAGCAGGATCGCCGTTTTTATAGGGCAGCGCGTCAAAGGTAACTACCTTCATCGGCTTATAAACCGCCGGCTTGAGGGCGTCGTAGGTAAAATCCGCGTCGCCGTGAAAGAGAATAAGCCCGTCGTAATCCGCCCGGCTTATGCGGGCGATGAGTTTCCGGCACAGCTCATTATCCCCGGCGGTTATAAAGGTGTCCACAATAAAGCCCATAGACCGTCCTTCAGTTACACAGCCTTCAAGGAACTGCCTGGTATGGTCTCCGACAGCGAAGTTTCGGATAATAGCGACTTTCACGATTCCGTCGGTCATCTGCTCCGGCATATACTGGTTCAGCAGTTCCCGGACCTGAGGCGGTTTATTTCCGGGGTCTCTGTAAGGGGCGGACTTCCGGTCTTCGGTTCCGCCGCCGCACCCGGCAAGCAGGAAAAAGATAACCGCCGCCCCAAGGAAACGGAAACCCTGAGAAAAGGTTAAAATTCTCCCTTGGTATATGGCACGCATAGTCGGCATAGAATACCACAGAGCGTAATAATTAATCAAGTTATTTTTAATTAGGGTAAAACGTCCCAAATGAGTATCCTTTGAAGTTTTATATTTTATATGATGGAAATTGTATATCATAGCAGTAATACTATTTATTATTACTATACCTATCTATGGCGGATACGCAGCGTAAACCTATTCTGTAATAAGCGCAGTTGATTTTCAATACTAGACTTGTTCTCTAACCATAGATATGATAAACTGAAAATATGAGAAAGTGAAAAAAGGCAGAGGATGCCAAGGCGGGTTATTTAAGCGGGGCTGTGGGGTTAAACCCGATACATTTGAAAAAATGAAAACAATTCTTCAGGGCATTTAATGTATTACATAAACAGGTCAAAAAAAACAAAAAGAGCGGTATTCAGACAAGAAAAAGCGTCATACTATAAAGACGCGGGTAATCATTGAGCGGAAAACCCGGAACATAATAGACGTCCGGGAAGCAAAGGGCGGCACCCATGATTTCAAGAAGCTGACCAAGGCTGATAAAGCGTTCAATAAACGGCTTACCCGGAAACGTATAGCGGTTGAATATAGTTATTCTACATAAAAACACCTAACACCAATACTTATAAATAGCCGTTTCAAGCAATCCGTACAGAGGAGCTGTATCACGTAAATTGCGTTTCAAGTTTGCCCAGTCTTTTTCTATGGGATTA
>JAITHW010000013.1 GCA_031279815.1 Treponema sp. | reverse complement strand
CGTTCTTTTGGAGTGATTACATTGAACCATGAATTTATTTTGTCTTCATTTTGCGTAAAAAAATTTGTTAACGCAATATCGGCACGATAATCTATTTTTACTTTTGTAAAAACATTCCCTTTCTTGTGTTCATTATAGCTCTTATCAAAGGCTTCCTTAAGGCCGGTTTGAGAAGGCAATGTCCTTACCGCCATGCAAAGTAGACCGCTATTGCAGTCAATTTTAACAAAGTTCGGCGGCACGGATGCCGCCGTTCCCATTCTTCCAGACCATTCTTATAAAAATGGCGTATAACAAACCCATAGGCGTTTATCATATACAGGCCGGAATAATCCAAAAAGAAGCCTTCCCCGTCTATTGTTGCCTCAGAGGGCCTTTTCTATAATGAGATACGGTTGGCGGTTTCATTGAGAAATGCAATGGTTTGATGCGCCCGGGCCGGGATGCTGTTCTCCAAAAGAATATCGATCCCGGGTTTCTTCCGCATGATGACTTTGAGCAGCGCGGTATAATCCAGCAAACCGGTTCCCGAAGGAAGGTCCCCGCGCTTTTTGCCGCGGTCCATTTGGAAATCTTTGGCATGGACCGCGGCAATATGATCGCCGAACACGTCAAAAGCACGGTTAAAAAAGGCGCTCTGATCTTCCTCAAGCCCTTGCATGGGAATAAGATTGACCGGATCATAGATGACTTTGAGACCGGGAGAGGGGAACCGGGCCAAGAGCTTTCCCATGAGTTCTATTGAGGCAATGGTATGCTGATCCGCTACCGCCTCGACGCCTACAATGGACCCGCATTTTTCAGCGGCGGTGAGGAGCCGTTCAATGGAAAAACAGAGCAGGTCAAAGGTTCCGGGTTTTTGAGTGTCCGGATGCCAAGAACAATCGGGATTGCAGGAGCCGGTTTCGGTACCCACAATGGAACAGCCGAAATCACGGGCAAAACGCAGATGCTCCTCAAAGCGGCAAAGCATGGTATGCCGTTCATCCGGATCAGGATGTACCGGGTTGATATAACAGCCGAGCACCGCAATGGAGATATGACGGGTTTCAAAGGTCCTGCGGATTTCCCGGGCGTAGCCGGGGCTGAGAGCGCCGGGACCCGGGGCAGAGGGGAATGCCTTGGATAAGGCAAGCTGAATTGAAGCCGGTTTGAAGGCCGCAAGCCTATCGGCCAGATCTTCCGGCGGCAGGGTACCGTAATCATGTGCCCTAAGACCTATTCGTATCATACACAAAGAATAGGCGGATTTATATATTATTGTAAAGATAATGGAGATGAAACTATGATCGACCTTGCTATTGCTTCTTTTGGAGCTATAGGAGATGGGCTGCAGGATAATTCCGGGGCGTTCGCCGCGGCTTTGGAAGCTATAAAAGATTCGGGCGGCGGAAGCCTCCGGGTGGGAAAGGGAACGTGGCGGACCGGACCTATGGAGCTTTTTTCCCATACCGCCTTGATCCTCGAAGAGGGGGCGGTCGTCTCCTTCATACCTGATATAGAACGGTATCCCCCAGTATATACCCGCTGGGAAGGGGTGGAGTGTTATGCCCTGCATCCTTTGGTGTTCTCTAATGGTCAGGAACAGGTAAGCATTACCGGAAAAGGCTGTCTCGACGGGTCCGGCGCGGCGTGGTGGGCTTTACACCGGGAGAAACAGCGGCGGGGTCAAAATAAACCTGAAACCCCCCAGGAGCTGCGCCTGGCCTCCCTGAACCGGAGCTTTGAAAAGCAGCCCGGGGGCGGCGGCGGGAGAGCAACCCAGTTTCTGCGTCCCCCTTTGGTACAGTTCTTTAAATGTTCTCAGATCCATATTGAGGGGATAGCCTTGGCCAATTCTCCCTTTTGGACCCTCCATCCGGTATTTTGCGAAAACATTATCATGCGGGGATTACGGATTCACAACCCCCGTGATGCGCCTAATACCGATGGGATTGACGTTGATTCCTGCCGGAATGTGCTTATTGAGAACTGTCATCTAGGGGTCGGCGATGACGGCATAGCGATCAAGTCCGGTTCCGGCGAAGACGGCATCAGGGCGGGAAAGCCGGCCTCTGATGTGCGGGTCCGGGGCTGTATTGTGGAGGACGGACATGGGGGTATTGTCATTGGGAGCGAGACCGCCGGAGGAGTTTTCAATGTAATCGTTGAGGATTGTGTGTTCAAGGGTACCGACCGGGGGATCCGCATAAAAACAAGACGAGGCCGCGGGGGAAAGATTCAAGACCTCGGTTTCCGCAATCTTACCATGGAAAATAATCTCTGCCCGCTGTCTATTAATATGTACTATCGCTGCGGCGCCGCCATATCCAGCGGACTCTTCAGCAGGGATCCCCTGCCGGTGGGACCCGCAACCCCAGCCATAAAAAACATCGACATATCCCATATCAACGCCACTGGCTGCCGGGCTTCCGCCGGGTTTATCGCGGGCCTCCCTGAAGCGCCGGTTGAAAATCTCAGAATCAGCAACTCAGACTTTGCAACCGATGAAAACAGCGCGGCGGATCCTGAAGAATCGGATATGTTTTTGGGACTGCCCCGTGTAGAAACGAAAAGTTTCCGAATTCTCTATGTAAAGAACCCTGTTTTCAATAATGTATCGGTCAGAGGGCCAACGGCGCCGTTCATATATCGATGAATAATAGATAAAGGGCGGTGAGCATCTGCTATGAGGGTAGAACGGGCCCTGCGGACGGAGGCGTTGATGATGCTTTGCCATGTTCCCTGCCGGGCCGCTTGTAAGCCCCGGCCAACTCACCGGCGGCCGCACTCAGCGTCTCTGCCGGTGAGAATACCCAGTCCGTGTCCCAACTCATCAATGAGGTACTCAAGATGTTCTTGCACGGCCTTGGGGCTTCCGGGCAGATTGATAATTAGGGTTTTTCCCCGGATTCCCGCCGAAGCCCTGCTGAGCATTGCTCGCTTGGTGATGGCCATGCTGTATTGACGCAGGGCTTCGGGAATACCCGGAACCGGACGCTCCGCCACGGCCAGCGTTGCTTCGGGCATACAATCCCGCGGGGAAAAGCCGGTCCCGCCGGTGGTCAGAACCAGATCTACCTGCTGTTCATCGCAGAGCCGTTTCATCTCCTGTTCCAGTATGGTCTGTTCATCCGGCAGGAGCCGGTAACTTGCCACCGTATACCCTTTGGCCTCCGCGATTTCCCGGATAACCTGACCGCTCCGATCCTCCCGTTCTCCCCGGAACCCCTTATCGCTGGCGGTAATGATGCCCAGCCGGTAAGACTCATTCGGCATACAGCTCATCTCCTATGGTTATGGTTCCCTCCCGGATAACCTTGGCGAATACCCCTTCCCTGGGCATAATGCAGTCTCCCATGCGCTTGAAAATCTCGCAATGGTTATGACATTCTTTGCCGATCTGGGTCATCTCTAGGACCGCTTCCCCGCAGTGCAGGATCGTTCCTACCGGCAGATTCCTAAAATCAATGCCCTCTACCACGAGATTTTCCCCAAAAGCGCCGTCCACCACTTCGGCTCCCTGGGATCGAAAATCTTGAATTTTCTGATATGACAAGAGGCTGACCTGCCGGTGCCAATCTCCCGCATGAGCGTCTCCTTTAAGTCCGTGACGAACAAGAAACTCCCCGCGCCCTACATTGTGTTTCGGCGTTCCCTTTTCCGCGCTTAGGCACACCGCCCGTACCTTTCCCATGTACCTCTCCTTGATTTGTTAGTATAGCCTGTTTTCGTACTTATGACAAGAAAAACAGGGAAGCAATGAGGGAACAAGATGGCTGGGGCGCTCCGCCCCCGCCCTGCCTGCGGGCCGGAAGCCTATGGCGTCCGTGTAGGCCGGCTACTACCGTTCATAGCGAACACTTGGCTACGCAAGACAAAACCTGTTTCATAACCGGGAGTCTCCGGGGCAGACGCAAAAAGCCTGAGTAAGAGCCGAAAAAAAGCCCGATGAGCATGTGATTTGTTTCTGCGTGTACCTTTTGTGTTTTAGTAACCGCGCCTTGAAAGTTACATGGTTTCTATGGCTTTATCCTAAGCCTCATACCGTAAGGCTTTTCAAATAGGCCGCTCGTCCGGTTTCGTAGAGGTTGTTGCCGCTACTGTCGATGACGGCCACCACAGGGAAATCGTCCGCAGTGAGCCGCCTGACCGCCTCGGCACCGAGGTCTTCAAAAGCGATGATCTCCGCCGCTTTGATGCAGCCGGCGAGGAGCGCGCCCACGCCGCCAATCGCGCCGAAGTAGACAGCGCCGGCTTGTTTCATAGCTGCTACCACCTCGGGGGAACGCTTCCCCTTGCCGATCATCCCCCGCAGCCCTAGTTCCAAGAGCCGGGGAGCATAGGCATCCATGCGATAACTCGTGGTGGGCCCTGCAGAGCCGATAACTTGACCAGGAGCCGCCGGGGTAGGCCCCACATAGTAGATGACCGCGTCCTCCACAGGGAAGGGAAGGGGCTTGCCCGCGTCCAGCAATTCCGCGAGCCTCTTGTGGGCGGCATCCCTGGCGGTGTAGAGGATACCGCTGATATAGGCCGTGTCCCCGGCATGAATAGTCGAGGCTTTTTCCCGGGTAAGAGGCAGGATAATACGGTGTTCCATTACAATATCTCCATAGCGTGGCGGGCTACATGGCAGTTGATGTTTACCGCGCAGGGAAGCCCTGCAATATGGGTAGGCATGGTTTCCACTGCAACCTGCAAAGCGGTGCTGCCGCCGCCGAAACCCTGGGGGCCAATGCCAAGGGCGTTAATATCATCCAGGAGTCTTTTCTCAAGCGCCCGGTAATAAGGGCTGGGGTTTCTTCGGTCCAGCGGACGCAGGAGCGCTTTTTTTGCGAGAAAGGCGGCCTTGTCAAAGGTTCCCCCAATGCCGACCCCTACTATGATGGGCGGACAAGGATTAGGCCCTGCGGCTTCCACAGCGGACACCACAAAGTCCGCAACCCCTTCAGCGCCGTCGGAGGGGCGGAGCATTTTTATCCGACTCATATTTTCACTGCCGAACCCTTTGGGAGCTATTGTAATCTTCAAATCGTCCCCCGGAATAAAATCTATGTAAACCATGGCCGGAGTGTTATCACCGGTATTGACCCGGTTCAGGGGATCCGCCACCACCGAGGCGCGCAGGTATCCTTCCCGGCAGCCTTGTCTTACCCCCTCATTAATCGCTGCGTAGATATCCCCTGCAATATGAATATCCCGGCCGATTTCAAGGAACACGCAGGCCATCCCTGTGTCCTGACAGATAGGAACCTGCCGCGTATAGGCAAGTTCAAAATTGGCGATGATCTTATCCAGCACGTCCGCCGCCACAGGCCAGGTCTCCCGATCCCGGGCATGACGGATACAGGCTTGTACATCCGAAGGCAAATTCCGGTTTGCCTCAATACAGAGCCGTTTCACCGCTTCGGTGATGCCCGGGGTTTCAATAATTCGCATTTCAGCCTCCTCATTTAACCGGTTGCCTATCCGATCTTGTTCAGATCGCTTATCTTTTGCGCGCCCAGTTCCCCCACCACTCCCACCAGGAGATACCGGC
>JAITHW010000153.1 GCA_031279815.1 Treponema sp. | reverse complement strand
CCAATGATTTGCGCTATTGTTTTCATAAAGAGGTCTCCTGTATGGTTTATTTTTCTAATTACCATATTAGCAGGTTTCCCTCTTTTTTTATACCCTTATGACTTTTGCAACAGGCTCTTAATTATGATTTTTTATTGTTGTTTATTTTTTTCCTATTCCTATTCAATTTTAATTTTATTTTCCCTTCAAGATTATTGATATTGTTCTTCTCAGGGCGTTTTTTCCCGTTATTGTATTTATACATCTTTTCCAAACATTTTACACATAAAATTTTCTTATATCCTTTTATCAGAACTTCCCCGCACCGGGGGCATTTTCTTTGCTCTTTCCTTTGTATTCTTCTATCGCGTCTTCTTTTGTTTATTGTTTCCGAATTTTCTTTATTATAATTTGAAAAATATTCTTTACATTCTTCACAATATATTGTTTTTATCCTTCCCCTTATTTTATTCCCGCATCGGGGACAATACCCCCGTTCCTTTCTTTCAAGATAAATTCTTCTTCTTTCGGATGCTTCTGTCGGCATTTTTTACCCTCTTATCCGTTCATTTTATTTCATTGACATAAAATATTATACTTTACATTTTTTTAAGAGTCAAGTATTTCATCCGCCATGGATGGCGGCGTCCTTTTTCGCATAACAGGACTGTTTACGCAAGGTTAGGCGTTTACGCAACAATTTTAAGAGCTTTAGGCTTTCTGATTGGCCGCGACGGAGGTCTGTTTATGTTCCGTTCACTTCTTGGCTTTTCGTTTTACTCATCCTTTGGGGCAATGCCCCGGTATTTCGTATTCCTCCGGCGGCTTGCCGTAATACCGGCCTTTAGAGACCTTAGACAAGTATCCGCCTCTATCATGTAAAATATAGTTATGATAATGTAAACTGGACCTCCCACACCTAATGGGCCGGTACTTTCCGCTCTTCCGGGGAACCGCATTAAAATCATTAATTCTTTATGGTATAATGAAATATAAAATTATAATATGGTTGCCCTGTCTGTGATCCTTCTTTACATAATCTTCCCGGTGTAGTATAATATATCATTATGATATTTCCCTTAGAAGAACTTATAGAATATGATAAAAATATGTATGAAATTACCGCCGCGGCTTCTCGCCGTTCATATCAGCTTTCTATGTTGAATGATCCGGATATTGAAATGTTTGAAGGCAAGGTGGTTTCTCTTGCCGCCCGTCAACTGTTCACCGATCAAATCGAATTTCGTATAGAAGCATAGCAGAATCATGCCGGAACAAGCCGGGATTCCGGTACTGGTCTTCTTCGGCCCGACCGGTTCAGGTAAAACGGAACTGTTGGAACGGCTGTTCGCTCCTGCGGGCGGGCGCCCCGCTCCGCATAAGGGCAAAGCGGAGATTGTATCTGCGGATTCTATGCAGGTATACCGGGGTATGGACATTGGAACCGCAAAGCCTTCTCAGGCATTACGGGATATCTTGCCTCATCACCTCATTGATATACGCAATCCTGATGAGCAGTTCAACGCGGGAGAATTTATCCGCCTGGCGGATCTATGCTGCGTTGAAATCGCCGGGAGAGGATCTCTGCCGGTGGTTTCCGGGGGGGCCGGATTTTACCTGAAGCATTTTGTCTTGGGCTTACCGGAAACGCCCCCGTCGGATCCCGTAATCAGACGGGAACTCAGGGAAGAGCTGCGCCGTCGGGGTATCGCTCCATTGATGGCGGAATTGGCCGCCCGGGATCCTGAAAGCGCGAAGCGGATTCATAGCAATGATCAGTACCGTTTATTGCGCGCCCTAGAGGTGTTCAGAATTTCACGGCGGCCATTGAGTTCTTTTTCCCCTTTTGGGATAGCTTCCCCGGATAGACCCAAGTACCGCTTCCTCATCATGGGGCTTCAACGGGAGCGGGGGGAACTGTATTGCCGCATAGGCCGGCGGTGCGCCGGGATGTTCCGCTTAGGACTCCCCGGAGAAGTGCGCAAGCTCTTTGAAGCGGGCTATACCCCGAAAGATCCGGGACTGCGGGCCATTGGGTATAAAGAATTTTTTCAGGAAACCGGAGACGGGGGGTATCGGCTGTCAACGGACGCGGCGGCAGTGGAAACCCTCGTGAGCCGGAACAGCCGCCGGTACGCCAAACGGCAGATCACCTACTTTGCTTCAATTCCCGGGGCTCTATGGATTTCCGAAACTCAAGATATGGCACAGCTTATGAAGCAATATGCTATGGTTTAGTTAGAGTACGGTATTACCCTGTTAACATACCTATAATAAAGGAGGAAAATAATGCGGATTACGGAAGTGCTCCGGACCGGCAGCGTGTATTCAAAAGTGCGGTTTGAAGATGCAGCTATAGCATCTATCCCTAAAGGCTATGCGGTGATAGGTAAAGACTATATTTCAATCAAAATGCTTAAAGGTTCCGGCCGGTATATCCTGTATGAAGGGGAACATATTACGGCGCGAATTGAAAAAAGCCGCGTTACCATACGGAATAAGGATAACATTTGCAGCGCAACCATAGCCCGCAACCGGCGCCCCTGGAGGGCCGCCAAGGTGTGGTGTTTATTTTTGATGGAAATTTCCAAAGAGGTTTCTTTTGCCGCGGCGGTTGATTATTTTGAGCTGCATGGGGTTACTATGCTTGTTTCCGGATGATTCGCCGATACGGCGCCTTAAACGCCCTGTAACGGGGAGGGCGGCGCGGTCTTTTCTAAGACCCGGGAAATATATCGCAACGGTTAAACCGGCAATTCCCCTGCCTGCAAAGGATTCTATAAATATTGTTGGTTATATTTGACTTTCCCCGGCATACCGGCGCAATGTTATCCTAAACGCGAGGGAATACGCCGTTTAATTCGGAACATGGGTACTCCTCTTGTCAAGAAACGCTTTGACCGCCCGGCGGGTGGAATCAAAAGCCAAATCATCAAAATTAATTGCCGCAGGCGTAATGAAGCGAACAGCGGCTATTTCTTTGGGATCAAGGCGGAGATCCCCCTCCTGTAAACCAGGCGCGGAAATGGAAAAGTAAAAATCACAGGTCTTGTAGATAATGCCTTTGTAAGGATAGGTATTGGGGAAAGCGGCCAGAAAGGAAAAATCCGGTCCCGGATCCCAACCGATTTCTTCCCGGCACTCCCGGCGCAGCCCCTCTGCGGCCATCTCATCGGGATTAACAAACCCTCCGGGAAGGTCCAGTTTACCCTTGGCAGGGTCCTTGGCTCGAACGAGAAAGACAAGGGCCTCCCCGGCGGTAATTATGCATCCTGTTGCGGAAGCGACATTATGATAGTACACAAAACCGCAATCAGGGCAGCGGAACACTTTATTATGTTCAAAGCGTATATGAGATGACCCGCAGGACGGGCAAAACCGAAACATAAGCAACTCCATGATAAAGATTACCCCTTTACCGGGTCCGCGGTAAAGCGCCGGCATTCAGGGGCGGCCTGAAAACCACCCTATTGACTGCAACACCGGTACCTAATATATAATAAATCCTATGGTTTGTGAATGTACCTTGAGGGTCCGTACCTATGAATGTGATAGCTATGGCCATGTTAATAACGCCAATTATCTCAATTACCTGGAATTTGCCCGCTATGAATTTCTTAAAACCATAGGATTTGATTATCCCGCCGCGATCAAAGCGGGCTATGGGGTGTATGTGGCTCGAGTTGAGATTGATTACAAAAAACCGGCCCTTGCAGACGATACGCTGCTCATCCGTTCCCGGCCTATCAAAAAAGGCGCGGCCAGCGGAATCATCGCCCAAGAAATAAGGCGTGGCGGAGACCTGATTGCCGAAGCTAAAGTTACCTGGGCTTTTGTGGATTCTTCGGGACTGCCTGCCAAGGTTCCCGCGGCATGGGATGTGCCGGGTCTAAAACCGGCTCTCTAATCATGATAGAAGCAAAAAGGACCCTGCAAATTGAGCTTTGGTTTCAAAAGACCATGAAATTCTTCTTTCATAACCGCATAAACCGCCCGGTCCGTACCGGTCAGGAGCGGATTACCGGTACGGAGGGTAATACATCCCGGATCCGGCAGGCTGAAGCAGCGAATCGCTGTCTTGAGGCCCTATTAAACGCGATGCCCGAAGGGGTATTGGTCATGGACGAAAAACTCCTGCTCCGGTCGGCAAACCCTGCGGCCAGAACCCTCTTTAATATTAATGAACCTTTCGGCAGCCTCTCCCTCCTGGAAGCGACTCGTTCAACCGGGCTGGAATCACTGGCTCAACAGGCGTTGGCTCAGAACAGTTCTATTGAACGAGAGATAACCCTCTATACCGCTAAAGATCGGCATTATTTTCAGGTTCGTGCGGCGCCTCTGCACAAACCGGAAGGAGAGGAAGCGGCGCTCGAAGGACTGGTCATGGTCCTGGCGGAGCTTACCCGGCTTCATAAACTGGAACAGGTTCGCAAGGATTTTGCCGCCAATGTCTCCCATGAACTGCGAACTCCCATTCAGTTGATCAAGGGATTTGCGGAAACCCTCTTGGATTCTCCGCTGGAAGACAAAGAGCGGGCGTATCGTTTTATCGGGATAATCCTGAAAAACGTCCGGACTATGGAAAATCTGACCACGGATCTGTTAAGCCTCGTGAGTCTTGAAGAAAACGGGGCCTTCCCGTTTGATATGCAGGAAACTTTGGTATACCCTCTGCTCCAAGAGGCCGCTGCTTCGGTGGAATCCGCGGCTCAAAAAAAGAACATAACCGTTTTCCTGAGCTGTGAGCCGGAACTCAAGGCAATACTTTATGGAACTTTTATCATTCAAGGGGTGATCAATTTGCTGGATAATGCGATCAACTATTCCCCTTCCGGCTCCAGAGTCTGGGTGGAAGCCCTGACACGCCCCGGGGATTCCGGCCCGGAACTGGCCGTCTCCGTACGGGATGAGGGGATCGGCATCCCCGCAAAACATCTGGAGCGGATTTTTGAACGGTTTTACCGGGTTGACCGGGCCCGCAGCCGCGCTCAAGGAGGCACCGGCTTGGGGCTTGCCATAGTCCGGCACATCGCCTTAGTTCACAAAGGCATAGCTGAAGCGGAAAGCCATGCCGGGGAAGGCTCGGTTTTCAGGATTCGGATTCCTGTTTGAACGGCGGACGGTTCGATTGCTTTCACCAAGCCCGCCGCGAGGGATGCGGAGGAAATAAAACGCTTTTGATTAACGCCGCCCGGAGCCTCCGGATTTTCCGCCGCTTTGCTCAAAGACCGCTCCGGCGTTTAGCCCTACGCGCCCAACATACCGCGGTATGCCCGGAATATAGCTCCTTTTTGATCCGTGTAATCTGCGGACTGTTTTTATATGAATTTTCCCGGCAGCGCTGCTCTTTGACTCTTGCCAAGCCCTTCAAGGGCTGGTATAGTTAAATTCAGGCGGGTAAACCAGGCCGCAGAGAGAGGTTTCCGGGGTTCTTTGGCGAAACCCTACATTTTTTGTAGTTTCATGGACGGCTTCCTTCCATTGGATGGACAGGCAGGCCGTATCCTTGCAGGCATGGTATTCCGCCGCAACACCGTCCATGGTCCGGTACTTCCGCAGGTATTCCTAAAGATGTGTAGCGGCGGCGGGGGAACGGCCTTGCGTCCGGTGAAACAAGCGATGTAACCGCGAATTTCACGAATGAACACGAATAGCGGGAAACAGTCCCGTTTATCTGCCGAAGGATGCATACCTTGGTTCCCGCTTTAATTAGGATCGCTGCCGGCGTTGATGTGAGATCGCCGCTAATGTTAGTAGGAGATGCCCGGCATACCGTTTATAAAGATTAAGAGCCTATTCTAAAAATACTATTAACCCCCATCACGGAGGCGCGGGGCGTATAGCAGAAAATAGCGGCTTTTCGCTATATACCGGCGGCTTTTCACCCCTAGTTTTACGCCCTAAAGATCGGGGACAATCTGAATTTCTCCGTTCCTGCGGCAATCCTTTCCGCAGGTTGCCCCGGAGCTTTGTCAAAGAGGCATTGTATGACCTTGAAAAACTATGGTATCCTAAAATATATGGAAGTAACCCGCCGGCTAAAAATAATACGCAACCTTCAATGCGCCGCGCTTGTTTCAGCGGCAGGTCCGGGGGTTTTAAAGACCTTGGCGCAATCCCATCGGATGATGAGGTTGGAAAACGCTCTGCGGTTCTTAAACTATAGTATATTGCGGGTAATAATAATTAAAATGTTTCAAAGCCTGCTTTGCCTAAGCGCCTCCCGCCTTGAGGAAACGAATGTAGGGATCTTGTGATGAAAAAAAGACGCCTGCTTTTTACCCTATATTTACTGCTCTGGTATTTGGCGGGAAGCTGCAAAAGCGCCGCTACCCATACATCCCAAGGAGCGGCCCCTAGCCTTGAACCCCTGCCTGAAGCGGAGGGCTTCCGGGAACTGGGAGCCTTGACCGGGCATACCGGAGCGGTTTATTCGGTGGCCTATAGCCCCGACGGGCGGCGGATCGTCTCAGGTTCTTATGATGAAACCATTAAAATCTGGGACGCCCGGAGCGGCCGGCAACTGCGCTCTCTATCCGGCTACCACAGCGAGGTTTATTCCGCGGCTTATAGTCCCGACGGGCGGCGGATCGTCTCAGGTATGGTTAACGGGGATATTAAGGTCTGGGATGCGGACAGCGGCCGGGAATTGGGAACCCTGCCGGGGCATACGGATTATGTCAATATTGTAGTTTATAGTCCTGATGGGACTCGGATTGTTTCAGGCGCTCATAACGGAGTTATCAAAATCTGGGATGCGGATCAAGCGCGGGAACCGGCCTCTTTGACCGGGCACCGGGATGCGGTATTTTCCCTAGCCTATAGTCCCGACGGGAAACGGATTATTTCCGGCGCGTTTGATAAAACCATCAAAATCTGGGATGCGGCAACCGGACAGGAGTTGAAGACCCTTTCCGGGCATAAAGACGGAATTACCGCGGTGGCCTATAGCCCCGACGGGCGGCGGATCATCTCAGGTTCATTTGACGGAAGCATTAAGATCTGGGGGCCGGATTAGCGCTTAAGGGATCCATGAAAGCCGCGGGATTTTTAACCGGACCTGTTTAATTTAAGGAGTAATGTATGATAAATAGAAAACAGCTAATCATCGGCGGAGTGCTTTTTGCGATATACCTGAGTACGGCGCCGAGTCCCTTACAAGCCTCCGGGGTCCAGAGCGGGAACGCCGCCTATTATGTACAGGCTCTGGGGAATGATAAAAATAATGGGCTTTCAAGAGAAAATCCCTTTCAGACCTTGGCCAAGGCGGTGGACGCGGCAAAGACGAGCCGTATCAAACGTATCACCGTGATTGGGATGCTTATGGAAGAAAGCGAACAGCATACCGCTTTGACCAGGGACCCTGAAAGCGTGTTTTATATTAAGGATTCCGGCAGGGCTGAAATAACTATCCGCGGACTTAACCGCGCGCAGCTGAACGCCGCGGGAACCGGTAAGCGGGTTATCAAAATCGCAGGAAAGTCCCGAATCCGCTTTGAGCATATCGCCATTACCCACGGGGACCTCGGCGCCACTAGTCTCGGCGCCGGCGGCGGGGTATATGTTGCCGGCGGCGGGATTATTATCCTTGGAAACGGAGCGGCGGTAAGCGGAAACAGCGCCGCCCAAGGGGGCGGCGTGTTCATCCTAGGTTCAGAAGCGGTTCCTGTTCAGCTTATCCTGGAGGGCGGTAAAATCGTGAACAACACCGCCGCAGGTTCCCTTGGAGAGGCCGGAGGAGGGCTTTATATTCATTACGGCTTATGCAGAATTCTGGAAGGCGAAGTCTCAGGTAATACCGCATCGGATGATAATGGAGGCGGTTTACTGGTAAAGCAGAGTATTCTTGAGATATCCGGAGGGAGCATAAACGGCAATACCGGCGGCGGAGCGTATATTATAGGCAGCGCCTTAAAAATGGAAGGCGGCGTTATACAAAATAATCAAGCGGCCTACAATGCCGGCGGGATGGCGGTAGTTTTAAGTACCTTTACGATGACCGGAGGCAGTATTTTGGATAATACCGCAGGCGGCGCCGGAGGAGGGGTCTTTGGTTTTCAAAGCATCTATACCCTTTCCGGCGGGGAAATCGCAAACAATGCCGCAGACTATGGCGGCGGCGTGTGTATCGATGCCACAGGAAGCAGTAATTCTATTGACTTTACCATGACCGGAGGCACTATTCACCGCAATCAAGCCCGGCAAAGCGGCGGCGGGGTTTTTGTCTTAAACGGAACCATCGAGATACGTGAAAATGCGATGCTGAACAACAATACCGCTCTGTCGGGAGGGGGCGTAGGAGTAGAGAACAGCGCCCTCTATGTAAGCGGCAAGGCTCGTATACAGGATAATTCTCTTTCCGGCAAAGGCCACGGCGGGGGGATCTACGTTACTACCGGAATCTTGGAACTGACCGGAGGCCGCATAAGCGGCAACACGGGCTTATACGGCGGGGGAGTGAGCGCTCTGGACTGTACATTCACCATGAGCAATACCGCGGTGATAAGCGGCAATACCTCCGAAAATTCCGGCGGCGGGGTCTTTGTCGGCAACGGTACGTTTGAAATGACCGGCGGGGAAATTTCAAACAACACCTCTGATAACTCAGGAGGCGGGCTTTATGTGGGGGGGTATTGCACGGCGCTCCTTGCGGGAGGCTCCATAACCGGCAACCGATCCGCCAAAGAAGGGGGCGGCATAGATGTGAAGGCCCATAACATCGTTACCCTCACCGGCGTTACCATAAGCGGCAATAAAGCCGAAAAGGGCGGAGCGGTCCATGTGTGGGAGCAGGGGGTCTTCAATATGTGGAATCACGATATATTCAACCCCGAAGGGGGCGCTATCATCGGTAACGAAGCGCATATTGGGGGCGGCGTATATATTGACAAAGGCGGGGACATTATTCAGAACAGCGGATCCTTTGAAGGCAATAAGCCGGAGGATATTATCCGTGAAGATATGGATTGACAATTCCTTCCAAGGCTTTAGCCGCGGCTATGAGGCCGGCAAATTACCCAAAACCGGCGCGGCGTTTCAGGCAATATCATTATCGGAATAGGCGGTACTTTGGGGCGTTTTTTATAGAAAGCAATTGCCCTTATCTCCATTGCGGCAATCCCGCACTGATATAGTTGTTCCCCTTAAAAATAACTAAACAAGGTCCACGGATTACATGGATTAACACGGATTTCAGTTACCCAGAACCGGTATAATCCATGAAAATCCGTACAATCCGTGGATTTTTTAAGAATTCGCCTATTTCCATGGCAGGAAGCTAAAATTGAGCTTCGCCCTTCTTAAGTGGATTGACTATATATCAGGGCTTTCAAGATACCGTTTTTTGATTTCATTCTGGTTTTTCCTTCCTTTTCCGCAGTTTATGAAAAAAGATGCTTTTTTTGAGTTTTAGAAAAATTCAGCCCTTTGCATGAATAACCTCAACCCGCCCGCATACCGCCTTAAGGTCATCAATATCGTGGGAAACAAACAAACAGGTGGTCTGAGTCTGTTCCAGAAGCTCCCGCATTTCCGAGCGGATTTCCGCTTTCAGCTCCGCGTCAAGGCTGCTCAGGGGTTCGTCCAGGAGGAGGAGTTTGGGCTGAGGCGCCAGGGCCCGGGCAAGGGCAACCCGCTGCTGCTGTCCGCCGCTGAGTTCATAAGGATACCGGCGGGCGAAATCCCCCATGCGGGTCAGCTCCAGCATGGCTTCCACCTGTTGCCGCCGTTCCCCCCGGTTCAGGCGGAAAAGTCCGTAGGCGACGTTCTCCGCCACGGTCATGTGGGGAAAGAG
>JAITHW010000207.1 GCA_031279815.1 Treponema sp. | reverse complement strand
AACCGTCGGTTCCTTGAAATATTCTCCTTATCCGCGCTATTCAATTGCTTATATCCTTTTTAACCAGTGAAATTAATCCGTGAAAATCCGTGTAATCTGCGGACCCGTGTTTAAATGCTGTTCCCCATAAGCTCTTCTCCGGTATGTATTCCCTCTTCCCGTTCAATTCGGTATAATCCTATTCATAATGAGGGGAAAGTATCGTTGTTTGTTATTGCTTCTCATAACTATACTCACCGTGGTTTTTGGTTCCTGCAACAGGCTCTTAGGGTGGGGGGTTCTGCTATGGGCTACGGAAGACCCGGCGGTGCCTTCCGGGACGGTGCTGCCGGTGTATATCAAATCGAATATTAATCAGGTTTGGGTGGCGGGTATTCCCAAAGCCTATCAAGACCCTTCCCAAAGCGTACCGGATAAATTTGAAATCCCCCTTTCTAAACTCGAACTGGTGGGCGGCAGAAAAGCGGCTGAAGAACGCGCGGAGGCTTTTGCGGGACTTGCCCTGATCTACGGGGAAACCCTGCAAGACGGGCTTCCTATCCGCTCGGAACCGGATAACTCCGCGCGGCGCACCTACCGGCTCAAAATGGGGGAAGTGATTAAGATTCTGGAAGAGGTCCAGGGAACTCCTCCCCTAAGCACCGCCGGGGAGCCTCTAGCCGGAGTATGGTATAAGGTGCTTACCGAAAACGGCAGCGCGGGGTACTGTTTTTCCTACCGGCTGCGGCTTTTTGAACATACCGGGGGAACTTTAACGATTGTTCATGCCGCGGAGGAACAAGAGGATCCGGAACTTGATCAAGTGTTGGCAAAAACCTGGTCACCCGAATCCTACAGCATCATGGTGAACAACTATAAATTAGACCTGGAGGAACTGTCCCGGCATTGGCGTTTTTCCCCTGGCCCGGACACGGGGATTGCCCATATCTATGCGCCCAACATAAACCGGACCTTCTCGTATACCGGTATCCGTTCCGAAGGAAACCGCTCCTGGCGTTTTGAGGGCGCTCCCCTGCAAATGCGGCTCCGTTCAGATGCGGTTCTGGAGGTTCAATTTACCGAGAACGGCGGCGCCCTGCGGACCCTCGTTTTCGTAGCCTTATCCTCGGATGTGGATGATCTGATTATTCAGGAAACCGCGCGGCGGGAGGCCCTATTTAGGAAGATCTATGCCTTGGGACCCGGGTTTAACAGCACCAATTATGGGGCGCTCTCTTTTCTTCCAGACGGACGATTCACCTGGACCGGTTATGATTTTTTAGTTCCCCGGGTGATTCCTGCCGCGGGAATGGGAAGCGGAACCGTAAGCATGGGCTTGTTTCTGTCTCCGGATCTCACCGCCCGGTATGACGGGGCGTTCTCCCTGCATCTGGACGGTTTCGGCAAGACAATAGATTTCTTGTATACCTTGGATACTCAGGGTATGCGCATAGAATATATCCCTTCGGCCGCCCTAGACGGCTTAACAGTTACTCGGCAGGCAAGCTCCCCTCTGGTGATCTATTTTTTCAGAGCCGAGCGGCCTGCGGATAGGGAATTAAACGTGGAATTTTGAGATATGGCGTTTGTACAGTTTTCTAGGGTTTCCCTAGCCTTTGGGGACCGGGATATATTGAAAGAGGTGAGCCTCTCCCTGGCATCTGGTTCCCGGTCCGCCCTGACCGGAGCTAACGGATCAGGAAAATCCACCCTCATGCAGGTTATTGCAGGAAAACTTCCGCCTGATTCCGGGGACAGAGCCGTCCAAAAGGGCGGCAGGGTTTCATATCTTCCCCAATCGGGAATTGTGCACCGGGGGCGGACCTTACGGGAAGAGGCGGAGACAGCCTACGATGAGATTTCGGCTATACTTTCCAAGATGGAAGAGATAGGCCGGACATTGGAAACGGCTCAAGGGGATGACAGCCCTACCGCGCTGCTTTTGGAGGAATATCACCTGCTTCAGGAGGCCGTGGACGGTTCAGGGTATTATACCAGAGACGCCCGTATTACAACGGTGCTTTCCGGACTGGGTTTCCTGATTTCCGATATGGATAGGCCGGTGGAGGAGTTTTCCGGGGGATGGCAGATGCGCATCGCCTTAGCCAAGGTACTGCTGGAAACACCGGACATCTTGCTCTTGGATGAACCCACCAATTACCTGGATATTGAAGCCCGCTCCTGGCTTGAATCCTGGCTCCGCTCCTTTACCGGCGGGTATCTCCTGGTTTCCCACGACCGTTACTTTCTGGATGTTACGGTTGCCGAAGTTTACGAACTCTTTCAAGGAAACCTCAAGCGTTACGCGGGAAACTACAGCGCGTATGAGCAGGTACGGGAACAGGAATTGGAAAGCCTGATGAAACGCTACGCGGCCCAGCAGGAGGAGATCGCCAAAGCGGAGGAACTGATCCGCCGGTTCCGGTATAAAGCAAGCAAGGCCGCCATGGTTCAGGAGCGGATAAAGAAACTTGAAAAAATGGAACCTATTCAAATTCCCGAATCATTGAAAAAGATCCGCATCCCCTTTCCGGACCCGCCTCATGGAGCGCGGGTAGCGCTGACCCTGGAAGGGATAGGGAAACGCTATGGGAACCAACAGGTTCTTTCAGGGTTGGATTTGGTTCTGGACTCTGGAGAACGGCTGGTAGTGGCGGGCCGCAATGGCGCGGGAAAGACCACCCTGCTGCGGATCCTGGCCGGTAAAGACGCTGATTTTGAGGGAACCGTACGGTACGGCGCGGGTATTGCATCCGGGTATTTTTCCCAGGATGCTGCGGAAACCATGATCGGACCGGAACAGGTGCTGAATTTCCTGGAAGCCGAAGCCCCTGCGGAACAGGTTCCTCACTTGCGGGATTTGCTCGGGGCTTTCCTGTTCCGGGGGGACGACGTGTATAAGCCCCTATCGGTGCTTTCCGGCGGGGAGAAAAGCCGGCTTGCGCTGCTTAGGATGCTCCTGAAACCTATGAACCTGCTGATCCTGGATGAACCCACCAATCATCTGGATCTCCATTCCAAAGACATCCTTTTGGATACCCTCAGAGCCTATAAGGGTACGGTTATTTTTGTATCCCATGATCGGGCTTTCATGGAAGCCCTTTCCACTAAGACATTAGAACTGTCCGATCGGGGGGCTCGGCTTTTCTACGGGGATTATGCCTATTATACGGAGCGGCTGGAAAGAGAACCGGGGAACGGGGATCCCGGTTTCCCTGCTTCGCCTCAGTCTAAGGGTAAGGCTGAAAACAAGCCGGAGCAGTCCGGCGCTGCCCGGCAGCGGGAGGCGGATAAGCGCCGGCAGGCCCTCATCCGGCGGCTTGAACGGCAAGAAGAGGGGATACTCCATGCCCTTACGGAACTGGAGGCGGAGAAGTCCTTGTTGGAAGGGGACTTGGTAAAACCGGAGGTGTACCGCAATGGAGAAAAAGCTAAAACTCTAAAGGCGCGTCTTGACGGGATTATCGTTCAGATTGGGGTGAAAACAGAGGAATGGGAAGCAAAGGCCGGAGAATTGGAGCGGGCCAAGGACAATACTAAGGGCTTTTTATAATTGTGCAGCATGAAGGCATCCTTTTCCCCTTGAAATCTTCATCCATAATCAGGGGTTGCATATCCCGGATCTGAAGACCGGGAAATTCCGCAGGAGTAAGGCTGAAGTTTTTGGCATTGGCGCTGAACCAGAGCTTCCCGTGCGCGGCAAGCACAGACAGGCTTTGAAAGATGAGCTGTTTATAATCCCGCCTCAGATCCAGCGTACCGGTCATCTTCTTGGAATTGGAGAAACTGGGAGGATCCAAGATAATGATATCCCAGACGCGCTTTTCCCTGGCCGCTTGGGTAAGGAAGGAGCGTACATCCCCGCGGATAAGCCGGTAAGGAGGGAGAGCGGCTTTTGAGGCGGGATGGATGAGATGCGCTTCCAGACGGTTCAGCGCAAAGTTAGTCCGTCCCCAATCCAGATAGGTATTGGACAGGTCCACCGAATCAATTTCCCGCGCCCCCCCTACAGCAGCATAGACCGAAAATGAACAGGTATAAGCGAACAGATTGAGCACCTTTTTGTCCGCGGCCTCCTTGCGGATGAGAACCCGCATCCTGCGGCGATCCGGGAAAAGGCCCGTATCCAGGTAGTCCGACAGGTTTACCCTAAAGATCAGCCCTCCTTCATGGACATCTTGCATGAAATGGGCATCCGCAAGTTTACGGTATTGATCCGTACCGCGCTGCCGTTTCCTCTGTTTGAGGAATACATGACTCACCGGGATTTCCAGGGAAGCGGCTATGGCCCCGGCCATGGCGTCAAGCCAGCGGCATTCCCCTTCTTCATCCTTTTCATAGGGCCGCCGGTACAGCGCTCCGGAGACCCCATTCCCATAGTAATCCAGCACCAGAGGAATTTCCGGAATATCCCGATCATAGAGGCGGAATACAGCGGTATCTATCCGTTTAGCCCATTTTTTCAGGTGTTTAAATCGTTTCCGTATACGGTTTTGGAGCATAATCCCCTGGGATGCGGTTTTTATGTCCTGATTTGTTTCGGTCCCGGTATCGGGGACGGGCCTTTCACCGAAGGTTGTAATCATTCCTATTTTCCCTATAAGCGCAATCGACCGACTTAGCCGCATGGAGGCCAAACCCGCCAAAGTCGGGCGGGCTTTTTTATTGCATTATTTCCATGCAATATTTAATTTTTTGAATGTGCGGCACAATCAGCCAAATATAAATTTATCAAATTTTGATATATTATACCTGTATCTTCGGCCATCTTTTTGAAAAAATTTATTGTATCTATGCCTATCCTTATGGGTATTTGTATCCGTAATTTTTTTATATACAGATTCGGTTTCGCATTGGTAAAGTCATATTCTTTTCTCATTTTGTTTCCCTCCATTTCAACGGTTCCGAAGATAATTACGCTCCTCGCTTGTACGCCGTGGCATTACGGGCAAAACATTCGGTCTTATGGCCGTCCGCCGCCGAGCTATGAAAATAAATATCGCCGTCAATCAGCACATATAATGGAGCGGACGCCGTAAGGACAGCCGTTCTCGCCGGCAAGGGCCATAACGCCGAATTTTCCTTTGTTGAGAATTGCCGTTGCCTCATCGCGGGTCAATTCCCGGTCTTTCCGCCGCATTTCCTTGAACATATTGCCGCCTCCTAAAATAGCCTTGGGGAACCGGGAGACACTGGTTGTTTTTCCCGGTTCCTGCGCAGTTTCTCGACCTGCGGGCCGCGAAACCTACGTTTTCAACGGATCATCTCTAAAAGCCAAAGTTTTTAGAGATGATCCTTGGTATTGAGAGCTTGATAGGTTCAAGCAATCCGTAAACTGATAAAGGCAGGGAAACACATTGGTCATTCCTTTTGGCATGATAAAACCCCTACAATCGCCTTGACAAACGAAAAGACGATTTATATGATGATTAACAAACAAACAACATTTGTTGTTTTTATTATATT
>JAITHW010000147.1 GCA_031279815.1 Treponema sp. | reverse complement strand
CCAATGATTTGCGCTATTGTTTTCATAAAGAGGTCTCCTGTATGGTTTATTTTTCTAATTACCATATTAGCAGGTTTCCCTCTTTTTTTATACCCTTATGACTTTTGCAACAGGCTCTTTATACAATAGTTTTTTTATTTTTATTTAATTCAATATATTAAAAAAATGTTTAGGCCCTATTGCGCCTAACAGGACTGTTTACGCCGCGCCGCCGGTAGGCGGCGTGGCCTCCGTTCGGCTAGGTCAGTCGCCTGCGGCCCCTTCCCACGCCTCTTCCGGCACATTTTGCCGGCCCTGGTTTTTGTTGCGCAAAGCCCTTTTATGCCCGCCCAAACGTCGTAAACAGCCGGAACGGTTTGTACTTTGGGCTAAATCTTAAACCGGGTGATCTCCTGCATCAAAACATCGATGCTCTGCTTATTTTCACGGCTCATGTCCTGTATCCGCTTTATTGTGGCGTTAAGCTGATCCATACCGGAGGCGATCTCACTCACCCGGTCGGTCAAATCGGTGGTCAAAGTTTCAAGGTTCTTCCCCTTTTCTATGATCTCCCGGCTGTCGGTCAGCATCTCCCTGGAACCGGTACGCACATTTTGGGTAACGTCGTTTGAGATGCCTATGGTTTCAAGGATCTCTTTGCTCCCCGCGTCCTGCTCTTCCATGGCGTTTCTGATCTGGGTTTCCAACTCCGATACGGTTTGCACCTCCGTATCTATATCCTCAAAATGGGATAATACCGTTTCGGTAGAGATACTGATGCTGTCAAGGGAGTTTTTTATTTCTTTCAACACCGAGGATACCATTTTCGCCTGGGCGCTTGAGGACTCCGCCAGTTTCCGTATCTCATCGGAAACCACCGCGAAACCCCTTCCCACATCTCCGGCGTGGGCCGCCTCAATCGCCGCGTTCATGGCCAGGAGGTTGGTCTGACTTGCTATGCTTTGTATCACCTTGTTGATCTCCAAAAGCCGCTCGGATTCTTGGGTAACTTCCTTAATATCCGTAGACACCCGGTGCAAGTCTTCCCGGCCTTTCTGGGATGCCGCGGCAAGGTTCTGTACGTTTTTCTTATTCTTCATAAGATTTTGGGTTACCGATGCTATATTGGCCGCCATCTCCTCTATGGCCGAAGAGGAACGGGAGATGCTGACCGCCTGGTTCTCTATATTTTTATCCAAAGTATTGAGAGCGCCTACAATATGTTCCATAACATCGTTCATTTCGGTAATGTCCCCCGCCTGGTCGTTGGCTTTCTCTTTCATATTCTGAGTATTGTCGGTCATACCGAGTACGGCGGAGGAGGACTGGATCATCATATCCGAAAGCTCCGCGCCGATACCGGACAGATTGTGGGCTTTATCCTGGATGGCGCGGATCAGAGCTTTTATCCCCTCTTTGGTCTGATTAAGGAGGCGGATCATCTCCCCCAGCTCATCTGCGCTGATGACTTCCGCCTCCTGAGTCAGATCCCCCCCGGCTATGGCTTTGAGCATCACGAAAGTCCGTTCAAGGGGGCGGACAATCAGGTTTGAAACGATGAAACCCAGGATAACGGCGGCGATAAATCCTGCAAACATAAAGGCCAAGGTGATGACGGTCATGCGGACGCCCCGGTTTTCATTGCGGTAAACCTCTTCCTCAAGGTCCCGCCTGGTCTGATTAAGCAGGGTTATGGACGCGGTGTAAAACGAATAAGAATCAGGATAGGCTTTATTGATTGAGTTGGTGTAGTCGTCGTACAGGTCTACAAGCCCGGGCCCTTCCGGGGCTTGGATGAGCAGGTCCACATACCGATCCAAGAGGGTGCAGTAATCCTGCCGCCACTCGGTGTAGGCGTCAAGGATCTCCCGATACCTGCCGGGGTTTCCTGAGACCTCCGGCAAGCCGTTAAAATCCTCCCATATACGGTCTACCACATGCAGCACCTCCCTGCTTTCGGTCTTGATGGTTTGCAGTTTTTTAACCCGGTTGAAATCACTTTCAGAAGCCATAAGCTCGTGGATATAAGAACGTATCAGGGTGCGCTGATAGTTGAGGGCATGAAGAGTTTCTATAAGGGGAAGGCTGTGGGATCCCAGATTATTCAAAGCCTTGGTGGGCATCAGATTCCCATACAAACCGAAACCGCCGATAATAACGGTAATAAAGGCTCCAATAAGAAAACCGCCCCGTATCTTCATTCCTACCGTCATAATTTCCTCCTCCTAGTTATCCAGAGCTTTAAGACTCGGGGGAACCAGCCTTGCGGCAAGGGCGTCCCTATAGGTGGGTATGACCCTAACCCGCTTATTTATGATATCGTTCCGTATCCCGTTTACCCTGTCTATTATATCACCGCTCAACATGGCGGTGGTGAATCCCACGCCCTCCTGTTCCAGGGTAAGCGCAACAGAGGAATTGCCCGTAAAGGCGTTGTTCTGTACCGACGTAAGCGCAGTGAACGTTGCGGTTTCAACCCGTTTTATCATGGAGGTCAGAACCGCAGAGGCGCTGGGCGCGTAAAGCCCCACATCGTGCTGATCCACGTCTACCCCTACGGCCCAAACGTCCATACCGCGCCGGCGGCACGTTCTGGTTTGTTCTATGGCCCCGCTGCCGGTACCTCCTGCAGCGGAGAATATAGCAAAAACGCCGCTGTCGTACCAGGTCTTGGCTTGGGCATACGCGGCATCGGGATCATTCCAGGAACCGGCATAAAAATCCACTATTTCCGCATCGGGAATGATTGAACGGATGCCCTGTACATAGCCGACTTCAAACTTGGTTATGGTTGACGAAGGAATCCCGCCTATGAAGCCGAACACCGGAGCTGCAATACCGCTTTCCAGGGCTTTGAGGGCAGCCACCGCGCCGGCTAGGTAACTCCCCTCATGTTCGGCAAAGATGTACTGGGCTACATTGGGCGCGTTCACCCAATCCACATCGATTATCGCGAACTTTTGTTCAGGATACTGAGGCGCGATCTCGATAAGGGGGTCCGCAAAGATGAAACCGGTCATTACTATTATATCCCACTTTCGCTCTTCGCTTGCGCTTTTAAGGGCGAGTTTGTAATCGTTTTGGCTTATACACCGGACCGTATTGTACAGAATACCCCTGCTGGTCTGGTTGTCCCAGGTCTCTCCGTAAAATTTAAGGATGCCCTTAAATGCCGACTGAACAAAACTGTCGTCATTTTCACCCGCAGCCTCGGTGATCAACAGGGTGGTAGGTTTTGATGATTTCTTTTGGGAAGGCGCCGGCTTTGCGGTACAGGCGCACAGAAGCGCAAGCAGAACCAAGCCGGGTATTGCCGGTATTTTTGTTCTCATAATTAATATATAATACCAAAATCTGATAATCCTGTCTAAGGGTTTCCAAGCCGATCTATCAGGATTGTACCTTATCATACTTTCCGGATCACTTCATTTTATATTTTTAAACCGTTATGCTTGTATTATGAGTACCACTTTTATTGAATCGGCAGCTCGATATGGATATGATTTTATTTCCGGCGAGTATATTCCCCCTGGGGAAGACGAATATTATCTGAGAAACCGGCAGTTGGAACTGCTGTATTCCCAGGATCGCGGGGCCGTCTATACCGCCGCGGAACCGGAGGGGCTGAGAGCCGCTGCCTGCGGCCGCAGGAGGGATCGTTATCGCCGTCTTACCGGCCATGAAATACAGGCATTGGAACGTAATGGAAATACCTGCCCGGTCTGGGAAGACGTATGGGTAACCGAGGTGTTTAATCCCGAACTTGTTAAAGACTGCTTTTTTGCAGGATATATCCGTATCGGCGATCTGGGACATGGCCTGCTCCGGTATCACGATTATATACTTCCGGTAGGAATCACCCATAGCCGGATTATTTCCTGCGATATAGGGGATCGCTGCGCCATTCATGATTGCCGGTACATCTCTCACTACATTATCGGTGACGGCGTTATTCTGACTTCGATTAATGAGATGGATACCACCAATCACGCTAAGTTCGGGGAAGGGATTATCAAGGAAGGTGAAGACGAAACGGTCCGGATCTGGATTGATCCCCTTAATGAAGCGGGGGGACGCAGCGTGCTTCCTTTTGCGGATATGATCTGCGCCGACGCCTATCTTTGGACCGCTTATCGGGATGATCCCGCATTGATGGCCGCTTTCAAAGCGGTTACCCAGCAATCGGCGGACGGCAAACAGGGCTATTACGGCTTTATCGGATCCGGCGGGGTAATCAAACACTGCCATACCATAAAAGACGTACGGATTGGCGATGGGGTCTATATTAAAGGGGCCAATAAACTTAAAAATCTGACCATAAAATCGGATTATCGGGAACCCACTCAGATCGGCGAAGGGGTGGAACTGGTAAACGGCATCGTAGGTTATGGCTGCCGTATCTTTTACGGCTGCAAGGCGGTACGGTTTGTGTTGGGAAACAACTGCAGCCTCAAATACGGCGCCAGGCTTATCCATTCAATTTTGGGAGATAATTCCACGGTTTCCTGCTGCGAAGTTCTCAATAACCTGGTGTTTCCCGGTCACGAACAGCACCACAACAATTCGTTCCTCATCGCCACCATGATCATGGGACAGTCGAATATGGCGGCGGGGGCAACCGTAGGCTCAAATCACAACAGCCGGGGGAACGACGGGGAAATCATTGCGGGACGCGGATTTTGGCCGGGACTTTCAAGCGCCCTTAAACACAACAGCCGGTTTGCCAGTTACACCCTTATTGCCAAGGGTAATTATCCTGCGGAACTCTATATTCCGTTGCCCTTTAGCCTGGTTACCAACAACCCCCAGGGTACTCGGCGGGAAGTGATGCCCGCGTATTGGTGGATGTACAATATGTACGCCTTGGAACGGAACAGCTGGAAATACCGGGATCGGGATAAACGGAAATTCCCGGTACAGTATATGGAAACCGCATACTTGGCGCCCGATACCGTAGGGGAGATCCTTTGCGGGCTTAAACTGCTTAGGGAATGGATCGGCCAAGCAAAACAGACCCTTCCAAAGGATTCAACAGGTATACGGAAGGCCGAGGATAGTTTACTGATCCCGGAATGGACATTAGAACGTTCCCATCAGATGATTAAAATTATCAAGCCGGCTAAGGGCGCGGCGGCGTACAAAGAAATGCTTGTGTACTACGGGGTAAAAACCCTGACGGATTTTTTTACCGAAAACGCTCTCCCGGAAACATCCGGGTCTTATACGGATTTTCATGATTTTCAGGCCGCCTATCCCGAAAAGGTCTCCTTGTCCTGGGAAAATTTGGGGGGCCAGTTGGCGCCCGAATCAAAGGTTCTCAGGCTAAGGGAAGCAATCCGGGAAAGAAGGCTCACCTCTTGGGGCGAAATCCACGCTCGGTATGCAGGTTTTCTGCGGGAATATCCCCTGGACAAAGCATTACACGCCTTGCAGATTCTCCGGTTCCTGCAAAGCGGCGACGAGGGTTCGGCGATGGTTATCACACCGGCCCAATGGAATGTTTTTCTTGATGAAGCCTTGAGGATCCGCCGTTATATTGAGGACCAGGTATACCGTACCAAACTCAAGGATTATGCCGATCCTTTCCGCAACACCACCTACCGGAATAGAAATGAGCGCGACGCGGTCTTGGGAAAGCTTGAGGATAATGCCTTTATACAAGCGGCAAAAGCGGAAAGCGCCTTGTTTTTTATTCGGGTGGAAAAAGCGCGCTCTGTTTCAAAGGCCCCGCGGCTTTAGCGCGGACAGGCTTTCGGATAATATGGGCATTTTTTAATTGAAGAGATTGGAAAAAATGGAGGGAGCCTAACCGCCCCTCCCGTTTTATGCTTTGCGGTTTATCGCTTTTTCCACTAAAGGCTTCGGTCTAAAAAATATTATCCGCTAACCGGAAGTTCTGGGGAGTAAGGCCTTCCCAAGGGGAAGGTTCCAGTACATCCTTATCGATCTGTATATAGATCTGAGGCTCATATTCGGAAACGGGATGCAGGGCATTTTGGGCGTTTAAATACCCCAGATTAACCCCGGGACCGGGCAGATCCCCCGGCTTCATCCGCAACATGGTTTCCGGATCCCTTGTAAGAACATCCCAAGTACGGGCAGACTCGGAGTACAACCCCATGGCTTGGGAACGGTATTTGGTGTCTCCGGTACGCTCGGTAAGAGCTTCCAGGGTTACTCCGAAATTATTCCGCACCATCATAAGACGTTCCGCCAGTTCCATGTGATCCACCCGATCGGAAGGCATCAGTACCGAGAACCTGTCCCGATCCGTATTTAAAAGGTTCAGCAGATGATTATAGTACCCCTGAGCAATGGCATAATTACCCCGCATATAAGAAGCATTTCCCAGGGCATTGAGGAGCCGCCGGTTGAAAGGCATATCCGACGAAGCCTCCACGAACCGTTGCAGGGCGGAGGCCCATTTACCCAGATGATAATAGGCGGACCCCATCCGGTACTGCATCTCAGGCGGCGACCAGCCGTTCTGTTCCGCCCGAATATAATACTCCAAAGCCGCGCCCATATTCCCGTCCTTGGTGAAGTATTCCAAATCCCCCATATCCGCATAGATCCGGCCGAATTGGGGTGAACGGGACAGGACCTGCCGACCAAGGGCATCTTCGTACAGGCCGATGCCTTTAAGCAGATGCTCTTCTGCGGCAAAGAATTCTCTATTATTGATAAGTACCTGGGCATATCTTTGCTCCGCATCAATGCGGGCATTCAAACGCCGGACCGATTCTTCCTGAGAAGCGTCAAAGGCTCCGATAGCATTTCTCAGGGTTATCTGTTCATCATTGGGATTCTTAAAATACCGGTAATACCGGGCAAGGTGATAATGAGGTTCCGGCTGGGTAGGATCCGCGTTGACCGCCTTAATGAGGATATCCCGAATTCCGTCAATCCGGCTGATATATTCACTGGGAACACCCTGAACATCCTCAAACTTTTTATCCAATAGATACCCTCCCAATTCCGCCAGCCCCGCAGAGGTAATTTTATTGCCCGGATTATCCATAAAATAGTGCTGCAAGGGAAGAACCTCTTTCAAGTTGTCGGTACGGATAAAATACTTCATCATCCGTTCAACCACCGGACTGGTCCATCCGTAACGCTCCATGAGCCGGGCATAGGCATGGCGCGCCAATTCATACTGTTCAGGCTCCATATCCCCCCAGGCAAGCGCGTTATCCCCTACCGCAAGGAGCGCATCCTTATCGTCCACCTTGTAATCCAGGATATTCCGCCGCAAAAGGCTATCCGCTTTCTTATAATTATTAAGAGAGGTTTCCATAGCCGCATAATCCATCACCCCTTTCTTATCCAGAGGATAATTTACTAAGAGCAAATCATACTTTTCTCTAGCAAAGATATACTGCCTGCTATCCCTAAAACCCTCGGCATACCGGTAAAACCACTTCTTTTCCCGGTGGAGTTTCAAGGCTTCGTTAAACCGTTCATTGGCTCTGGCATAGTCCCCCGCGGCTATACGCTCATACCCCTTTCTATAAATCGAGTCCGCATAAAGAGGCGTATAGACGAACCGATGGATTAAGTAGAACAGAGAGGCCGCCACCAGGGCCACCAAGACAAAAAGCCGTAATATAGGTACAACCCGGCGGACAAAAATATAAGTAAAACTGGCTTGCTGCGCTTGTAAAGCTTCGCCGCTCTTCTTTTCAAAACCCTTGGGTATGGAAATATTCCGATCCAGGATCTTGCTTGCCAAAGAAGCCCCTTCTTTGAAAGAAGCGCCCTGAGTCAGAGCCTTTATGAACTTGGACATAAGGGCCGGCTCTACCCCTTCCTCGGCGATTATCTGTTCACAGGCAATACGCAGGTTAAGGGGGTATGAGGCAAGAGTTTTCTGAAGCCGAACAAGCTCGTCGTTACTAAGCTGAATTTCTTCAATGTTAGATGAAGATTTTGACAAAAGCTCAATATTGTTATCCAGGGGATCAAGGGAATATTTCTCTGCCGCGTTAGAACCGCCTGTAGATCCATTGCCTCCGAATTTAAAAGCATCAAAAGAATCAAGAGAAAATGCATCGGGATTATCGGCAACCGTTCCCCCGGTACCGCTCTCGATATCCAGTGATATATTCTCCATATCTTTGAATATACCCTCGGGCATCGAGATTTCGAGAGCTTCGGTTTCCTCCATACTATTGTCAGATTCCGGAAAGTTAAAGCCCTCAAGGGAAGGCAGCTCCGCATCGGGCATTTCGTCCTCCCCCGCTGTTTCTTCGGAGGCGTCGGTAGGGCCGTCGGTATTAAAGCCCTCAAAGGAAGGCGGCTCGGCTTCCGGCACTTCGGCCTCCGCCTCGGGAGGAGTTAAGCCCTCAAGGGAAGGCAACTCAGCTTCTGATACTTCGGCCTCCCCCGCTGTTTCTTCAGAAGAGCCGGTAAGGACGGGGATATTCAAATCCTCAAAGGAAGGCGGCTCGGCTTCCGGCACTTCGGCCTCCTCCGCCTCGGGAGGAGTTAAGCCCTCAAGGGAAGGCAGCTCCGCATCGGGCATTTCATCCTCCCCCGCTGTTTCTTCGGAGGCGTCGGTAAGGCCGGGATCGGGCATGGATAAATTATCAAGGGCAGTACCTAGGAGATCGCCGAAACTAAAGTCATCTTCATCTATGTCCCCGCCAAAACCATCTTGGTTCTGGGGATCTGCCGGGGGAAGACCGGAAGCGGCGCCTTTGCCGGAATCCCCTTGGTTTGCCCCGGGAGACGACATTGCCTTCGGCTCGGAAGCCGGCAGGTCAAGTTCTTCCATCGGAAGATTTTTCTGAGACGTAACGGCAACTTCATTGCCGATGCTGCGAAATGACGCTTTAAATTCTGCAAGTGCTTTTAATGACGGCATATTTAAGATATTGAGATATAAACCGATAATTGTAAATAACTTATGAAAACAATTATGGCTGTATTGCTCCTTATAATCAGTATCGGCAATATTAACGCGATAGATACAGAATCTTATCAATTTATCGATCACCTTTTGAGTTTGAATGGTCCCAGAGGGCCTGAATTATTTGAAGATGGGATTATATTTACCGCCCCCTCTTCTTACCGGCGGGTGGGTATTGCTTTTGCCCACGAAGGGTTTGCCAAGGTGTATTGGTTTAGAAACCTGGTATACCCTCAAGATATTTTGACGGCCCAGGAAAACGCGGAAAAGGATAAGAAGAAACAAGGCCCTGTATACACCGATTCGGGAATTTTGTTCCATGTGTATACGGTGCCTCCGGGAATTAGAGAACTGGAATACCGAATGGTCATAGACGGCCTGTGGACTATTGACCCGATAAATCCGGTATACCGGATAGATCCGGCGGGGTTAGCCCATTCTATAGTATCCGTTCCTGGAGTAAAGAAGATACCCTCCACCTTTGACGCTCCTCCGGGAAGCCTTATCTTCAGCTATAACGCCCCTTCAGGAGAAGTCATTACCGTAGCGGGCAATTTTAACGGCTGGGATCCCTTTATGTATGAATTACAAGAAAAAACCCCCGGTAATTACTCCCTCACGCTTCCCCTGCCGCCAGGGACCTATCACTATGTGTTTTTTCACCGGGGTCAGAGGGTTTTGGATCCCAACAATCACAATCGGGTATATACCAAAGATGGAAAACTCGCATCCCTGGCGGTTATCCGGTAGTTATGGGGCGGAAATTATATGAATAAGAAATTTTTTGTGCTGTTTTTTAGGGCCTTTTTTGTTTTGGGTATGAATGCTGGTGAAAGAGAAAGAAATTATGGAGATATTTTGATAGTTGACACTTCTCCATTTTTTATGTTAAATATAAATTATAGAATAACCGGAAGCCGAGACGCCTTCCTTTGAGGGCTTTAACATCCCCAGCCTTACCGGACCCTTCCGAAGAAACTGCGCCGGAGGCCGAAGTATAAGGATAACAAAAAAATGAAAATGAATAGGGAGAAAATTTATGTGGTTTCTGGAAAAGATGGCTGGATAAGATTTAATAGGCTCATCCGGCTTTAAGGTGAACAGACAGCTATATCGAGCCCGCCTAAACGGAATAAAATATCAATCCTGAAACGCTCTTTGTTCCTATATCCAAATGCCGTCTTTTTATATTGTTGAATACTATTGTTTTTTGATTCGGATAAGGCATCGGCCGTCTTAAGCCTGATCGCGTTCAGTATTCCCC
>JAITHW010000143.1 GCA_031279815.1 Treponema sp. | reverse complement strand
TGCGTATTCCAAATGTTACAAGGTATTTCCCTTCGGCTAAATTCGCTATCCTGCTTTGATTATCCATCTCGTCATTATATCATACCTCTTGCCTTTGACCAAGGTTTTAGAACAGGTCTATAGTATAGTGGATAATTAAACTACACTATATATAGGTTATCTAATCCTTCAAAACACGACGTATTGTAATTTCATCAACTCCAAACACCTTAGCAATAGCCCGGTTGCTCATTTCCGGGTGTTCCCGCTTGTAGGCTCGACAGCCTCAGCCCACTCTCCGGCTGAGGCTTTTCTCACGGCCTGCGACTGGATGTTCCCCGCTTTACCTGCTGCCAAAGCAGGCTTCGCCGGCGGTTCATACTTGGGCTACCACGCCATGAACCTCTCGCTGTTTATCTTGTAGTAGCGGCATATCCCGTATACGCTGGAGTACCTGTACGGGGAACGCGCCAGATACCCAGCCTCCGCTAAAAAAGAAAGCAGATACCGTTCATAGTTTATATATGCCTTTTTCAAAATATTCCGTGAAAGGGGGTAATACCCCTCCCCGGTGTTCTTCGTGAAATACGGGTACAGATAGTTCCACATCTCAAGAAACCGCCGATACGCGCGTCAAGCCGGGGGAAAATACTTATACAGTGGAGGCTTAGGGCGGGCCCGGACCTTTAAGACCAAAGAGGAAGCCGAACAATCCGCCGCATCTCACGCCCTTACCGTACACGATGCGGGAGGGGAAGCGGCCTTTAACAAACAGCAGGACGAAGCCACGGCCCGGGCGCTGAAAGACTTTATGGAAAACGCCGGGTACCAAAGCCTCCCCGAAGACCTCAAAGAACAAGCTGCGGCGATGTTCAAGGGTAAAGGCGGCGCCCTTGCCTATCAGACGCCCCGTCCGGACTTGCTGACGCCCCTGCAAAAAACCTTGGAAGGTAACACATTCGGCGGGTCGGACCGCCTTGTGGGCGCCCTCCGAGGCGAAAGCGGACGGGCGGACACGGACGGGGACAGAATTTTTGGAGGTGACGCGGCGGCTTCGGAAAAAGAGAGGGGAAAACTTATAGCGCGGGAAGAAAACCTCATCAAGCAATATGACCAAGAGGTACAAGATGAGTATAGCTCTTTGATAGGAACTTATGTGAACGGCGAAGGGGGGAGCGCGGCGGAATTCCAAAAAGAGCTTACCGCCTATAATAAAGCGGTGCAAGAGGTGGCGGCTGCGGAAGCCCGGGGGGAAACGGTTGAAATGCCGGTGAAGGGCGCGAGGTTCCTTGAGTTGGAAAAGGGGAAGTGGCATTTCCCCGTCCCCTCCGAAGAGCAAAGCCTTGAAATTACGCCGTATCAAAGGCAGGCCTATACCGGCGGTACGAAGGCGGCGCCCCTTGAGGTACAAGTAGTACCGGTACTACTTCACGCGGGGGAGCCGGTTGATAACACCGTAAAACCCGGTCTTGTAACGCCGGATTTTGCCCCCGGCCCTGCCGCGTCCGAGCCGCGGGAGGCGGTTTTCCACCCCGAGTACGAGTGGGGTTACACCGGCGCGGATTATTCAGGGGGGCAACAAGTCCATAGGGTTTCAAGAACAGGAAGCGTACACGCCTGAAGCGGCGGCCGCGCCTTTACAGGAAGAGGAAAAGCGGGTACATAGGCGGCCCAATACGGCGGCCCTCTGGTATACAGCGACGAACAGCTTAAAGTCAAATACTTCACCGTCCCCAAGGGCGGGCGGCTGCGGGAAACCTTTAAAAAGCTCAACCGGGCCTTAACATCCCAAACCTAAAGCCACGGGCTTTACCGAATCCGCCGTAAAGCCCTCGCTTTTAGGCTTGAAACGGCCGACCGTTCAATGCGTCTTGTTCACCTCATGCGCCTCTTCCGGTAAGCCCTGTCCTATCCGCTTTTTCAGAATATCCGGCGCTTTAGCTACCCGCTGAAACAGTCCGTCCCGGCCAGGATGATCATACCCTTCCTGCGCCGTTACCGTGCCGTGTCCAAAGGCTTACCGGGCAAACTCAAGGTCAATGCTAATCGTCTGCGTTACCGCGGTATGCCGCAGAAGGGACGGCGCTCTTTCGCCGCAACGTGAAACGGCTCCGCGTTGTCCGCCGATTGTACGGCAACACCCCCTTAGATAACCAAGGCTTGAGTATCTCTTTTAGGGCGTTAAGGATTTTATTTTTGGTGTCTCCGGCGAGGCCTTCCAAGGAAAACGAGAATTCCTCGCACATATAAGTATTGATTTCATTAATTTTGAACTGTTTGAAATAGGGCGGGATATAATTGTGTAAATATCCCACTTTTTGGCGGTAAAAACTTGGAAGATACCGCTTGTCTTTACGCTCTTTTTTCTGGAAGTAGGGTCCGCCTATATCAAAGAACCCCTGGGCGATTTCTTGAAAAAGAGGGTATTCTTTAACCCCCGTATTTTTATGGAGCAGCCTCGTTTTCCTTAGCCCATAAGAGGGCCGCCTCCCGGTCATTGCAGGGAGTGAGGAGCCATTTACCCGGCTTCCAGGCGTAACATATCTGAAACTTCCCCGGGTATTTACGCCAAGAGCAACGAATGTGCTTCTTCACCGGCATAAAACCTCCTAATTTGTCAATGAGTTATTAACAGCTATTATTAACAGTGTACCAAAAACGCATATAATTCTTTATTATACAAAGGATTATATATATGTCAATATGCCTCATTGCGGCACATTTTGCCGGCCCTGGCCTTTGCTTCGCATGGCCCTATTATCCCGCCCCAAACGTCGTAAACAGCCGGAACGTTAGGCGAAAACCAAGCTGTGCCCAGGCTCGTATCGCAATTTTGTACGCAGCCCTTTTCCCGCCGCCAAGGGCTTTGTCCGGCGGCGCTTGTTCTTTACCAGCGCGATTTCCCCGCGCCGCAGTCCGCCTGCAAGTCCGTCTATGGGTTATCTTCTGGCACGCTCCGCATCTCTTCGGTAAGCTTGTCCTTTGAGGACGTATTCCCGCTGAGTCATGTTTCACTTCTATAGGTCAATATTCACCCCCGCTTTGCGGTACAGCGCGTTAAGGTGTCCCACCGGTCCCGCTCCGCCGCCTACCGGATAGGCATCCATGATGGCTTGAGTTATGTAGTCCTTGGCGGCGCGCGCTGCGTCTTCGACCGAATCTCCCCGTGCGAGATAGCACGCGATAGCCGACGACAGGGTACAGCCGGTTCCATGGGTGTGCTTCGTGTCAATCCGCCGGGTTTCGAGCCTGATAAAGCGCCCTCCGGTAAAGAGCAGATCCGCCGCGTCCGTTCCAAGCCGGTGCCCTCCTTTGATAAGCGCGTTTTTTGCCCCTAAGCTACAGAGCTTTTCCGCGGCGTTTTGCATATCCCCTTCGGTTTTGATGGAAAAGCCGCAGAGCAGTTCCGCTTCCGGGATGTTCGGCGTAACGATGTCCGCGATTGCCGCCAGTTCACGCACCGCGTCCATCGCCTCCGGGCGCAGCAGGTGATACCCGCTCTTGGACACCATCACCGGATCAAGCACGATATTTGCCGCTTGAAACCGCCGCAGGCTGTCCCGTACAGCGCGGGCAATCGCCGCGCTCGATACCATCCCGATCTTCACCGCGTCTACCCGAATATCCTGATAGACCGCTTCTATCTGCCCCGCCACCAGCGAAGGTTCGATTTCCTGCACCTCGTAAACCCCTTGGGTGTTCTGCGCGGTAATCGCCGTGATCGCGGTCATCCCGTAGACCCCCAGGGCGCACATAGTTTTGAGGTCCGCCTGAATCCCCGCGCCCCCCGACGAATCTGAGCCGGCTATGCTCAAGACGTTTTTCAATGATCTCCTCCTTAAAATGAGATTGAGGCGCAAAAAAAGCGCCTCTACGGATATCCGCACAGGCGCTGAAAATTCCATCTTGCTCCATGAATTTCCCTCCGCCGGCATTATCCGGATCAGGTTATTGGGTTCAAAGCGTCAAGCCGCTCTATCTCAGCCGGAACTATCCAGCTCCCCGTCAACTAGCGGTAACTATACCGGTTTTGAAACAAGCGGTCAAGCATATTGCCGGCGTTCTTAGGCGTTAGGGTTTTATCTTTCACTTTTTATTTTTTTATCTTGACTATTTCTTTGTAAACCTTTATATTTTATATAGCCCTATAAAACAATGTTTTTGTGAGGGATGTAAATATACAGTAGTATGAAAAAAGGTTTTATATGCGCTTTTTAAAATATCGGTCACGATATACGTTCTTTTTGTCACTTAATTCTTCTCACCTCTGATTTTCTTGGTTTTTCTATTTTTTCTATACTATATGCTTTTCTCAAAACCGCTCCTCTAAGGGCGGCGTTAGTTACCGAGTTAAAGCCGAAGCCCCTCTTTCCATTTGGCGCGGGAAACCTGCATATCGCGTTCAGAACCCTGGTCCGCCTCAAAGAACTCCTGCTCAAAGTCAAAATTGAGAACAAAGGGCTGGCGGGGGATGGGACATATATCGATGAAATCATCAAAGAGGCTTTTTACGGCCCCGCCATGAATATAATGCGGGATTTGCAAGCGCGGGGAATGTTGAAAATGCGCTTTTACTCCGGCGCTGCCGGATAAAAGACTGTCCGTTGGGCAGTGATATATAAACACGCTGTGGCAACACAGGAAGGAGGAAGGCTATGATTACGGTAAAAAAAGCGCTCTGCTTACTCGACATCGACTGCAAGTTTGTAGCGGGTATGCAATACCAAAGCCGTAACAAAATCAGTTGTTCATGCAGCTGCTAATAATTGCGAGTAGGTAAGAGCACTACGGGTAGATTTAATAGTCTGCCCATAAAACAACCAATGGAGGAAACAATATGCCCAGGCTGAATTTTTCATTTTATAATATTCTCTTTGATGCCGATGGTAAGCATTATCTTTATAATACGCTCTCCACCGCGCTGGCACAGATTGATGATAAAACAATGCTCGCTGTTAAAAACGATGATATTACAGCAATAGACCCGCAATTCATCGAAGAAATGGCAAGTCAGCATTTTTTGGCGGATTACCAGGTCAATGAATCTAATGAGTATCTCTATTTCTATAATCATATCCGGTTAGGAAGAAGCGCAAAATCATTGACTGTTAATTTTATTCCTTCATACAACTGTAATTTAGCCTGTCCGTATTGTATGCAGGGGCAGAACAAAGCAAAGGAGCAAGTTAAATTTGAGGATAT
>JAITHW010000140.1 GCA_031279815.1 Treponema sp. | reverse complement strand
TCTTCCAAAACCCCTCGGTTTCCTGTTCGGTTAAGCGGTTAGTGCCGTATTTTTCTTTTGACGCTCCAACTTCCGCGTCGGTCAAGCCGAATTTATTCATCAAGTAAAACTCCTTATCTGATATTTTTTTACTGTACTGAAAAACGGCCGGTTTGACAACACGGCCAACATAGAGAACAAGGAAACTGTCAACGCTCCAGCCTTGACATGCGAAAAAAAAGTATGTTATATTAAAACTAGAATTTGAAGAGGGAGGGTAACATGGCTATTAGCCTTCAAAAAGGACAAAAAGTCGATTTAACCAAAGGTAATCCGGGTTTATCAAAGCTCGTCATAGGCATTGGCTGGGATACAAACAAATATGACGGCCAGGCGGATTTTGATCTGGACGCGGCGGCTTTTTTGCTGGCCGATACTGGAAAGGTTTCTGATGAGAAGGATTTTGTGTTTTACAGCAACCTGAAACATCCAAGCCGCGGCGTTATACACTTGGGAGACAACCGTACCGGTATCGGCGACGGCGACGACGAGCAGATCAAGGTCGATTTATCCCTGATACCCGCGTCTATTCAGCAGATAAATTTTACGGTTACTATCTATGAGGCTGAGTCCAGGCATCAGAATTTCGGGCAGGTAAGCAACGCCTATATTCGTGTGTTTGATGAGGTAAAAAAGACCGAGCTGCTGCGTTTTGATTTGGGAGAAGACTATTCTATTGAAACCGCGGTAGTGGCAGCGGAGCTATACCGGAGCGGCGCGGAATGGCGGTTCAATGCGATTGGCATGGGCTTCCAGGGAGGCTTAAAGGCGCTGGCCGCTAATTTCGGTATTTCAGTGGCGTAACGGCTGCGAGGTACGGGGGAAGAATTTCAGTGTTCCCTGTGCCTCTGTGAGAGCTATTCCCCCATGAACTCTCTCAGATATGCATCTACATCCTCTCCGAAGATTTACTAAAAAGCGGGAACGGGTTTTGTTAGTTAATTAATTTCAAAACAGTTATTTCTTCGCCTGAGAGAGCGAAATTACTTTGAGGGTCTTTTTCAATTTCAAACCAAATATCAGGATCGGCAGGCAAGTAGTTGGGATACGGCTTTCTTGCAATTCTTGCAATATCTGTAGAATCCTGACGTTTTTTCTATTGTTTAAAAATATTTTCACTGTCCTCTTCATAAGAACAAAGTCAGATTAAAAATAATATTATGATTTGGTAAGTTTTCTATGTTTTTGAAATATATATCTGCACTGTCCTTTACTTACAATATTAGAAATCGTATTGCAAATAGGGATTAGATAATTGATATATGGTTTGCTATTAATTGCTTTTATCCAACCCTCAGATTCATAAATCAAGGATTCGTTTTCAAGAACGTAATTTGTAATCGTAAAGAAAAGATACCTCTTCGTCAGATAAAGACTGTTTTTTGCCGGCGGTTCCTTCTTCATTTTATCCCAAACTCAACCCTCTCTTAAAGCAGCCGCCGCGTTTTGAGCCTCTTATATCCGTTTCCGATTCTCAACGACTCGATTTCCTCTCTTTGAGAGCCGGTATCAGGTCTTTTAGAGGGAAATTTCCCTCTCAGTGAGCCAAAATCGGTTCTCTGAGAGTGGATTTTCTCTCTCAAAGAGCCGGCGTCCTCTCTCGAAGAATCAATTTCGGGTTTCAGAGAACCGATTTCCTCTCTTAAAGAGCTAATATTGAGTCTTTTAATCTCAAATTCGGCTCTTTAAGTAGCAGCTTACTTCCTGCTATACTTGATAGTGTCGGCTACAGTCTCCCATCTTGGTTTCCCCGCTCTTGCGCTTGCCGCAGGGAAAGCAGATTTTCAGTTCCTCGTAGACTGTCCGTACTCAGTATCTTTAGGACACTCCTGTTCTTGGAATGGATAAGCCTAATGCGGCGGAAAACTCCGCCGGGGTTAAAGAAGTTCAGGGATTCATGGGGGCGGTAAAAATGGCATTTGTCCAGCCAGGAATCCACAGCCTCCCGCAATTCGCCGGCGTTCATCGGCTCGTAATGATAGTCAAGGCATTCCCTTTGGAGCGTACCAATAAGCCGCTCCACGAAGGGCTTTTCCTCGGGGGATTTGGGCCGTGTCCAGTTAATGCCAAGGGAGACAAGACGGCCCCGCGCGTCCTTCATGTTCCCGCTGCCGTTGACGGCTTTCATGGTTTTCCCGAAACGGGCGGCCGCTTTTTACCGCACAGCTGTGGCGTTCCTGCTTGAAGGGGAGGAAGCGACATGTACCGCAGCTTCTTTACTGTAGGGGGTCTGCGGCGCAAAAGGCGCAGTGTTTTTCCCCGGCGCTCATGGGCTGTTTTGACGGCTTTCAAGCGCTTTTTGCGCTGTTTGGCGCCGGGGCGGAAGGACAGGTTTTCCCTCGCTATGAGCCTTCCCGTCGCGGCAGTGGAGGGAACTTCCGCTGTTTCCATGCTCCGCGACAGAATGGGCCGTATCTTTTTCGCCGAATATCCGGGGTCCGCTCCCGTACCGCCCCGCGCCGCCTGGATCAGTTCCCCCGAATATCCCGGCTCCCGCTTCTTCTTAGGGGCGCTCGGCTTGTTCTCCAGAGCGGGCGGCCGCTTTGGGTCATACCGCTTTTTCCACAGGCAGAAGTATGAGCTATGTATGCCGAAATGCCGGCAGGTCATAGGCACGTCCGGTTTTCCGGTTCTGCAAAATAGCGGCGGCGTGTTCCGGTACCAGCCGAACACCTTCAGGCGGAGCTGTGCCTTTTCCGAAGTTCATAGAAGACGCGGCAAAGCCGCGCTCTTTGTCCAGATGGGCGATGAACGCTTGCGCATCATAAAAAGTAATGCTCAAAGGTTCTTTTCGGGCAAAATTACAGAGATTCAGGTTAAAAGCAACGTATATTTTTATCGTTTTGAGGCTGTATTTTCGGGCATAAAGCGCGGGAGCAAGCGTCCCAGCGGGCGGTTTTCGAGTGAAATATACGAAGCCAAAACTGCCTGTTGCAGCTGTAAAACAGGCTTGTTTTTTGAATATTGGCTGTTGGATATAAGCAGGAATCCGGCGCCTTTATTCCAGAGACGGACGCTTTTGAACCAAAAGCGGCTACCGGCGAGCCGGTTCCTTCTTGAACCGGCGGCCTTGCCCTTTGAAAAAAGACGGCGGTGAGCATTATGAGAGCGAGGAAGCAAGAACCCTGCTAAATCAGGCCGTCCTAAAGGGAAACGCCGCGGTCTCAAAGGTTTTCATTGCTTATTATTCTGCCGGGATTCGTAAACAAGTTACGGGATATTACCGCGGACCGGATAAGGGCGAATGCTTTCGCCCTTACGGGATTATATGCCGTTTCGCCTTCCCAAGGCTTATACCAGGGTTCTGGCTATCCGCACAATATCAGCCAAGACGCCCCCGGCGGTAACTTGAGCGCCCGCGCCGGGACCTTTTATTACCATAGGAAGGGTTGAGTAGCGCTGGGAGGTGATCACCACCATATTGTCGGAGTCCACTAAAGAGAGGAAAGGGCTTCCCGGAGCTTCCGCCCTAAGGGAAAGCCTGGCGGAACCTTCCTCAATAACCGCCACATAACGCAGGGCTTTACCCGCTGCCGCGGCTTCGGAGCGGCGTTTTTCAAAGGCCGGGTCTGCTTTTTCAAGTTCCGTGAAAAAGGCTTCTACGCTTGGAGCTTCAAAACACGCCGGAGGCAGGAGCGGCTCAATGGCGACTGCGGAAAATTCCAGAGGCATACCACATTCCCGCGCAAGGATCAGGGCTTTCCGGGCCGCGTCCATAGCGTTGAGATCATCCCTGGGGTCCGGCTCGGTATAGCCCTTGGCTTTGGCCTCTCGGACCAGGGCGGAAAAGGGTTTGCTCCCGTCGTAGTTGTTGAAGATATAGCTCAAAGTCCCGGACAAGACCGCTTCGATCCGCCGTACCTTATCCCCGGATAAGAACAGGTCCCGAAGGGTTGAGATAACCGGCAAACCCGCGCAAACCGTAACCTCATAGAGATACGGTATGCCCCGGTCTTTGGAATAATCTATCAGCTTTTTGTAATACTCAAAAGAACCTGAATTGGCCCGTTTATTGGGAGTAACGATGGGGACGGCCGATTGGAGAATAGCGGCGTATTGAGCCGCCACCTTGTCATCCGCGGTACAATCGCAAAAGGCTGAATTGGGAAGGTTAAGGGACCTCATGTGTTCAATGAAAGCGGACAATTCAAAAGGCTGAACCGGCTTTTCCGGGGACGGGTTTTGAAGCGCCGCTTTCACCTGTTTGGGATCGATCCCTTCAGGGCAGAAGAGCATATTCCGGGAATTAGCCGCTCCCACAAGGTTAATCCGCACCTGATGTTCTCTTGCCAGCACTTCCCGGTGATCCGCGATTTGGTCCAGCATCGTACCCCCGATAAGACCCGTACCCACCAGAAAGAGATTTACCGAGCGGACCCCTGCAAGGAAAAATGCCTCGTGGATGGCATTGACGGCTTTGGCTTCATCCTGCCGGGATATAACCGCAGAAATGTTCAGTTCCGAAGACCCTTGAGCAATGGCCACCAGGTTGATCCCGTTCCGTCCCAATGCGTGAAACACCCTCCCGGAAATGCCCGCGGTACGCTTCATCCGGGAACCCACCACCGCAATGACGGCGAGTTCCCGCTCTGCTATAGGTTCGTCGATAGCCCCGGTTCTAATTTCCCGCTCAAATTCTTCTTTCACCGCCGCGTCCGCCGCGTCCGCATCTTCGGGAAGAATCGCAAAGCAGATAGAGTATTCGCTTGAGCCTTGAGTAATGAGGACGATATTTATCCCTTTCCGCGCCAGAGCATTGAAAAGCCTTGAAGAGAAGCCCGCAACGCCCACCATGCCTGAACCCTGAATACGGATGAGAGCTACATGGTTCATAGAACTGATCCCGCGAATGGGATAAGGACCGGTTTCGGCTTTCTCGGTAACTCTGGTCCCTCCTCCCGGAGGGTTAAAGGTATTACGGATATAAATGGGGATGCCCTTTTTAAGCGCGGGCTTGATAGTGGGAGTATAGAGCACTTTGGCGCCGAAATGGGACAGTTCCATAGCCTCCACATAGGAGATGGTGTCGATTCTAAAGGCGTCTTTCACCAGCCGCGGATCCGCGGTCATAATCCCATCCACATCGGTCCAGATCTCCACTTCTTCAACATCCAATGCAGCGCCAAAAACTGAGGCGCTTAGGTCCGAGCCGCCCCGTCCCAGGGTTGTGGTAACTCCCTGAAGGGTGGAACCGATAAAGCCGGTGGCAATATACAGGCGAGGCTGCTCATCGGTTACGGCATGAAAGAAAGAAGTTATGGCGGAAAAAGTTTCCTCTGCCAAAAAATGCGCGTTTCCGTGGTGATCATCGGTTTTAATAAGATGCCGGGTATCAAGGTATTTTGCAGGAATCCCCGATCCGGTAAGGATATGCGCGAGGATGGATGCCGAAAGCCGTTCTCCAAAACTCATAACCCCATCAAGGATCCGGGGAGAAAGCTCCTGAAGGATCGCAACTCCGTCCAAGGTACGGATAAGTTCCGCAAAGGTTTTTTCAAGATCCGAAAGGGCCGGGTCCAGATCCCGTCCGTTAAGAAAATGGGCGGCTATTTCTTGGTGCCGTTTTTGCATAACCTGAACTAAGCCGGTATAGGTATGGTCTCCGGCTCTAGCCCGCCGGGCCAGATCTATCAAACCGTCGGTCATCCCCGAAAACGCGGAAGCCACCGCTACTCGTACCCTGCCGGCATGTTCCTTATCCTTGAGTATACCGATAACCCTACTCAGCGCTTCTATTAAACCCAGGGGACGTACCGCCAAATTTGACAACAAGCATACAATTACTCCATGAATCATTTCTTCAACTATCAAGTGATACGATTTTTTGGCATATTTATCAAGGTAGGAAGCGCAGGGCAATTAATCGGTAAAGAGTATACCCTAGGGATAGAGGGGTAATAATTGCCGCTTACGGCATAGTGTGTACTCAATTACGGCTTTATTTGAGGTTCGTCATACGCTGCCGGTCATCTCCAATCCTGTTTTTCTTGATCTTTTTTCTTTATCCCGGTATAATCAAACTTATAGTGAACTTGCTGTTTTAAGCCGGTCTCCGGGATTTCATTGAAGGAGTTTTGTATGAAAAAGCGTGTGATT
>JAITHW010000132.1 GCA_031279815.1 Treponema sp. | reverse complement strand
AGCCATGCCCGCAAAGTCCGCTTTTCAGCCCGCGCGGTCTTTACCAAAAAAAGCGGGGATTCGTCTGTTTCCCCGGTTCCCTTGTTTTCGTTCCCCGCAAGCAGGGACGGGCCGAATGCCAGCCCTCCGGCAATGAGGATGGTCCCGATAACCAGCCCGCTTTTTTGTAACCATGAATGTTTTTTCATTTCTTGCTCCTTGCGTATTTGGTATTACCGGACCGTTTTACCGGTTCCGTATTATCCAAACATACGGGGAGCTGTTAAACCGGAGGTAAATGAAAGGTTAAATTGCGGTAAACTTTTTAAGGGCCGTTCCCCGCTTCGCGGGAACCCGGGCTTTCCGCTCCGCCTGGAGATTTGGGCCTATCAGCTATATTGTGCGGGTTTTCTCAGTTCCTTGGTATCTTTGAGAAAGGCCGTTCGGATTTTTGCAGCGTTACACGCAGGCGCTTTGTAACGCCGTATTAGGATCGCTATTAAGGAGCCGTCCGCCAATGCAGGAACCTTATTAACCCGATGCTATAGGCCCTAAGAAACCGGCCGTCAGATGGTTTCAAGGTTATACGGTTCCAATGCTTTATCGATGCCTTCGGGCAAGGGGCCTTCGGTGATGATTCCCGTAAAATCATCAATACGGGCGTATTTATAGGGAGCCGCATTACCGAACTTTTTGGTTTCCAGAAGCATATACTTTTTCCCGCTTGCCCGCATGGCCGCTTCTTTGGTCATACCGTCATCCACGAGGTAGGTTTCGACCCGGTTCCGGTAGAGATCCACCCCCTGCTACTCCCATGAAAGCCGTATCAAACCTGAACGGCTCAATGCCGGCAATTGCCGCGGCTCCGATAAATCCGTCTCTGCCGGGACTGAAAGAACCTCCGATAAAGATAAGATCCGCCCGGCAGGAAACGCTTAGATTAAGCATTACCGCAGTCATATTGGTAACAACCGTTACTTTTACCTGAGATTCCGCAATAAGCCGGGAAAGCCGGGCGTTACTCGTGGATATATCAAGAAAAACCGTATCTCCTTCATGGATCAGCGGAAGGGATTTGGCCGCGATGGTTTGTTTTATTTCACCATTTTTATCGAATCTTTGAGCCGCATTGAACTCTTGGGGGTTGATCCGTACTTTTACCGCGCCTCCGTAAAGCCGGCTTAAACGCCCCTCCCTTTCAAGCATTCCCAAATCTTTACGGATACAGTCTTCGGTAACGCTGAAGCGTTCGCTCAAATTCTTTACCCTGACCTGCCCGTTACGGTTTATCATCTCAACAATGCTGTCCCGGCGTTCCTGAGCAAACATACCGGACTCTTATCCTGATTTGGCTTGGGCTTTTTTGAGAAATTTGTCGTTTTCGATGATAAAACGTTTATGGGAGCCTTCACCGATTTTACCTGCCCCGTCAAAGGCTTCCACCTGAAAGGCCAGTTCCCTGCCGTCAATTCCGACGAGCTCCCCGCAGGCCCGGATCGTCATGCCCAAAGGGGTAGCCGCGGTATGCTTAATTTCCAGAACGGTTCCCACGGTGGAAAACCCTTCCGGCAGCGCCGGATCAACTGAGGCAACGCAGGCCCCTTCCATAAGGGCGGCCATAGCAGGGGTAGCAAATACCGGCAATCCTCCGCTTCCCAAAGCCGCCGCGGTATTTTGTTCCGTAACAAGAGCGGTTCGTTCACCCTTCATCCCGGTTTTCAAGAAAGTATCAAATTCCATAGGTACAGCATACCCTATTTGAGCGGGCGGTGAACAGAGGGCTTCCCCCGGGTTCCGGCTTGCCTTCTTGACAGGAACTTCTTATTCGTTGTAAGCTGATCTGTATTTTAATAAATAAACGGTAAGGGGTAGAGTGATGCCGGATTGGATGTTATTTATAATCCTCCCTCTTGCCGGGTTAACCTTAGGCTGGACTATTAGATGGCTATATGCCAGATTCCAATTAACTGCGTCGGAACAACAGGCCGATCGTATTAAACAGGATGCGATAAAAGAAGCGGAAGCCAAAAAGAAGGATATCCTTCTTGAAGCAAAAGAACAAGTTATCCGTGAACGAAACCAGCAGGAGAGGGAAACTCGGGAGCGCAGGAGTGAATTGCAGCGGTACGAGCGCCGTGTCGTGCAGAAAGAAGAAACCATAGAAAAAAAGATGAGCCAAATAGAAAAGACAGAACAGGCGCTTAGTGCAAAGGAAAAGAATTTTCAAGAGCGGGAAGATACTTTGAGGCAGGAAGAAGAGCGCTACCGGGCGGAACTGGAGCGTATTTCCGGTTTAAGCGCCGAAGAAGCCAAGTCAATTATTATCCGAAATTTGGAAAATGAGGCGCGGCATGACGCCCAAGGCTTGATCAATAAGATTGAGCAGGAGGCCGCCCTTTCCGCGGAAAGGAACGCCAGGGATATTCTGGTGGCCACCATTCAGCGGGTATCCACAGAAGTAACCGGAGAGGTAACGGTTGCCACGGTTACTCTGCCCAATGATGAGATGAAGGGCCGCATTATCGGCCGGGAAGGCCGGAATATCCGTACCTTAGAGACCCTGACGGGAGTGGATATCATCATCGACGACACTCCCGAAGCGGTGGTTATTTCCTGTTTTGACCCGGTACGCCGGGAAATCGCCAAGGTAGCCCTGGAACGGCTCATTATTGACGGCAGGATCCATCCCGCCCGGATTGAGGAGATTGTCTCCAAGGTAACTAAGGAGATTTCCCAGAAGATCTTCGAAGAGGGGGAAAAGATTCTCTTTGACCTGGGGATCCACAACATCAAGCAGGACACTATCCGCGCCTTGGGGCGGCTCTATTTTCGTACCAGTTATGGACAGAATGTACTGTATCATTCTAGGGAAGTGGCGATTTTGGCGGGAATTTTAGCCGCGGAGATTGGGGCCAACCGGGAACTGGCCAAACGGGCAGCGGTGCTCCACGATATTGGTAAGGGGGTGGAGTCTGATTCGGATCTGAACCATGCGGAGATCGGTATGGATATGGCCCGGAAAATGGGAGAAGATCCCAGGATCATCAATGCCATCGGAAGCCACCACAACGATATGGAGCCTTCCTGCATTGAGTCCGTATTGGTCCAGATTGCCGACGCCATTTCCGCGGCCCGGCCCGGGGCCAGGCGGGAGACTTTGGATAATTATATCAAACGCCTTGAAAACCTGGAAAATATCGCCGCGGGTTTTGTGGGGGTGGAAAAGTCTTATGCTATCCAAGCGGGCAGGGAATTGCGGATCATTGTGAACAATGAAGCGGTCAGCGATGAACAGTCCCGGGAACTGGCCAAGCAGATAGCCAGAAAAATCGAAAACGACCTCCGCTACCCCGGCAGGATCAGGGTAACAATCATTAGGGAGACCCGTATTATTGAATATGCACGATGAAAGCGTCTTGGTACGGGCATTAATGATCGGGGATGTGGTAGGCGAAGCGGGCTTGGAAGCTCTGGAGCGGCTGCTCCCCGGCCTTATCCGGGAACAGGGAGCGGATTTCGTGGCGGTAAACGGGGAAAATGCCGCCGACGGTTTCGGGATGACCGAAGCGGTTCTGGGGCGTATCCTTGCCGCGGGCGCGGATACGGTTACTTCCGGGAATCATGTCTGGGAAAAGCGGGAATTCTGGCCCATTCTGGAGCAGGAACCGCGAATTCTACGGCCCGCCAACTATCCCGAGGGGTGTCCGGGCCAAGGCTGGGTTACGGCTGAAAAAGCCGGGGTCCTCTGGGCGGTGGTGAATCTTCAAGGCAGGGAATTGCTGCCCCCTATTGACTGTCCTTTTAAGACCTTCGACCGGATTGCATCTGCCTGGCCGTCAAATATGCAAAACCCCCTTGTATTAGTCGATTTTCATGCGGAATCCACTAGAGAAAAAGAGAGTTTGGGGTATTATCTTGACGGCAGGGCCGCGCTGGTGGCGGGAACCCATACCCACGTACTAACCGCGGATGAGCGGATCTTGCCCCAAGGTACCGGGTATATCACCGACTTAGGCATGACCGGAGTTCCCGACGGCATTATAGGCATGGATACGAAGATATGCCTAGACCGGGCCAGAACCCAGGTTCTATACCGGATGGTCTGCGCTCAGGGCGCCGGATCCCTCCGGGGAATTGCCGCAACCATTAACCGGGAGACAAAAAAGACGGTTTCTATCACCAGAATAGACCTTCGCTAGAGGAATCAAGCTGGTTACGGGCAAGGATCATCCGGGCGTTTCGCCGTATTCCCTGGGGACCGAGCCAAGCAAGACCTAGGGCGGTGCCCTTAAACCGGGCCTTGAGTTCCTCATCGGTCATAGCAAGCAGTTCCATAGGATCCATATACGCGGGCAGAGCCCCCTCTTCACTGAAAACCCCCCGGATCGGGGGCTTGTTGTGGATGCATGCGTCTTGACAGCCGGTACAGCCGTACAGCCGGTTCCCCCAATTCCGGGCAACCTCCTGAGGTATGGTATCGCCGTTACCGGAGGCATACCACTGGATACAGCGGCTGCGCTCGATGGTTCCGTTTCCTATCACCGCTCCCGTGGGGCAGGCCGCAACGCAGGGAGGATAGAGCGGATTGCAGTCTTTACAGAGCGGAAAGTCATTGTCCCGGGCGGCTTCTTCAGGGCCATCCCCTTCCGGGGTAAAGGGCAGAGTCATAGCGGCAATGATGATCAGGGAACCCCCTTCGGGGGTGATGATGAGGCCGTTCCGTCCCGGGAAACCTAGACCGGAAGCCGCGGCCAAGGGTTTTTCCGGAACCGGAGAGTTGCAGAGGATTCTGAAATCAGACTTCGCGCCGCCGTAACGGAAACGGAATTCCCGCGCAAGCGGCTGAAGCCGCTTCACCGCTTCCCGGTAGTAGTTTCGCTGTGCAAAGGGAGCTATATAGGCGGCATTCTCACAGGCCGGAACGCTTTCATCTATCCGCAAATTCCCGTATATGAGGGAAGCGATAAGCAGGGCGGGCGCTCCGATCCGGTACCGTTCCGGTATCAAGACGGGGCCATACTCTTCCGGTTCAAAGGAAACAAGGATCCGCCCTCGCGCAAAGCCCGCGTCCGAAACCATAGCGCGGATTCTTTCTTTACTGGGTTCATGCACGGTTTAGCACTATATCTGGAAACAGCGCTGTTTTTCAAGGATGTACTGTTACCCCCTTCTGTTTGCAGGCGGAATATGCTAATTTTAATCCATGTATAACGAACTGCATAGTAATGAACGCCTGATCTGGACGGAAGAGGCGCGCAGGAACCTGTTCACCTGCCCGATCTTTTCGATCCGGGAGAGTTCCTGCCGGTCCCCGGACCATGAACTTAGGGTCTTTACCGTATTGGACGCCCCGGATTGGGCCATTGTGGTGCCAGTGATAGAAACGGAACACGGCAAGGCATTCGTCATGGTCCGGCAATGGCGTCATGGTTCCCAGGCATTGAGTTTGGAATTTCCCGGCGGGGTTTTTGAAAGAGGAGAAGACGCCCGGTCCGCCGCAGCCAGGGAATTGCAGGAAGAAACCGCCTATTCCGCAGGAAAAATCAATAAATTAGGAGATTTTAACCCGAATCCGGCAATCATGTCCAATAAGGTTCACTTTTTTTTGGCGGAGGATTTAGATCCCCTGGAAAGTCAAAACCTGGATGACGATGAATATGTGGAGGTAGCGGTAGTCCCTATCAACGAAGTATGCCGGGGTATGGGTAAGCCTCCGTATATCCATGCCCTCATGGGATCGGCCCTGATGCTGTATACCCTATATCAGCAGAACAAAGCGTTATAAAGTACGGATGCCGGCGTTTGGGGGCCTTGTCTCCGCTCCCCCGATCTTGTCGAAGAAAGCGCCCGCGTCCGCAGGCCCGGTAAAGGGATCACGACCGGCTGTGGATTTTCGGCATATAATAAATGACGGCCTGTTATGACCGTACGTTTCGCGTGTTTTTTGTGGATGAATCATCAGGTTTAGACGCCGATCTGTGTAAAGATTAGGCTTTGATCTGCGTGAAGGTTGGCGGTTTCCCTTGTTTTCCTGGGTAAACTGCCGGTGAAGAGGAACCTGCAAAAAACCCCCGCAGTGAGGCGGGGGCTGCTCTAAAACCGGTTAGCGCCGGGACGCATTATTCCAGGTACCTATACCCTGTCTGGCTTCGCCGTCAACACTGGGAATGTCCAAAATTATCCCCGGAGGAATAACATTAGGATTCTCCGAATTCGGCAATTTTGATATATTCGCATAATAGAGAAGCACCCATTTACTCGAATCCCCATAGACCCAGGGCTTGCCCGCAATATTCCACAGACAATCCATAGAGATATTCCAGGGCTGTACCTGATACTGCGCGGCAAGGGACAGGGAGACGGGCCGTGACGGGGCTTCTTTTACCCCGGTTTGCGCGGCTCCCGGAGGAGCCTTAGCCGACGGCGAAAGGTCCGGTACCGGAGGAGTACCGCTGCCGCTGGCAGATGAACCTGAAGACCCGCCGAAAGCCGCAACCTTATTGAACGGCGCATCCATCGGAGGCACCGGCGGCGTATCCGGATCGTCTGATACCTCGTATCCTAGTTCTGTTCTGGAAGACCCTCTGCTGCTGGCGGCCCTCGATGAGCCGGAAAGGCCCGTAAGATCCGGGAACGAGGATACGGACGCTCCGCCTGGGCCCGCTCTTTGGGACTCCGCAGCCTGGGAGTTAAGCGGCGGAACTTGGGGAGTATCCCCTGTCTCCGTTGCCCCAATACCTCCCGGGGCCGGCATGGAGGAATGTTCCGCCACCGGTATTGCAGAGCCGGTTTTCGTATTGTCCCTCAAAAGGGCCATAACTTTCCGGACCGCCTCAACCGTTCGTTCCCAGTCTCCTGCCGTGCGGGCGGTATGGGCATCTTCATAGGCTATTGTAAGCTGCCGGTAATAAGGAGTATACCGATGAGCGGACCCTAGGGCCTCAAACTGTACGCGGGCGTAGTCCGCCGACTTACCGGCTTCGATGATCTTTACCTGTAGGGGTACCTGCGTATCCGACCACAGGGCATATTGCCGGGCTTCCTCAGCATGGCGGAGGCACCGATCATAATCGCCTTTTTCAAAGGCGTACCGCGCCTCCTGAGTCAACCGGGTACTTTCATGGAAGTACTTGTTGTCCCGTACATTGGCGATAAGTACCTTGGGTGCGTTTGAAAAATCCGCCCGGACTAAGGACGCTGCGGCTATAAAACGAAAGGATTCGATCGGTTCGTTTTGTACCGCTACAGGCCCTATTCCCGCGGGTACCGGGATGTCTGTCATGGCTTGTTCGGCCCGGCGGAGCTTTTCCTCCACAGCCAGGATAACCGCGCCGAATAGGGCTTCCGACCCGGCATAGAGATCCGCGGCTTGTGCAAATTGCGCCGCCTTAAACGCGGCCTCGGCCCGGGCGTACACCGCATTCGCTTCATCATACCGCTGCCGAACCGCCACAGGGGCTTTTAACGCGATTGCGCGTTGCTGTTTTGCCCGCGCCTCGCGCCTCTTGTAATCCGCCGGGGACTCCCGCCCTGTTTTGAGGCCCCGGGGATTTGTGGACCCATAATCCTGTACAATCACCTGGTTGAAGGGCGGTTCGCTCTCCTCAACCGTCCGGGTCTGAATATGCCCTTCGTTCCCGCCGGTAGGAACGGAGGCCGGCGTTTTAAGATCCCCGGTTTGATTTTTAACAGTATGCCCGGGTATGGCTGCTTCCTGTTCATATCCGGTTATATGTATTGATGAGGTTGCGGTCCCTTTAGGAATCGTAGTACAGGATACTACGCTGAAAAGAGCCCACATTCCTAAAAAGACCGGTAGGATATACTTACTTTGCATAGAAACTCCTTAGAAAACTCCTTGTAACAATTTTAGTGTACCAGGACAACAGGTAGACTGCCTGGCCATACTACTACCATAGCATATTCTTCTCTACAAGATCAACGTGTTTTTTAACCCTGCGGTTTTATTGAATCCGATCTCCTGGAATGGCCGAAATCCCAAAATCGATATTCGCTGCCGGTCTCCGGGGTATGAAAAGATGAGCAAAGGTATTGCCTTAAAAGGAAGGGGCGGCGAAACTCAAAGATTATCCGTCCGTTGCGTTCAATGAGCCGTAATGTGTATGGCGCCGGTTTCATCCTGTTCCACCTGGAGGCGTGAAACGATCCGGACTAAATCTTCCGGCGTCTTGGTATTATACGCCACGATATCCGCCATAGGCAGAACCCGAGCGGCGGTGGGCTTCATGGCAGGCTTGTTGCTGTTAATCACCATAATGAAACATCCGGGCAACACCACTTCCCGGAGGCTGTTGGATTCACAGAGGATCAGCGCCTTGGGGGGTATCTTCTCCAAAAAAGCGCCGTAGCCTGCCGCTAAGGCCCCGTACAGGCAGCGGAGCCAGAAAACCCGGTCAGCCCCGGCATGCAGCAACCGGGCGGTATCCTTAGCAGGGGATTCCCCCAGCTCTTCTTCAAGCACAAAATCCGTTTCTCCAACAGCAACGCAGGCCCCGCAACCCTGCCCGCCCCGGGGACATACCGCGCCGTGATGGGCTACGCTGGTTATCTTGAGGGCCGCAATGGGAAACATACCTTTCCATTGGTTAATGAAGGCTTTGGCGAGGCTAGTTTTACCGGCGTTTTGACCGGAAGAACCGATAAGAATCATCTGCGTTGCCCTGAGCATACCGGAAGTTGCCTCACAGTCCAAGTTTTTTGATGATCTCTCCCAGAGCCTGCTTGATCGGGGAATCTTCCGGCAGGGTAACCAGAGGTTTGCCTTCGGCGTCATACTGGTAGACCAAATCATCCTGGGGTATGATCCCGATAAGAGAAAGGTTCCATGCGTCGATTTCCCGTTTTATACTCTCGTCCAGTATTCCCCCGGGAACACGGTTTATAATGAGGCGCACCGCCTGAACCTTGAGGTTTAAGTCTTGTATCATCTGGGCGCTTCTGCCCGCAGCCTGGATTCCCCGGCGGGAACAATCGCTGACCAGCAGGATCAGGTCCACCGGCGGAAGTATCCCCCGGCTTATATGTTCAAGCCCGGCCTCGTTATCTACCACTAAGTAATTGTAGTTTTGATAATACTTATTTACTTGATCCCGAAGCAGATCATTTACATAACAGTAACATCCCTTTCCCTGGGTTTTGCCCATTACCAGCATATCGTAGTCATCTTCTTCAATTAAAGCGGCGCCGAATTTGTAATTCGCATATTCCTGCTTTGACATACTCGGAGGAATGGGGCTGTTTTCATCGATTTCCGCCCTGGCCAATTCCTCTCGAATATCTCCTAGGGTCATTTCTATTTTCACTCCCAACACCTCGTTCAGATTAGAATTGGCGTCGGCATCCACTGCTAGAATCGGCCCTTTTCCTGTTCCGGCCAGATGATTAATAAACAAACCGCAGACGGTTGTTTTTCCCGTGCCGCCCTTACCGGCCATTGCTATCGAATAAGTCATAACGTTCTCCCCCTTAAATGTATCCTTCCCTTTTGTTCCAGTCAATACTATTTTTGTCTTTATTGGGCGGAACCGGATTCGGTCACGATATACGCCGCTTGTGTCTCTTAATTTTTCCGGCATCCGGTCTTTCTTTATATATCGTAATTATAGTATTATCCGGTTTATCTGTTTTTAATCCCCCAAGGGAAATTGTCTCCCGCAGGGGCAAATCTATCCTGAATCAGCGCAAATCCACCGTCCGCGGTTATTCCGCCTATTTAAAACGCAGATATCCCGTCTAAGTCCTCATTCCTTGACAAATCGGGGATTAATAAGCATGAGCAGCGCCGGCACGACAACGAGTCCCACCAGGGCGCTCATAAGCATGGCCAGTGTAATAAGCAAGCCCAGATCCGCAAGCATATTAAATTGGGACAAGAGAAGCGCCCCAAAGCCCGCGCCGACTGACACCGCGTCAACGATGATCGCAATCCCGGAGGTGCTATAGGCCTTTTTGAGAAAATCCCCTTTCCCTCCTGAAGCCCGGTATTCCCGCTTATAGGCTTCTATGTAATGGATCGTATAATCAATACCGATGCCCATGGTTAAACTGGAAATCATGGCGGTTCCGATATTGAGCTTAATCCCAAGCAAGCCCATGACCGCAAAGTTAATGAGGATCAGCAGTACCAGAGGGGCGCTGCTGATCAAGCCGGCCATGAAGGAACGGTTGCAAACCGTAATGATACCGAAGAGAAAACTCAAGGCGATGATCATCGATGTCCAGAGGGAATGCACCACGAGGTTGTTGAGGGAGGCTTCCACCAAGGCGCCGCCGCCGATGATAACCTGCACATTCTTTGGAAAATTCGTCTTTACAAACTTGAACATCTCTTCCACAGCCTGTTCGGTATCTGCTTGTCCGACGGTACGAAGCTGTACCGTAGTCTTGATGGCGGTGGGTTCCAAAGGATCATTTGAGTATGAGGTGATGTTTCCTGAAAGCAGCACCAGATAATTGGAAACCAGCCGCTGCAATTCTTCGGGCCCGGTCTTTCCGTAACGGGCCGGATCCGACGGGATTTCATAATAGGCCGCTCCCTCATAGTTGACCAGCTTTTTCACCTCCCACACCAGGTCCGCGGCATTCATCCCCCTGTCTCTGCCGGAACTTGCCGCCCGCTCCAATAGAGCGGCCAATTCCCTGGGAGTATAAGGCTGTTCGGGAATTTCAGGTCCGGCCCGGGGGGGAGTTTCATCTTGGAAATCAAAGCTGTCATTATCCATACCTCCGAATCCAAAATCCGCGTTCCCCGGGCCGTTGAAATCTCCGAAACCGAAATTCCCGGAATCCCTGATAGCAGCCGGTTTCAACCCTTCGGGAGATTCGTCCGCATTAAAGACCTGATTGATCCGTTTTATCAAATCCGTAAATCCCGTCACCTTGCCCACTTCAGGCACCTGCTGCGAAAGATAGGTATTAAGCTTATCCACGGCGCTTAAGGTATCGGGGTGCAGCACGATTTCAGGACTTTCCGCTTGAACCACTATGCTTATCACCTTGGAGCCTCCGAATTGTTCCCGGATGAAGCCTTCGGATCTATAGATATCCGTATGAGGCTTGAAATACTCCACAAACACATTGTCGATGACGACCTTTGAAGCGCCGTATATGGAAACTCCCATCAGTACCGCCGCGGCGAATATGATGAGCCGTTTTTTCTTCACTACCCTCGCAAAACAACCTGCAATATGTTTATTCGCTGATGAATCGGCCTTGGACTTAGGGGCCTTGATCCGCAGCTTCCGCAAGGGCTTTGGCCCCCGGATGATCAAAATCGAAGGGATCAGGGTTATGGTAATCACAAAGGACGAGATGACCCCGAAACCGGAAAAATAGCCGAATTCCCGAATGGGAAGCACCTGGGTAAAACAGAAGGAAAGAAAGCTGACCATAGTGGTAAGCGCCGCGAGCACCAGGGGTTTGCCTATTTTTCGTATCAGATTCAGGATAAAGACCCGGTGTTTTTCCTTGGTCATAGCGCCGAAATCCACTTCCGAGTCTTCAATGTAGTGGATGATGAGGTGCAGCCCATAGGAACTGCCCACGGCGATCAGAATGACCGGCAGAACCGTGGAGATGACCGACAATTTAATGCCGAAAAGCGGCATGGCCCCAATAGACCAGATGACCGCAACAACAACCGAGAGCAGAGACAGAGCTACAAAACTGATGCGCCTTAGGGGGATAAAAACAATTACGAGTACCACGAAGATAACCAGAGGCACCAGAAGCATGAGATCCGCTTTGACCGCTTCGTTAATGGTCGCGCTGATCACCGGCATTCCGGTAACGTAAACCTCCGCAAGACCGTCAAACATCTCCCGGGCTTTGTCCCGAATCTTGAGGAAACTGTTGACCGCTTCAGGCGCTCCCGCATCGTCTAAGGTAATATCCAGGGGTACGAGGATCTGGGTGGCGGTAAAATCGTCGGAGATCAGGGCCCTGCGGTACATATCCCAGGAGAGCATCCTCCGTTTCAATTCCCGGATCTCCTCCGGGGTACCGGAAAAATCTTCTTCCACCAGTTTTTCCACCCTCAGGGTATCTTTATCGCCGGTGATGTAATCGCTGGTCATCAGGGAGTTCACCTCACCCACATAATCTATCTCCTTGATCTGATCCACATACTCCTTGATCCGGTTTAGAAAATCCCGGTCAAACACGGTCCCGTACTTCCGCTCAAGCCCCACTAGGATAAACGTGGAACTCCCAAAGGTATCGTCGATATACTGGGACACCAAACGGGCCTGATCGTTCTTCGGCACAAACCGGAAATTATTGTTATCAAGTTCTATTCTGAAAAGCTGAACCGCGAAAAAAACGGTAATCCCCCCAATAATTGCCACAATAAGCCGGGGATGCTTAAAAATCTTTTCCATAATGCAGTAACCTCAATAATAAAGGTAATCATAATCAACGGCTAGGGGGCCAATAATTGAGAACTTTTTTCATTGCCCGACCGATCTCTGTTTCCTAGACCGGTAATGTGGAAAAAATCAAAACGGTCCTGTTATGCAAAGCGGCGGCGTACGCCGCCGCTTATTCTATTTAAGCGATAACCCTATTCTGATGTATGGCCTTACTCCAGCCATATTGTAATTTCTTGACCATTCGCGATCTTTAATTTCCTCTCTATCTCCATCTTCGTCTACCTCATAGGTTCCGGTGCCTAGGCTTGTTATATTCGCGAAATGGTATGAAAACATAGCCCCTACATTTATGTAGAATATTTTATTAAACAAATAGGAAAAACCTATATCCCCTCCTATCCCCAGATTAAACTGGGCCAAGGTTTTATTATGCAATTCCCCCGCTATAGGGCTTAGACCAAATCCAAATCCGAAATGCATGTCCATTTTTTCAGTAAATGCTATTTTAAAAGCAGGGCCAATGAGGAAATTATACTCGAAAAAATATTCATATCCCTCTATATTCGCCGTGACCTTATTTGGAAATAAAAAAGAATGACTGTGGAAAAAGCCGAAATTATCCCACAAATGATAGGCGGAAAAATTTATTCCCGGGGATCCCCTGTACGTTTCAATGCCGATGCCGCCGTCGGTTCTTTGTTCAAAGAAATTGCCGTATTCAAACCCCATTGAGAGGCGGTTTTCATTTGAAAACAGCATCGTGTTTACACCCAATGCCAAAATAACCGTTAATACCATGTTCTTTTTCATAAACAAACTCCTTTGCGGTCTTTCCCGCAGTCTTTAATATTCAGCCGCCCCATGCAAAGCGGCCCCAAATGCCGGACGCATCCGGCAAAATCGGTTTGTTAATTGCCCGCGGCGCGGCAGGAAGCGGGGAATATCGCGTATCCCCCCGCCCTCACTCCCCATTCCCTTGCCGCAGGACCTCTGCGTAGCGGTTTCTGCGGCTTATCTGAGCCATAAAAGCGGTTAATCGAATTTCCAATATAATCGTTTCAGACTCTAACATGATCATTACGATGTCAAAACCAACAGGTTTTGACGAGAACATGAGAAAAAAATAAAAGAAACGCCGGATTTGGGCGTTACCCCCTTGATAAAAACAAACGAAAACTTTATAATATTGGGTGTTGGGCTGATTCCGCCCTAATTGAGAAGATTGCAGATATTGCCGTAAAATTATCATACCGCTTCATAATAAACTACTGTAAAATCAGTATAGATAAAATATATGAACTAAGGGATTTTTTGTTAAGAGATTATTCAAAAGGATTCGGAAAAAAGTTGAGAGAATTGCAAGAATAATTTAAAACCCTTGCCCGATATCCGTTTCCTAGCCCGGCAATATCAAACAGGAACGGTCAAAGCCCTCCCTAGCAATACCCCGGAGGAGGATCTCAAAAATATGCTTCACTTCCGCAATGATGAATTGGGATTTCTGTTCCCCTTTCGGCATTTTCGCCACATTTTCGACAATATACGAAAACAGGGAGAGCATGATGCGAGCAATCATACCCGGATTAACGGACGGATCAAAGGCGCCTTCCTGAATACCCTGACGGATCATGTCCCTGATCATGGTGTAAAAAATATAAGGCGAATCCGCCGCAACCGCGGGCCCCCGGGGGGGATGGCGGGCATCTTCAAAAGGGCTAAAAGGAAAAGCCGGAGCAATGTAGTGTTTCATATTGAAGATAACGATCATGTCATCGGATTCCCCGAACATATCAACATAACAGAGCCAATAGAGCTTAATTGTTTCCAAGGCGGATAAACCGGGCTTGAGCCGGGCCTGAAAGTATTGGATGAAACGGGTTGCGGCTTCGTCGCAGATTTCCCTGAATAACTCTTCCTTGCCTGGAAAATAGAGGTAGAGGGTTCCCTTGCTCAGTTCCGCCTTTTTTGCAATGTCTATCATACTGACCCGTTCAACCCCGTGTTCTAAAAGAAGTTCTTTAGCGCAGCGCAGGATCAGGGCCTTTCGCTCATTTTTTTCCCGCTCTTTCCGTTCTTGTATTCCCATAAAAATGACCGATGGTTATATTATGCCCTATTTATTTATTTTAGATTTTCATTTAATAGTAATCACCGATCATCTGCCTGTCAAGTAGAGGAATACCCTATGAAAGGCCCTAATATAACCCTGCCGGGCAAGGGAAGGAGGCGATATATACGCAACAGAAAGCCTCATTCCGCAAACAGACTAATTTATAATCGCTTGCCCCGTCCGGACATCAGCCTTTGACCGCTCCCGCGGCGACCCCTGTGGTGATCTGTTTCCTGAACATGATATAAAACATCAGCATGGGGACCAGCCCAATCACCAAGGCGGAAAACTGCTTGCCGTAGTCTGAAGCCAGGGAGCCGGAAAACCGGTTAATCCCTACCGGGATGGATTTAATGGCATCGTCTGAGGTCAGGATGTTGATCAGCATGAATTCGTTCCAAGTACCGGTGAAGGTGATGATGGCGACGGTTACTGCCACAGGGGCGCACATGGGGAAAATGATGCTGCGGAAAATCCTGAAATACGCCGCGCCTTCAAGCCGGGCGGATTCGATAAGAGCCCCGGGGATGCTGCGGACAAATTCGGTGCCCAGGTACACGCCCATAGGAAGCCCCAGCCCTATGTAGGGAATAAGCACCCCCAGCCTGGTGTTGTACAGGCCCGCGGCATTCACCATCAGAAAGAGAGGCACCATGATTGACTGAAGGGTCAGGAGAATCCCGATGATGAAAAGGCCGTGCAGTATCGGAGTCGCCTTCGACGGTATCTTGGAAAAGGCGAAGCCCGCCATAAGCCCCAGCACCACTACCGCGGCTACGGTAACAACGCTGTAGAACACGCTGTTCATAAGGAGTATGCCGAATTTTCCCAGGTTCCAGGCGTAGGGATAGTTGCCGGTAAACCAGAGCTTGGGAAAAGCCAGCTTGCTGGAAGTAAGGTATTCCTGGGTGGTCTTGAAGGACTGGATCGCCAGCCAGAAAACCGGATAAATCGCCAGAACCGCGAAAAGCAACGCCACCGCGTAAATAAGGGTCTTTGAGACCGGAGAAGCGCCGCGTACATCCATGATCTACTCCTTTCCTCCAAATACCTTTTCTACGGCCTGGGTTAGAATAATCAATATAAAACTGATGATCACCATCACCGTGGAAATAGCGTTTGCCAGGGGGTAATTAGGCGCGCCCTGGAAGGCCATAAAATACATATACAGCGAAAGCACCCGGGTCTGGTTCGCCGGGCCTCCGTTGGTCATGGTATAGATAAGGTCAAAGGATTTTAACGAACCTGAGATAGCCAATATCGCGCAGGTAACAATCACCCCGGAAAGGGCGGGCAGAATAATGCGCCACAGGGTTTGGCCTTCGCTCGCGCCGTCAATCTTGGCGGCCTCGATGATCGAGGTATCGATACGCTGGAGGTTTGCCAGAAAGATAACCACATAAAGACCCGTATACATCCAGAGCATAACCGCCAGTACCGGAACCATGGGCTGGGCGCTCAGGGTGAATTCCGCGCCGGGCTTGAAAATGCGGACAACCTCCATATACACCGAATTTTGGCTCAAATAAAAACTCTTAAACAGGATGCCGATAATAACCGGTGAAATCACATTGGGCAGGTAAATCATCGCCTGGAAAAAATCCGTGCCTTTGATGAGACGCCGTGAAAGAATATAGGCCAGGGTAAACCCCAGGGGAATCTGGCCGAACACCGATACGGCGACGATGAGCATGTTGTTCTTGAGCGAAATCCAGAAGTTGCCGGTAGGCTCGGTAAACATAAACCGGTAGCTGTCGAAGCCCGCAATCTTTAGATTGGGATTTCCGAAGATCTTTCCGCCGTTGTAGTTGGTCAGACTCAGGAGTACGGAAAAAATGGTTGGAAAAGCCATGACCGCGAGGTAAATGATCAACGCCGGCGCGACCAGTATCACATACGAAAACTTTTCTTCACTTTTTGAAGTCATGGCTTCTCCTTCGCACTACCGGCTCGCCTTCCAGGTTTCCAGCGCGGCCTGTACCGTGGCGGCTACCTGCTCCGGAGTTTCGGTTCCCATCCCGATGGCCTGTAGGCCGTCGTTAATCGGCACATGGACCACGCCGTCAAACGCGCCGTCGATGACCACAGTGGCTTTGTCGTATTCCCTGCTGAGATTGCCGACCGCGAGCTGCATGGGTTCCAGCCTGAGGTTTTCCATGTTGATATCGTTTCTCGTGGGGGTGGAAATTTGGCCGGTCTCAAGCAGCCAGGACTGGACCTCTCTGCCGGAGAGCCACTTCACCAGCCGCCACGCCGCCTCTTCCTTTGCCGAGTTTTCAGGAATAGCGGCGTTCATGCCCCAACCGGTTCCCAGTATCACCGAATCGGATTGGTTGAATTTTGCCCCGGGTATTTCGGGAAACACGGTAACTTGGATATTGTTTTGTTTATCCGGAGAAATCAACGCTTGGCCTGTAGATTTGTCGGTAATAAATGCCGCGACCCGCCAATCGCCGTCGATGTAGTACGCGCCCCGGTTACTCGCAAACTGGCCGACCACGTCGCCATAGCCGGTGGCCAAGGTGGCTTTTGAAATCACCCCATCGTCATACATGGTTTTGATAAAGTTCAGGGCCGCCGTAAAATCAGGATCGGTAAATTTCGCCTGCCCCGAAAGGATGTTCTGCTCCCAGCCTTCGCCGCAAAAACGGCCCGCCACCAGGGAGAAGAGGCACGACTGCATGACCCAAGTGTCCATGTTGGCCATAAGGATCGTGTCGTAGCCTTTGGCCTTGAGTACGCTTACCTGGTCTTGCAGTTCGGCGTAGGTCTTGGCGGGCTGCAACCCGCAGTCGTTCAACACCTCAAGATTTATGTAAAAAGCGCTGGTAGAGGTGATGGCCCGGGGAAGAATCCCCAGATATCCTGAAGCCTGGCTTGAAGGATTCAGCGCCGTAGCGGTATAGTGCGTGGCAAGGCCGTCTTTTCGCGTCAGGGGACCCAGGTCCTTGAGCAGTTTCTTAGTGTGCAAAGTGGTGGAGCGGCCGGAAGGCCATGCGTACATCACGTCGGGAAGCTGGCCTGTGGCGGCGTAGGCTTCCACCTTGTTGTGGAAGGGATCGTTAAACAGATCTTCCCTGATAATTTTGATGTCCGGATTGGCCTTTTCAAAAACCTCCCACACGACCGCGGGTTCCTCCACCGCGGCGGCTTGGGTCATATCGTAATAGTTCAAAACCCGCAATTCGGTCGTTGGTTTTTGCCCCGCTTGTTGTTGGCCTGAGGATTGTTTCTTGCAAGACCCAAAGACCCCCGTCAGGAGTAACGTAATCAGAATAACACTCTGTATTTTTTTCATTATTAATTTTCCTCCATAAAAAATATAAAAAATCCTGATAATGTGCCGATATATACGGTCATTTATATTCATTGTACTCGTTTCATTTTTATATTGTCAATGCAAAAGATGTGATATACTAAAAATATGAAATACGGATACTTTGACCAGGCAAAACGGGAATACGTGATTGACCGGATCGATGTGCCGGCCTCCTGGACCAACTACATCGGCGTACGGGACCTGGCCGGGGTATTCAACCACACCGCCGGGGGCTACCTGTTCTACAAAAGCCCGGAATACCACCGGATTACCCGGTTCAGGGCCAACGGCGTGCCCGCTGACCGGCCCGGGCATTACATGTATGTCCGGGACGAGGAGAGCGGGGATTACTGGAGCCTTTCCTGGCAGCCGGCGGGGAAAAGCCTGGACGCGGCCCGCTATACCTGCCGGCACGGGCTTTCCTATATCAAATACCAA
>JAITHW010000139.1 GCA_031279815.1 Treponema sp. | reverse complement strand
CTTCCGCCGATGATGATGTGGTCTCCCTGAGCCGCAAAAGCTACCAAATTACCAATCCCCAAACCGGCATCGCCGGACACCGGGATATGTCCTGCTTTATCCCCTGCCAGCTCGTAGATACTGACGAAGAAAGGCCAGGCGCTGAAATTTCCCTCAGCCTGTTTATCCTGCCAGCCGGCTATGGCGTACTTGTCAGTTACCGATAACAAAGGATCCCGGTGATGAATAGGCGCAGCCTCACCTGGGTTCAAGCCTTTAGGATCGCCAAAGGGAACTTTCTTGATAACCCTCAGGTCCTGATCATACACGACAACATGATGTCCTGTGAACGCTTCATAGCCGGTCTCTTCCGCGGCTACCATGATAATATTTCCATCATGCCCGGTAGTCCATAAGGCTACATTATCTCCTCCGTCAACCTTCTTTTCACGGACCGCTTTGGCAGGGTCGTTTACATCAACTATCTTGATATGATAACCGTCTGCTGCTTTATCAATATAGCCGAATTTACTCCGGTCTACCCGTAAAATACTGGCGCTGGAAAGACCGTCGATATCTTCCCAGCCTCCTCCGGCTTTCACCCTAAGCGCCGGACCGGTTTCTATTCCCGGAGCGGCATCGTCGGTAAGGCTAGGTTCGGGTTCGGCGCTCGGGTCGCTTGAACAAGCGGCGAATAATAATCCCCCCAACAACAGGGAGATGCCTTTGAACCGCATTTTAATCATAAAACCTCCTAATTAGTTATTACTAACTATATTAGTAAGATATAACTCTATCATAGATCTGTCAAGCGTGTTTGCGGGGTCTAACGATGATTTTTGTAACCGCAGAGCCGCTCAAGGAATGTAAGGAATGATTCTAAAGACGCGGAACTTTGACGTTTATTTCAACCCTGGCGGATCGATCTTGAACCGCGAAATTTTCCGGGTCAATACCTATGAACTTATCTTGCAATAAAATCCCTACAGTCCCGAAAGCATTGCGGCCCCCATTGAATAAATTTTTATTCTTAATTATACTCACTTATATTTTTATAAATTTTTGTTCTATGGAGTTTTGTGTAGATGGGGATACTCAGTGTAGTGCTGTTGGTTTTCTTTGTTATGGTGGCCCTCCTCTTGGTGCTTCTTGTATTGGTGCAGAATGAAGAGGGCGATAGTTTGGGCGGTATCTTTGCGGGGGGGAGTTCTTCGGCTTTCGGGTCCCGTTCGGGTAACGTGTTGACCAGGGCTACGTCGGTTTTGGGAGCCCTCTTTTTGATCCTCAGTTTCGGCCTTGCCCTTATCAATAGAACCCCCGCGGGTTCCGGAGTGGAAGCCGCCGGGGCTGCGGCCCGGCAGCAGGCGGGTGAGGCAAACCGGAACTGGTGGCAGGAGGATGAGCCGGCCCCGGCGCTTGAAACGCCCGGCGCAGAAACCCCGATCCCTGAAACTTCCGGTTTGGAAGTGCCGAATACCGGAACGGAAGTGCCGGAAGCTGAAACACCGGAGCCTGAAAATCCGGATCCGGGGATAGCCGAATAGTCTTTCTAAGGTAATAGGGGATGCGATGTTTCTATATGAGTTATTCCCGCCGGAATTGATTAAGGTCGGTTTAGAGGCGGAGGATAAAGATGAAGTCTTTGAAGAGATGGTGGACCAATTTTGTCAAATAGAACGTTCCGACACGAGGGAAGAAATTCTGGAAGCCCTGAGAGCCAGGGAAGCCAAGCTGTCTACCGGTATACGGAAGGGCATAGCGGTCCCCCATGGGAAGACCAATGCCCTCCAAAAGGTTCATGGAATTTTAGGTATTTCAAAGCGGGGGATCGATTACGATGCCCTGGACGGACAGCCGGTATATCTCTTGTTTATGGTGCTGTCCCCTTGGAAAGAGTCGGAAAGCCATCTCAGGATATTAAAGCGCCTGGCCCAGTTGCTGGATAATGCCCAGTTTTTTACGGACCTGATAGCCCAGCGGGACGCTCAAGGGGTTTCCGGAGTTATTAAAAAATATGAGGATCTCCTTATAGCCCTGGATTAACAGTCTTTCGATTGATAGGATGTTTCTATGAATGAACACGATGTGTTACAGCATTTATTAAAGATCGAAGCCGATGCCGTTGCTTTAGTGAACGATGCCCTTGCCGAGGTGGATAGGCGGATTGCGGAAGGGGAGAAGGAAAACCGGGCGCGCTATGAGGAACGGTACGGACGGGAAGCGGCGGTCTTAGGGGCAGGTTATGAAAAACAAATTGCCGCAATACAAGAAGATCATCAAAAACAGCTTGACGCCTACCGGAAAAGCCTGGATACTTTAATAATATATACCGATAAGTTTTCAGAACTTGTTGGGGGGTTGCTTTTAAAGGAAGGTTAATATGCCGGGAATGGGAGAACGGGCTTATGCTTATGCCAAAGCCTGCGGAATTATCGGGAAATCCTTTATCGGTAAAAGGATTTCCCGGCTTGCCGATGTAAGCCGTCTTTCCGAACTAGACCGTTTGGTGTTTCCCCAGTCGGTCCGGGATCTTCCTGAACGGGAACTGCTGGTCGATATCGAAGAGCGGGTTATCCAAAGAGCGGTAAACCAGATTACCGCCATTGTAGATTCTTTTTCCAAGCCTCCGGAACTGCTCATTCGGCTTATCCGAACCTATGAATATGAGGATCTTAAAAACGTCCTTGGCGCTTTAGCCCGGGGGGAAACAAAAGCTCCGGGATTTACCGATATAGGCCGCTTCCGTACCGTTACCTTTGAAGCGTATCCGGACTTGGAGTCCATGCTTGCAAAGACGGAATTTGAATTTCTCTTAACCGAAGCCCTTCAGCAGGATCAAAACGAACAACCGGTTCATAAAAAAGATGCGGGGAGCATAATCATACAAACGAAACTGGATCATCACTATTACGCTTCCCTGTGGAAAGCCCTGCTGAGGTTGCGAAAAAACGATAGGATTGCCATAGAAAGGATCCTTTCTGAAGAAATATCCTTGCGCAATGCGGTTTGGGCTTTGCGTTTGAGAACCTATTACGGGATGTCCGGACATGGGATCCTGGAAAAGCTCATCTCTATTAAAACAAAAAAATCCCTTACCGCCGCGGCCGAAGCCTCCTTATCAATGGCCTTGGATCACCGCGCCGAATGGGCCGGCTGGAAGTGGGTTCAATTCCTCAATCCTGAAAACCATCAGGATACCTGGAAAGCGGATCCCCGGTATTTTCAGAACGCGGCTTCCCGGTACCTGTATTCTCTTGCACGGTTTTCCTTCCGGCGCCGGCCTTTTTCAGCGGATTCGATCTTTTGTTTTATTAAACTGAAACAGTTTGAAGAAGATATCCTAACCAGCGCAGCCGAAGGTTTGGGCATGGGTATGTCGAGTCAAGATATTTTTACCTTGTTGGAGGTCGGATCTTGATACGTCCCAGAAAGATGAAACAAATTGAGCTGACTGTACTTGCCAAGGATGTGGATAAGGTTATTGAATTCTTGGGCCGGGGCGCTTTCATGCATTTTTCTAAAGAGGATCCTACCGCCCCGGAAAAGGCGGCCTCTATTCACAACGAAAAGATAAGCAAGGATATAGGGCGGCAGCTTGAAAAAATCCGAAACGCCGCCGCGTATCTGGCGATTGAGCTGCCTGCCGAACCTGAAGCGAACAACAGGCTTCCTGAGGAAGCCGATCAAGCCGCCATTGAGAATATCTGCGCCGAGATCGCCGCGGCCGGCGCCAAGGAAAATGAAGAACTGCTGGAAAAGCAAAAACTGGAGAGCACTTTCAACGAGTCCAAAGCCTTTGCGAATCTTAATGCCCCTTTCAAAGATTTAGATCAGCTTTCCTATTTGACCCTGCGGATTGGACGGCTTGACCCCGGAGGACAGGTTGAGTTGAAGAAAAATCTCGCGGATCGCGCGGTGGTTATTCCCCTGGGGGAGGATCGGATATTGGCCGCGGCGTCCCGGAGAGGCCGGTTTGCCCTGGATTCACAATTGAAAAAACACTCCTTTTCCCCTATTGTTATTCCTGAAAATTTTCGGGGAATTCCTGAAGAGCTGCTGTCCAGCCTTCAAGCCCGGCTTAAAGAAGTAGAACAGGTATTAGAAGAGATTCGGGGACAGAAAACACGGCTCCGGCAGCAGTACGAGGCGGATCTCCGCCGGTTAGCCGGCGCGTATATCATGGCTTCCATTGTGGAGGAACTCAAGGGAAAACTGGGTACCACGCAGAATGTTTTTTTTCTCTCAGGCTGGGTACACGCAGAGGAGGTAAGTACCCTGGTCAGGGGGCTTTCCGCATTGACCGAAGGCAGAATAGGGATCAGAGCCTTTGTCCCAGAAGAAGTGCCGAGGGTTAAGCGGGGAGAGGAAAAAGTTCCAGTCTCTTTGAAACACGGCGCTTTTGTGCAAGGTTTTGAACAGGTGGTATTTTCCTACGGAGCGCCTCTATACGGAACCATTGATCCGACCCCCTTTGTGGCGTTTTTTTTTACCATCCTGTTCGGTATTATGTTCGGGGATGTAGGGCAGGGTTTCGTCTTGTTCTTATTGGGCCTCCTCAGCAGTAACCGGGGGATCAAGGCTATGGAGAAGTTCAGAGTGTATGCGACTCCCCTCATCGCGGTCGGTATCGCTTCGATGTTCATGGGGCTTTTGACCGGCTCTGTGTTTGCCAATGAAGAACTCCTGGTACGGCCTACCCGTGCGGCGCTGGGGTTCTTCATGTCCCTTGCCGGGCAGCCCGGCGAGCCTCCGGATCGGATTCTCCATCTTATGCCCGATGCGGATAATATCCACAAACTCTTTTATTTCTTTGGATTCACCGTAGGGCTTGGGATCCTGTTTAACTCTATCGGACTGTGGGTTAACGTGATAAACAAAATCATCTTAAAAAAGTATGAAGATGCAATTTTTTCAAAAACCGGCCTAGCTGGAATTCTGATATTTTGGTATGCTCTTTTTATCGGAGTCCGCTGTCTGTTTGGGGGATATTTTGCTTGGTTTGATATGCTGGGTCTTACTGTTCCGGCGGTATGTATCTTCTTTGGTCCGGTGATTTGGCGGTTTATTTCCGGCAAGCGGCCCGTCTTGAAAGAGGGGCTTATGGTTTTTATAATGGAAGGATTTGTGGAAATCCTTGAAACCGCGTCAACCTATATTTCCAATACGGTGAGTTTTCTCCGGGTGGGAGCCTTTGCCCTCTCCCATGCGGTACTCTCTTTTATTGTATTTACCCTTTCGGGAATGGTTTCCCATCTCGTGGCGGGTCCGGTGCTGTCCCTGGTGGTTATGGCTTTTGGAAACACCGTGATAATACTTCTTGAGGGAATGATCGTTGCCATTCAGGTGGTACGTCTTCAATATTATGAGTTTTTCAGCAAGTTTTTTACCGAAACAGGGGTGGAATTTGCCCCCTTCCGGTTTCGCGGGAAGGTATTTTCAAGCGGAATCCAGGGACTGCGTTCATCCATGGTGTCTGAAGACTCCGATTAATGTTATTGTGGGGTACAGTTTATGAAACATGTTCTCATTGCGCTGATCTTTGTTTTTTTTGTTGTTTCGCCGGTCATGGTGTATACCCAGGAAGCCCAAAGTACGGCCGCGGAAGTTTCGTCTAAGAGTAATCCGGTGATGTGGAAGTATATAGCCGCGGCGGTTGCGGTAGGGCTTTCCTGTATTGCCGGAGGTATCGCGGTAGGTCAGATTGGGGCCGCCGCCATGGGGGCCATGAGTGAGAATCCTGAGGTGTCCGGCAAGGCCCTGCCCTATGCGGGCCTTGCGGAAGGGATATGCCTCTGGGGTTTTCTGGTAGCCCTGCTCATACTGGTACTTAACTGAGCGGTGGACTATTTTTTTATCGGAGACCCGGAACTGGTAACCGCCTTTCGCTTTGTAGGTATCGGAGGAACGGCGGCGGCCAATGCCGACGAGGCCAGAGACCTATTTCGGCAGATCACCGAAAACTGGAACGAAACGGCCGGGATCGTGCTGCCGGGTATTGAGGGATGCCGGATTCTTATTATCACCGAAGAGGTTGCGGATTGGCTGGGGGATACCCTTATCCAATGGCAGTTGTCCGATCGCTACCCCTTGATAGTGGAGGTTCCCGGTATGATGGGAAAACTTCCCGGACGGAAGACCTTGGTCGAATCCATTCGGGAAGCCATCGGTATCCATGTGTGAGGATAGCTATGGAAGAGCTGCAATCCGCTGAAGTGTTACACCGGGAGATCCTGGAGGATGCCCGGAAGAAAGCCTATCGCATACTTAAAACTGCAGATGAATCGGTACAGGCCGGAGCAGAGGCATGGGAGAAAAAGACCGGCGATGCCATTAGGGAAGCGCGGGAACTCTATGCCAAGCGGGTTTTCATTCTCCAAGAGGAACTTAAAGCCCGGCTGGTGCTGGATAAACAGAGAATCCGTTCTGAAAAGATTGAAGGGCTGCTCAAATCCGCGATGGAGACCTATCTTCTCAGCCTCAACCGGGAAACCCTTCTATCTATTCTGGAACGGACCCTTCACAAGCAACTGGAAGAATTGCGGGAAACCGGAGAGCTTCCCGGATCGGATATAAAGGTCCGGTACAATAAGGTGGCGGATACCGAACTGGAAGACATACTTAGCGGACAGCTTCCCAAAGGGAGTTGGACGAAAATACCCGGAAATGCCGGTTTTATAGGGGAAGCAATATTCCCCGCAATCATCCTGGATGCTCCTGCGGTACGGATTCTTGCGTCGATACAGGCTGTGACGGAAAATGTATTGGAAGATAAGCGCGCGGAATTGGTTGCATCCCTGTTTGGAGAAGAGGCGCTTCTTGAAGGAGGCGCGGTATGACCCAAGGCAGGGTAATACGCATATCGGGCCCTATTATTCGGGCCGCAGGGCTCGCAGGCGCCGGGCTTTTCGATGTGGTTGAAGTGGGAGAAAAGCGTATCATCGGGGAAGTGGTGCGTCTTGAGCGGGACGAGGCGGTGATGCAGATCTATGAGGACGATACGGGTCTTAAGATCGGCGCGGCCGCGTCCTCCACCGGACGCCCCCTGTCGGTGCGGCTTGGTCCCGGTCTCATCGGCACTATCTATGACGGCATTCAGCGTCCTTTGGAACTGCTTTTTAACCGGAGCGGCGCTTTTATGGCTCCCGGGGCCAGGGGGGATCCCTTAGATTCTTCCAAGTTGTGGGCTTTTGTACCGGCGCCCGGAATACTTGAAAGGTTAGCAGATAAAAAACAGGTAGCGGTTACCCCCGGGCTTGTTCTTGGAACGGTAAAGGAAACCGAAAGTATCACCTGTAAAATCATGGTTCCCCCGGATACCAAAGGCGGATTTCTGACCGAATTGGTACGGGAGGGCCGGTACACCATTAATAAGATAATCGCCCAGACCGATAGGGGGGAGGATATTCCTATTGCCCAGTGGTGGCCTGTGCGGGTTCCCAGGCCAAACGCCAAGCGGCTTTCCCCGGATCAGCCCTTAGTAACCGGACAACGGGTCATTGACGTGTTCTTTCCCTTGTCCAAGGGGGGAACCGCCGCTATACCCGGAGGCTTCGGTACCGGTAAAACCATGACCCAGCACGCCATTGCCAAGTGGTGCGACGCGGATGTGATCATCTATATAGGCTGCGGGGAGCGGGGCAATGAGATGACCGATGTGCTCACCGAATTCCCTGAACTCATGGATCCCCGAACCGGGCGTTCCCTGATGGAACGGACCGTACTCATTGCCAACACCTCTAATATGCCTGTAGCCGCCCGGGAAGTCTCGATTTATACCGGCGTAACCCTGGCGGAGTTTTACCGGGATATGGGCTGTCATGTGGCGATCATGGCGGATTCCACCAGCCGCTGGGCAGAGGCCCTGCGGGAACTTTCAGGACGTATGGAGGAGATGCCCGCGGAAGAAGGCTTTCCTGCGTACCTCCCCACAAGACTGGCGGAATTCTATGAGCGGGCAGGACGGGTCGGTACCTTGTCCGGCGCGGAAGGATCGGTCTCGATTATCGGAGCGGTTTCTCCGCCGGGGGGAGATTTTTCCGAACCGGTTACCCAGCATACCAAGCGGTTCATCCGCTGTTTCTGGGCTTTAGATCGGGAACTTGCCAATGCCCGGCATTATCCTGCCGTAAGCTGGATCGACAGCTATTCCGAATATGCCGAAGAGGTAAAGCCCTGGTGGGAAAAAGTGAATCCTTTCTGGGCCAAGATCCGTCAGCAAGCCCTGGACCTTCTCAAAAAGGAACAGCGGCTGGCTGAAATCGTCCGCCTCATCGGACCCGACGCCCTGCCGGATGATCAGCGGCTTATTCTCCTTTCCGCAGATATCATCAAAAACGGATTTTTACAGCAAAACTCCTTTGATGAAGCGGATATGTACTGTGCGCCTGCCAAACAGGTACGGCTTCTGGAACTCATCATGGAATTCCATGAGCGATCTCAGAACTGTATTAAACTTGGCGCGCCTCTTATCAAGATCACCTCCCTTCCTGTCCGGGAACGGCTTTCCCGGCTTAAAAGCGTGATAAAAAATGACGATACCTTCGGACTTGAAGCCTTTGAAGGGGAAATGCGGAGCGCCTTGGAAGAATTGGAACGCAGTTACCGTGTAAAGGAGGGTATATGAGGGGTATAGAATACCGAGGGCTTACCCGTATTGAAGGCCCTGTGGTAATCACCGCCAGGAGCAAAAACGTCGGCTTTAATGAAGTGGTGGCGGTGTATGATCGGGAAGAAGGCCGCCGTCTGGGACGGGTGGTGGATATGAGCGAAGACTGGACCGCTATTCAGATCTTCGGGAGCAATACCGGGCTTTCCGCGGATGAAGCGCGGGTGGAATTTTTGGGAAAACCTATGGAACTGCGGGTGGGAACCGGCCTTTTGGGGCGGATCTTCAACGGCTTGGGAGAACCCATCGACGGCTATGGGAATATTTTTTCTTCCACCTGCCTTGATGTAAACGGTCTCCCCATCAACCCTTATGCTCGTACCTACCCGCGGGACTTTATTCAGACCGGGATTTCGGCCATTGACGGTATGAACACCCTCATCAGGGGGCAGAAACTCCCCATCTTTTCCGGAAACGGCCTGCCCCATAACCGGCTGGCCGCTCAGATTGTCAGGCAAGCCGAAATCCTCAACGCGGATGAATCCTTTGTGGTGGTATTCTGCGCCATGGGGATCAAATACGACGTAGCCCGGTTCTTTTTGGACGACTTTGAGCGAAGCGGGGTCCTCTCTAACGTGGTGGTGTTCCTTTCTCTGGCAGACGCTCCCTCTTTGGAACGCCTCGTGGCTCCCCGGTGCGCCCTCACCGCGGCGGAGTATTTAGCCTATGAGAAGAATATGCACGTTCTTGTGGTGATGACCGATATGACCAACTACTGCGAGGCTCTCCGGGAAGTATCCTCAATCCGGGGGGAAGTTCCCAGCCGTAAAGGGTATCCGGGGTATCTGTATTCGGATTTGGCTTCCCTCTATGAGCGGGCAGGGAAGATCACCGGGGCCGCGGGGTCTATTACCCAAATTCCTATTCTCACCATGCCCAATGACGATATAAGCCATCCTGTCCCGGATCTTTCAGGGTATATTACCGAGGGGCAGATCGTCTTGGACCGGGAATTTACCCAGCGGGGGATCTATCCGCCGGTGGCGGCGCTTCCCAGTCTCTCCCGGCTTATGAAAGACGGGATTGGACCGGGCATGACCAGGGAGGATCATAAGGATGTGGCCAGCCAGCTCTTTGCCGCTTATTCCAAGGCTAAACAGATTAGAAATTTGGCGTCCATCATCGGGGAGGAAGAGTTATCCGCCGGGGATAAACGGTATCTAAAATTTGAGGAACGGTTTGAACGGCTCTTCCTAAGTCAGGAAGAAACGGAAAACCGGGATATAAACCGGACGTTGGACATGGGCTGGGAGGCGCTTAGCGAGATACCCAGGGATGAGTTGGTGCGGATCAAGCGGGAATTGATTGAAAAATATCTGGATCCTATTCTTGCGGCAAAGCAGACCCCGGCGGCCGCACATCAGGAGGCATGGTAGATCATGGCTAGGGAATCCATTGCCCCCACCAAGAGCAACCTCATCAGGATCAGGGAACGGCTCGCCACCGCGGAAGAAGGCTACGGCCTGCTGGAGCAGAAACGGGAGATCCTCGTAATGGAATTGATGCGGCAGGTGGAGCAGGTTAAACTGCTTGAACGGGATATGGACGCCCAGGTTGCCGCCGCGTATCCCGCGTTAAAACGGATGCTCATTGTGGTAGGGCGGGAGCGGGCGGATCGGCTTTCCCATAATATCCGCTACCGGTTTGATTTGCAAGAAAAAAAAGTAACCGCCGCGGGAATGAATCTGCCCAGCCTTAACATTAAAATGCCGAAACCGGAATTAAAATATTCTCCGGCGAATTCATTTGCAGAATGTGATGAAACCGTATTAGAATTCTTTAAACTGCTGAAAATTATTACCGAATTGGCGGCGGTCAGGACCATTGCCTGGCGTTTAGCCAGGGAAGTCCGTAAGACTCAAAGGCGAGTGAATGCCTTAGAAAAGATGGTGATCCCCACCGCCCGAGAGACGAAGGTGTATATCGAATCGGCTCTGGAAGAGCGGGATCGGGACGCCTTCTTTACCAGTAAACTTTTAAAAAAGAAGGCCGGCAAGGAATGATAAAACCCTTATTTTCCAATGTTGTAGTCGCAATTACCGGTTCCGACGCTTCCATCTTGGCCGCGAAGTACGCCATTGTTATGGCCAAGATATATCGGTGCCGTCTTACCGCGGTTTATGTGGTGGATACCGCGACCATCCGCCAGTTGACCCTAAGTAAGATATTTATTCAAGAGGAAAGTCAGGAGTATGAGAAAAGCCTTGAGGCTAATGGAAAACGGTATCTTTCCTTTGTGGAGGAGTTGGCGAGATCCAAAGGCGTTAAGATAGAATCGGATATCCGCCGGGGGGCGGTGTATACGGAGATTCTCACCTTGGCGGAAGATAAAAAAGCGGATATGATTGTGTTGGGCGGTTGGGAGCAGCATAGGAGCGCTCGAGATATAATTTCTCACGCGCATCGGGAAATTATGGTCAATGCCAAATGCTCGGTAGTGCTGGTTAAAGAGCCCAATATCGATCATATTTTTAAGCACCTCTAGTATTTCGGTAACGCCGCATTGCGGTTAGGAGGGAGCGGAACTAAAGATATGAGAATAGTAATCATCAGTGCCCCGGCGCATAGAAAACCGGTTCCCGACTATGTGGCCGCCTTGCAAAAGGGTATGACATCCATGGGGCATCAGGTAGATATTATCGATGCCTGGACCGAAGACGGTTTTCGCCTTCCCGGCTATGAATATATTGTGGTAGCAGCCGAAGCGATTTCCCTTTTCGGGGGTAAGATGCCCGAAGCGGTATCGAAGATTTTAGCTACCCGTAGCGGACTTGGGGGCAAGAAAAGCGCGGCTTTTCTCAGAAAAACCGGACCTTTTACCGCTAAGGCGCTTTCAAATCTCATGCGGGCTATGGAAAAAGAGGGGATGGTGGTAAACTGGAGTGATATTATTCTCAATGCCCCCCATGCGGAAGCCCTGGGCAAACATATCGGAGCATAACGCGAAGGAACCGGGAATTGTACATAACATAAGCGCGTAATTACGGTATGGAAAACTATTACAGCCTTCTTGGTATTAATTGGAATTCTTCTTCTCAGGATATTAAACGGGCTTTTCGTGAGCGGGCCAAACGCCTCCACCCCGATATTGCCGGAAACGGCGCCGGGGAGGAGATGCGAAAACTCCTCCTCGCTTATGAGGTCTTATCCGATCAAGAGCGGCGTTATGAATATGACAGGCTCTATGGCAGTTTTATAAAAAAAGCCGGCTTTGATTATCGTACCTTTCTACAAGAGAGGAGGGATGATCCGAAAAGCCAAGCCAAGCTGGTTTTCTTCGATCTCCTGCATCTTGATGGAGAACGGGCGTTGGCGGTCTGGAGAACCCAGGGAGGGCTGGAATTTCCTATGGATAAATACTTAGACCGGGAAGATTGGATGGACTGCGCCTTTATTTTGGCTGAAGAACTACAGAAGCGCCGGTGTTACTATGAGGCGTTCATGCTGTTGGTGGCTTTGATCCGGGCGGAACGGCAGCGGCCCTATTTCAAACATTTTATGAGCGAGCTTGAGGGAATTTTAAAGGAATTGGTCCGTTTCCGGCTTAAATCATCGGTGAATAAAGAAACCTACATTGCCTGTATGGAAACCCTTTTAGGATTGGGATTTCCTCCCCGGGAAGAAGCCCGGTGGATGCGTTCCATGGCCGAGACCCTATTTCAGTTGGGAGAGATGCACGCCGCCCAGGGAATACTCCGGGAAGCCCTAAAACGGGATCCCCGCCTTTCATATGTAGTACAGCTCAAACAGAAACTCAATATATCTTGCCCGCCGTAACCTATGGGGTAGGCGGTACGCTTCCGGCTTCCCCGATTAACGCCCAAGGGACAAATCGTGAAGGGAATCATAGGGGTAGAGGATGCCGATGGTGGTATCCACCTGTTCTCCGCCGCCGCCTCCAAAGCGGACCGGAGCTTCAGGTTCCATGAATTCGCTTAATACCTGCCGGCAGGCCCCGCAGGGTCCCACAGGCCGCTCCGAATCCGGGGTTGCGACGGCTAGGGCAACAAAGGACCTGCTTCCCCTGCCGACCCCATGGACCAGGGCGCTCCGTTCCGCGCAGATAGTAAGCCCAAAGGAACGGTTCTCCACATTGCAGCCGGTATAAACGGTTCCGTCTTCCCCAAGGAGGGCCGCTCCTACCCGGAACCGGGAGTACGGCGCGTACGCAAAAGAAGCCGCCTTTTGGGCTTCTTCAAATAATGCATCCATAGTAATGGCGGTCATAACGCTCCTCCGATCCAAAGATTGATCAGATAACGGGAAACCGAACCTTTACCGGGCAGATCCGGCAGCCGGTCCCGATCAAACCAGCGGGCATCTTCGATTTCCACTCCGTCAACCTTGATGGCCCCCCCGGCATGGCGCGCGATAAAGCCCAGCATCAGGGAATTGGGAAAAGGCCAAGGCTGGGAGGTCATATACCGAATATGCCCCACTTCCAGTCCTACCTCTTCCCGAACTTCCCGGACCACCGTGGCTTCCAGGGTTTCCCCTGCTTCGTTAAATCCCGCTATAAGACTATACACGCCCGGGGTGAAATTTTTATTATGGGCTAAAAGCGCTTTCCCCCGGTTGTTGATGATAAGCACAATGATCGCCGGGGATATCCGGGGATATTCATGCCTGCTACAGACCGGACAGATCCGGGCAAGCTCATGGGGTTTATCCTCATTCCGGCTTCCGCAGGATCCGCAAAAGACCGATTCCCGCCGCCATTGGACTATATGATACGCCCGAAGCAGCCGTCCCGCGGGGCCGCTCCCATCCGCCACAGCGTCCGCGGCTATCAGGGATAGAGCCCGGCGGGTATTAATCCCCCGCCATCCGGGAGGCAGAGCGCGATCCGGGGTCAGATCCGCACAAGGTATATACCCGCCTTTATATACCCCGGGAATTGCAAGGATTTCGACATCCCCGAAAGAATCTTGTATCCGGTCCCGGGGAACCGGTTCATATATGCGCGGATCAGGAATACTATCGGGCAGCACCAGGGTATTCCCTTGAAAAAGATACGCTCCTTGGGATACATTGGTATACACGTTGAACCTCCATGATGTAACTGTTTTATAGTAAACCGCTTCACCTTTAACAATCAACCCGGATTGTTGCATCATGGCGCGGTTTATCATATATTTATCTTAGTACCCTAATGGGAGGAGGAATTATGAGTATTACCAGTTATCTTGAAACCTTACCGCTCTATAAAATCGCCCGATACACCGGAAGATCTCCCAAGAATGGGGTTCCCTTTACCGGGTATCCTCGGCAGCATCCTTCGGATAAAAACAAACTTATCCTCGTGTATGATCCTCTGGGAGAAAGCCCTACGGTGATGGAATTTAAAATTGAAGACGTCCTGGGCGCGGGAGAACTTCATTCCGCGGTAACCAAATCCGGGGACACAGCTCCGCTGGTAAAACTGTGGATTCGTAAAGGCGCTCATGGGGTAATTCTGGAGCCTTTTGAGGTGGACGATCCGGTTCGGTTTGTCAATAAAACAAGAAATTTATCGGAACGGTTCTTAATCAATGACTTAAATCTATAAATGGCTATACAGGCTCCTCAAGCCCGGTATGTGACCGGCTTATCGGGAACATTAATCCAATGTCTCCTCTGTCCCCGAAACTGCCGAATCCCCGCGGGAGCGCGGGGGAAGTGCGGGGTCAGGGAAAATCGAGACGGAGCGGGACTGCTTCCCTATTACGGCGCGGTTACCGCCCTGGCTCTGGACCCCATAGAAAAAAAACCTCTCTACCACTACAGGCCCGGCTCATCTATATGTTCCGTAGGGTTTACCGGGTGTAACCTTCACTGTCCTTTCTGTCAAAACTGGCGTATTTCCCAGCATGCGGACGCGCCGGCTCGCTATCTTTCCCCTGCGGAAGTAATCCGCAAGGCCCAATCGGCAGGTTCGGCCCAAATCGCCTATACCTACTCGGAGCCGCTGGTTCATACGGAATTTCTCTTGGACTGTATGTCCCTTGCCCGAAAAGCCGGGATCGCCAACGTATTGATCAGTAATGGATGCGCCGGACCGGGACCCAGAGAAGCGGTGCTTCGGCTCACCGACGCGGCAAACATTGATTTGAAGTGCTGCTCCGAGGAGACCTATACGCGGGTCCTCGGGGGGGATCTGCCCGCAGTGATCGGTTTCATCAATCGGGCATGGGAAATGGGGGTACATCTGGAAGTTACCACCTTGGTAATTCCGGGACTTAACGATGGAGGCGAAGAGATCCGCCGGTGTATAGACCTGATCCGGGGTATTTCCCCCCACATACCCTGGCATCTTTCCGCCTATCACCCTGATTACCGATGGAATGCCCCCCCGACCGATCCGGCCCGCCTGGCCTCCATCGCGGATCGGGCACGGGAAGCCTTATCCTATGTGTATACCGGCAACATACCGGGGGAGATTAACGACACCTCCTGCGTTCATTGCGGCAGGCGGCTGGTACGCCGCCTGGGTTACCGGATCGATACCGGCGGTTTAGAACTCAAAGGAACCGCGTATTATTGCGCTCATTGCGGAAATGCGGCGCCTTTTCGATACGCTTAAAAGTCCGCCCATTACTTTTTCAGCCCCAAATATACCAAGATTCTATGAAAGAGGGAGCCTTTGCGGGGAAGCCTTGTAGGATACAGATGATGCAAGTCGGGAGCATCCCGGTTTTGGGCGGACCCGGGGTTATAGGCTTCATCGGCAAGCAGGCGGTTCACTTCATGCAGTTCGGGCCGGTACTCGAAGTGCATATTATCGTAAAGCGCCCACTTTCCGCCCCAGATGAATCCCTCACGCTCAAAGACCCGGACCACTCCCAAAGGCGGAATCCAGCGCCGTTCCAAAGGCACGATCATCCAGTTGTCGTTGAAAATCCGTTCCCAAAACCAATACATAACTTTATTCCCTAAGCGCTTAGGCTGGATATCCAAGGCCAAACCCCAGCTATGGGAACTCATCCGCCGGGTTCCCTGGATTTGCCGCCAGTTGTATCCGCCGATGGAGTCTATAGAAGCGATAAAAGCGGCGATTTCAGGGTCCTCCTGCGCGAGAGCCTTAATGCCCCGCTCTGCCCGGTCCAGGGCTTCGACAATATCCTCATGGATGACTATATTTTTTCCTAAAAACACCGCCTTTACCTGATGGGTTTCTATCTCCACTCTGGTCATACCCCCATAGAGCGCCGCCTGAAATCCGATATAGGGGTCTTCCCGGTCGAGCCTGGCTTCACGGCTGCCCTGGCCCCGAAGTTCTTCAATCTCTTCCCCGGTATAGGATGCGGGATCGGGAATATCCCTGGGATACCGGGAAAATATCTGGGGCCTATAGGATTCCCAGTTATTCTTCAACGCGGCGGGAAGGAGTCTGCCGCGGGCCCAGTAAAAGGTTTCCTCCCCAACCCGTATGGTCCAGTCTCCATCCTTGAAAACCGCTTCCCCCGCCTTGTGGGGGAAAGTATGCTGAAAACTTTTAAGCACCAATTCACCGCTCAATTCCTGAGTTTGAAGCGGTATGGATAGGGAGAGATAAAAAAGGATCCGCATAACTTTGTGTATCATGCAATTAAGGATGCCGCCCGGGTCTAAACGTTGGGGTTTCCTGTTTTACCGGCACGATATATGAGCAGGCCCAATACAAGCGCCGGTCTTTTCCCTACAGGCATGGTTAGTTTAAACAAAATAAGGAGTATCGTCAAGTTATGCGCAATATGGGCTGAAATATTATGGAATTAAATATTGGCGGAGCAATTGTTTTTCTTGCCGCATCATATATAGGGGGGAATAATACAATTGAATAATTGGCGATAATATTTTGATACTAAATTCACATAGTAATATAAATAGAAAAAATGAAAATAATAAAATATATTTATTTAAGGAATTATAAAATGGGTTATTGGAAAAATATATAAAACAGCCTATACCGTGATAACAAGTCTGTTTACGCTGCGCCCGCCTGCGGTTCATGCCGGCATATTTTGCCGGTTCCGGTCGCGCTCCTTCGGTACGATGCGGCGCAAAGCCTTTTATTGCCGCGGAAGAGGCTTCATACCAAACCCTCTGAACGGTATGTGCTATCCGGCCTGCAATTTGTATGTATAATAGAACCGTTGACAAAAAAATATGAACAAAGATAAAATGCCGATTAAAATGTTTAAGGGGCCGTTAAATGTAAATTCAGGCGGATTAAGCATAAAAGTTATAAAAAACTATACGGAATGGAACGGTAAGGTTCGTGAAAAGCCTGCAAAGGTTTATCTTTCAATGCCTAGGAAAAAACAAGATTCCCGTAAGAACGGAGGTAAAAACATGGGAAGAGCAAGTCCTGCGGAGTTCATCCGCGAAACCGCGGTCATGGTTCGGGGTTCCGTCCGGCTGATTGCTCCAAGGAGGGAATACGGTAATGTATCAGGACTTTGTACTTAAAGGCGCTATTTGTTACAGTAAAACAAAAGATACCCTGCGGTTCTTGGAACAGGGTTTTCTCGTCTGCATCGCGGGGAAGTCTGCGGGGGTTTTCCCGGACCTGCCGGACCGCTACAGGCATTTGCCCGTAGCGGATTATACCGGGAAGCTCATCATACCGGGATTGGTGGACCTCCACATCCACGCCTCTCAATTTACACTGAGAAGTCTCGGCATGGATTTGGAACTTCTGGACTGGCTTACTACTTGGGTATTTCCAGAAGAGACCAAATATCAAGATGCGGCATATAGCTTGAAGACCTATACCTCATTGGTGGAAGACTTGAAGAGAGGGCCGAATACCCGGGCCTGCCTTTTCGCCACCGTTCATGTGCCCGGCACCCTCCTATTGATGGATCTGCTGGAAGCCTCCGGCCTGGTCTGTATGGTGGGCAAAGTAAATATGGACCGGAATTGCCCCGACGGCCTCCGGGAAAAAGACGCGGAAACTTCCGCAACGGCAACCCGGGAATGGCTCGAACAATGCGGTTCATACAGGAATACCGCCCCGATTCTGACGCCCCGATTCATCCCTTCCTGTACCGATGATTTGATGCGCCGCCTCGCGGCTATACGCAGGCAATACCGGCTGCCGCTGCAGTCTCATCTCTCTGAAAACCAACGGGAGATCAACTGGGTCCGGGAACTCTGTCCTCAAAGCGCCTGTTACGGCGACGCGTACGCTCGGTTCGGCATGTTCGGCGATGAAGCGCCCGTGATTATGGCCCATTGCGTCTGGTCTGAAGATAGAGAAGTGGAGCTATTGGCAAAGCAAAAGGTCTATGTAGCGCATTGCCCCCAATCCAATACGAACATTTCTTCCGGCGCGGCTCCGGTACGGCGCTATCTTGAAGCGGGTATACCGGTAGGTCTGGGCAGCGATGTGGCAGGCGGGGCTCACACGTCAATTTTCCGCGCCATGACCGACGCGATTCAGGTTTCCAAACTGCGGCGGATCCTGACCGGTCATAATGATGCGCCTCTTAGTCTGGAAGAGGCGTTCTATTTGGGAACCAAAGGGGGCGGCGCTTTTTTCGGCGCGGCCGGTTCTTTTGAAGCGGGCTATGAGTTCGACGCGCTGGTCATCGACGACGGGGACCTTGCGCCGCCGTTCACGCTGTCCCCGCGCAACCGGCTTGAGCGGATAGTGTATCTTTCGGACGACCGCCATATTAGCGCGAAATACGTCCGGGGAGTTTCTATTTTTTGAAGAATTTGAGTAATAAGGAAAGATTATGAGTCTTGGGAAGAGCGTCCCCCGGGTGGACGGTTATGAAAAAGTTACGGGCCGGGCAAAGTATACCGGCGATCTGATTGAGCGGAATGCCCTGATTGGAAAGATATTACATTCCACCGTTGCAAACGGGCTTGTTACCGGTATGGATACCGCGGAAGCGGGGAACATACCCGGAGTGGTGAAGATCATCACCTGTTTTGATGTGCCGGACATCTCCTTTCCCACCGCAGGTCATCCTTGGTCAACGGATCCCGAACACCAAGACCCGGCGGATCGGAAACTCCTCAACCGGCGGGTACGGCTTTACGGCGACGATATCGCCGCGGTGATTGCGCAGGACGAGATCGCCGCAGCCCGGGCATTGCGGGCCATTAAGGTAGAGTACGAGGAATATCCGCTGGTCCTCACCCCGGAAGCGGCCATGAAAGAAGGGGCGCCGCTGATCCATGAAGGGTTTCCGAATAACCTGCTGAAACATACCGTTATGGAAGACGGCAATGTCGAAGAAGCTATCAGAGAAGAAGGGCTGCTCAAATTCGAGGGGGCCTATGAAACCCCGATGGTACAGCATTGCCATCTTGAACCCGCGGTCTCCTTTGCCTACATGGAAAGCGGCCGTATCGTGATCGTTTCCTCCACCCAGATACCCCACATCGTAAGGCGCATCGTAGGGCAGGCTTTAGGGATACCCTGGGGTAACGTGCGGATCATAAAGCCCTATGTGGGCGGCGGGTTCGGCAACAAACAAGACGCTCTTTATGAACCCCTCAACGCCTACCTAACCCGGCAGGCCGGCGGGCGGCCTGTGAAACTGGAGTTGAGCCGGGAAGAAATTTTTTTCGGGACCCGGGTCCGTCATGCCCAAAAGATATACCTTACCACCTACCTGCGTTCCGATGGGCGCATTGTAGCCAGGAAGTACACCGCCTATTCTAATCAGGGGGCTTACGGCTCTCATGGGCATAGTATTGCCGCAAAGGGAACCAATGCGTTCCGGCAGCTCTATCAAGATGAAAAAGCAAGGCGCGCCGAAATCTTTACGGTGTATACCAACACAGCCACTGCGGGGGCAATGCGGGGGTACGGTACGCCTCAAGCGATTTTTGCCATTGAATCCCATATCGAAGACATAGCGGACGCGCTGGGTATGGACCCTCTGGAATTCCGGTTTAAGAACCTCATGCCCGTAGGCTTCACGGATCCCTTCTCAAAGAATGTAAACTACTTCGACTCTTTCCGGCAGTGCGTGGATAAATGCAAAACCTATATCCGCTGGGATGAAAAGCGGGAACTGTACAAGAACCAGAGCGGACCCATACGCCGGGGGGTGGGGATGTCTCTGTTTTGGTATAATACCGCGGTTTGGCCCGTTTCAATTGAAGTGTCCTCCTGTAGGATGGTACTGAATCAAGATGGAAGCGTACAGATACAGCTTGGGGAAACCGAGATTGGACAGGGCGCGGATACGGTTTTTGCCCAGATGGCCGCCGAAACCCTCGGTATTCCCTTTGAACAGGTGCATGTTATCGGCACGCAAGATACAGACGTAACCCCTTTTGGTACCGGGGCCTACGGTTCCCGTCAAAGCTATGTAGGGGGAATGGCGATCCAAAAGACCGCGCTGCTCCTCAAGGAAAAAATCCTTCGGATCGCATCCGGCTATACCCGGATGCCCGCGTCAAATCTTGCCGTCATGGAAGGAAACATCGTACTAACCGCTTGCCATAATAAGACGCTTCTGAGCCTCGGGGAGCTTGCCACGGAAACCCTTTACAGCGCCGTCCATGCGGAACATATTACCGCGGAATCCACCGGGCAAACCAAGAGCAACGCGTACAGTTTCGGCTGCGCCTTTGCGGAGGTTGAAGTTGACATTCCCTTGGGCAAGGTAAAACTTCTGGATCTTATCAACGCCCATGACTGCGGCAGGCTTTTGAACCCCCAGCTTGCGCAAGCGCAAGTTCACGGCGGTATGAGTATGGCCATTGGATTCGGACTTTCGGAACAACTTCTCTACGATGAAAAGACCGGCAAACTCCTCAACGGCAACTTTCTGGATTACAAACTCCCTACCGTCATGGATCACCCCCATCTTGAAACCGCGTTTGCGGAGAACTACGAGCCGACCGGCGCTTACGGCAGCAAAGCCCTGGGAGAACCTCCTGCGGTCCCCGGCGCGCCGGCGATCCGCAACGCGGTGCTTCATGCCACCGGCGTGGGAGTCAACCGGATCCCGCTGACCCCGCATATACTGTTTTCCGAGTTCAAGAAAGCGGGGCTGTTATAAGCTGTACGGCCTTTCAATATGAGAATCAGCCGTATTGTTATACGCCGGGGGATTTTTGCGCGTTTATCCTAAAGAGACTAGGTCATATCTTGAATAATATTTGATTCTTGCCTATAATAAATATATGTCTATAATTCCTCTCATTATTATAGTAACGGTTCTTTTAATCGGTATTATTTTTTTGATTAAAATAATAGCGGATCGCTACGCCCAAGGTTCTCCCATAAAAGCAAGTAAAGATCATAATGTAATACTGAAACAAGTAAATAAACGTTTGGCTCAAAATCCCCGGGATCCGGAAGCGCTTTTTTCCTTAGCGGATATCTATTATACGGAAGAAAATTGGGATAAGGCCTTTAACACATATCAAATATTAGATGAATTAGCCGAATCCAGCCAGAAAATCGATGCCTTTGAAGTGCATCTGCGCTACGGTCTTTGCGCTTTACAGGTAGGACAGGTTGAGGCGGCGTACCAGGGCTTTAACAATGCCTGGACCATCCGGCAGGATAGTTTTGAAGTCAATTATAACATGGGGTATCTTGAATTCGAACAAAAAAACTATGAAAAAGCGGTTCAGTTTCTCTCTCTGGCCCGTAAACAGCAAGCCGAAGACGTGCCTACCCTGCGCTGTTTGGGCCATGCTTTTTTCAAGCTCCTTAAATATAAGGAAGCTATGGCCTTTATCCGTAAGGCTATTGAACTGGCCCCCAATGATAAGGAATCCCTGTATATCCTGGGGGAATGTTATTTTGAGGTGGGGCATACGGAGCAGGCGCTGAAAATCTTCACCCATCTCCGGTCGGACCCTGTGAGGGGTCCCAGCGCGTCCTTGCATGCCGGGACTATTAACCTTTCCCAACATCAGGTTGAACAAGCGGTTGAAGATTTTGAATTAGGGCTCAAACATCAAAACATTGCCCCTGAGATTCTCATGGAGCTCCGTTATCAGTCGGCCATCGCCTGCCTCAAACTGAATGAAATAGGAAAAGCCATAGTCCTGCTCCAAGCGGTTCAGGATGATAACCCATACTATAAAGACGTATCCGGTTTGATAGAGCGGTATGAGGAACTCAATCAGAATAAAAATCTTCAAATTTTTATGTTGGCCTCTTCCGCGGATTTTGTGGCCCTGTGCCGTAAGATCTGCTTGAACTATTTTACCAATGCAAAAACAAAAATAATCAATATTGTGGTTAATAGAAACGAATGGGTCGATATAAGCGCCGAAGTGGAAACTCCTAAATGGACGGATTTGGTTGTGTTCCGGTTTATCAGAAATCAGGGTTCCATTGGGGAACTCACGGTCAGGGATTTTCATTCCCGTTTAAAGGAAATGAAGGCCGGTAAGGGGATCTGTATTACCGTGGGAATCTTTTCCGAAGAGGCGCGGCGGTATACCGAAGCCCGGCTTATTGATCTAATAGAAAAAGAACGGCTCTTACCCATACTGATTACAGTGGATGCCAAAATCAATAGCGCTTCGGAGAGCGTTGGATCTGATGCGGATAATGTGGAATTGGAACAAGAAACCATGGGTTCTTATTCATCCGCAGCCGGAGAACAGCCTGAGCAAGAGGACGAACAGAGCCTTACATAAGGGTTCCGGCCCCGCCTTCTCGCCCTATCTTTACGGGCTTCTTAGTAGATGCCGATTCATATAGAGCGTCGATGATTCTCATCAGCGCCAGGGCTTCTTCGGGGGTGTTCAGCGCCCGGGCCGTACCGCCGATGCTGTAGATGAAATTCGAGGCGTTGCCGATACGGCCCATAGATTCATCCTTTTCGATTTTGATCTCCAGGTTGGCCTGGTTCCCATATTCCTCGATGAAGAGAAAACATCTGTCCGTACCGGTTGCATCAATACCGTCAATGCCGAAAAGCCGCTCCACTTTACCCCCGGCTTTGGCGCCTTGGAAGGTAACGGATACAAGCTCCCGCTCATTCAGTTCCGCCCAGGAGCTGCGGATCATGAGACACTGGCCGGTCTTGAAGGTAACAAAAGCATGACAGGCGGACTCCACGTCGGTGATGCCTTTGGCGGAATCGGGAATGCCCCAGGGACCCTTAAAGGCTTTGTTATCCATGAAGTCATAGTAGGCGGTTCCCAAAATATAGTCCGGTTCGGGATATCCCATGAAGTAGAGGGCCAAATCCAGCATATGGGGAAGATCGATCATAGCGCCTCCGCCGGACAGGGCTTTGGTGGTGAACCACCCGCCGAACCCCGGGATCCCCGCCCTTCTTATCCAGGATGCCTGCGCGGAATTGATCTTTCCCGCCCTTCCCTCCCGGATATACCGGATCATGGCCTGCGATTCGGGGCGGGCCCGGTTGTTAAAATCAAACATGAGCCGCTTGCCCGCTTTTTTCGATGCCTTGAGCATCTCCTCCATTTCCAGAGCGTTTAAGGCCGGAGGCTTTTCACAGTATACATGCTTTCCCTTTTCCAGGGCCTCAATTACCAGGGGTTTATGAAATTTGTTCGGGGTGATTACCGAAACCGCATCTAATTCAGGAGATCCCGCCAGCATTTCGGTAAGATTTTGGTAAAAAGCCCTGATGTCCCTCCCTTCTCCAAAAGCTCTTGCCCGGTTCGGGTCCATATCCGCCAAAGCGATTACTTCGGCCCCGGCCCTGGTAAATCCGTCGTAATGATAAGAGGCCATGCCTCCGGCCCCGACAATACCGGTTTTTATTTTTTTCATATTGTTTCTCTCCTAAAACGTATCTCCTAGAATCCGCGAATCCCGCGGATTTTCACAAAATCCGGGTTAATCCGTGCAATTCCGGATCCGTTCCGCACAGATCCAGAAATGCATCCATATCCTCATCGGTACCGATACTCACTCGAAGAAAATCCGCGATCCGGGGTTTGTTGAAGTGCCGGACGAGAATTCCTCTATCCCTTAGAGCGGCGAACAATTCCGCGCCGGCCCTATGGGGAGAGCGGATAAAGATGAAATTCGCTGAAGAAGGGATCACCTCAAAGCCCAGACACCTAAGGGCTGCGGAAACCCGCTCCCTGGTGGCGATTATTTTACGGTTGATCCCCTTGTAGTAAGGAGCGTCCAGCACCGCAGCCGCGGCGCCCGCAAGGGCAAGCCGGTCTAGGGTATAGGAATTGAAAGAATCCCGGACCCGGCATAGACCTTGAATAAGGCCTTCGTTTCCTATGGCAAAGCCCGCTCGAAGTCCCGCTAAAGAAGCCGCTTTTGAAAGGGTGTGTATGGTCAGCAGATTAGGATGATCCTGTATGCGGGAGGCCGCGGACTCCCCGCCGAAAGCGATGTAAGCCTCATCCACTATCAGCGCCCGGCCTTCATGCTCCTGGTATTCCGCCACAGAAAGTATATCTTTGGAAGGCAGGGATCGGCCGGTGGGGGCGTTGGGATTGGGGAAGATCACCCCGCCGCAGGAGGTCCGGTAGCCTTCGGTACGGATAGAAAAATCTTCGGTCAAAGGCACGGTACGGAAGGGAATACCCCATAGTCCGGCATAGACCGGATAAAAACTGTAGGTGATATCTGGAAAAAGGAGAGGCCCTGCATCACGGGATCCAAAAAACGCTCCGAAAGCAAAAGCCAAAACTTCGTCCGAACCGTTTCCGGCAAAAACCTGTTCCGGCTTAACCTGATAGGTCTGAGCAACAGCTTCCCGCAGTTCCCGGCAGGCCGGATCCGGATAAAGCCGCAGTCCGTCCCCCGCGGCTTTCTTAATCGCCTCAATAACTTTTGGGGAAGGGGGATAGGGATTCTCATTGGTATTGAGCTTGATAAACTTCCTGTTCTGAGGCTGTTCTCCCGGCACATAGGGAGACAGGGATCGAATCCGATCATTCCAATACTTACTCATATTTATATATCCTTTTATTGCGGCCGGGCATAACCCTCCGGGTTTAGCCTTCTGGGGTTTACGGCTTTTTCCATTCTATTCCGAGACCTTAGCGATAATTCTTGTAACCGGGATACTTGACCTGCCGGCCTGCTTCGCGGTTTTGTACGCCTTCACCTCGAATCATTCTTTTGATCGCTTCTTGATCATCTGGAGCGCTATGGCCAAAAGCAGAATAACCCCTTTTACCGTATTGTTTACCGTGGTGCTTAGTTCAAAGGCGTCGATGATCCGGCTGACCATGGTAAAGGACATGGTTCCGAAGATGATGCCCGCCGCATGGCCCTTGCCGCCGGACATACTGATGCCCCCCAGCACTATGCCCGCGATGGCGTACATTTCGAAGCTGATCCCGGTGGTCGCCGGAGAAACGCTGCGGTTCATCGCTACATTGACAAACGACGCAAAGCCCACCAAAAGGCCGCAGATCATAAAGAGGGATACCTTGAGCCCTTCAGTGTTGATCCCTGCAAGCCGCGCGGCTTTGGGGTTGCTGCCTAGGGCGTAGATCTGTTTGCCGTACTTGGTGGAGGTACACATATAGGTGATCATGGCGGCTACCAGCAGGAACATGATCCCCACAATGGGAACGGTCAGAAACGGAGAATTGCCGAAACCGTAGTGAAACCCGGCGAAGGTGAATTTAGTGGAATCCAGTTCGTAGAGTTTTGAATCGCTTATATAGAGCGCCATAGAACGGAAGATCAGCATGGTAGCCAGGGTAACGATAAAGGGAGGCATCTTGGCAATGCCTGCCAGAAGGCCGTTAAAAAGACCTGCCCCGGCTCCCATGCCCAGGGCCGCCATAAGGGTAACAAGGACATTACCGGTGCAGTTGTAGGCCATTACCGAAAGGCCCGAAATCAGCGCCAGGCCGGACCCCACCGAAAGGTCTATGTCCCCCACCAGGATCACCAAGGCCATACCGAAACCGATGATACCGATCACCGCGCTCTGGCGCAGGATCAGCATGATCCCGCCCCAGGTCAGGTTTTTGCTTACTGCCACAAAGGTAATAAATATAGCGATAAAGATCGCCACATAACTGTACTTTCCCCAGAGGTTCAAAACGGCGCCTCCGTAAGGTTTCTCAGGCCCGATGAAGGGCTTTCCCGGGGTTTTGCTTCCGGCTTCCGCTGTACCGTCCATATTTGGCGCCTTCCTTATGCGCGGGCAGCCGCCGGCGGAACCGCGCCGGCGGCGTGCAGCATTACGGTAGTTTCATCGATACTGTTTCTATCCAGTACCGCGTGAACCCTGCCATGATAAAAAACCACACACTGATCCGCCACTTTTTCAATTTCGGGGATTTCCAGTGTATTGACCAGTATGGTTTTTCCCTGTTCCGATAACTGTAAAATAAGTTTGTAGATTTCTCCCTTGGCGCCGACATCTATGCCCTGGGTCGGATTGTCCAGCAGGAAGATTTCCGCGTCGGTATTCAAAACCCGGGCCAGAATTATCTTTTGCTGATTGCCGCCGGAAAGACTGGTGATAAGATCCCCCCAGGAATTATCCTTGATATTCAGAATTTTCTTATATTGATTGTATTTGGCGATTTCCCGTTTCTTGAAGATATGAGGTTTCCCCATAGAAAGGGTATGCTCGGAGATATATTCATTTTCCAAAAGCTGCATATCGGGCAGTATGGAATTTTCCTTACGGTTGCTGGAAACCATGCCGATCCGGGCATGTTTCATGGCCCGGTGTATGTCAAGGCGGCGCATCTTTTTGCCGAATACCTTGAAGGTTCCTCCGCTGAAAGGAACCGCCCCGAACATAGCCTGCATGAGGCTGCCGGCCCCGGAACCGGCAAGGCCGGTAAGCCCGATGATCTCGCCCCGGTGTACCTTGTATGATATGTCGCTGAACCCGGGACCGGAACAATGTTCCAGTTCCAGCGCCACCTCCCCCTTTTCTCTGACAGAGTATAGCGCCTTATCCGGCACTTCCCGTCCCACCATAGAAGCGGTAACTTCCTGGGGAGTAGTTTCGCTGATTTTTCCTGATTTAATAAAACGCCCGTTCCGCAAAACCGTGTAGCGGTCCGCTATGGCAAACACCTCGGGCATTTTGTGAGAAATAAAAATAAAGGCGATTCCCTTTTTTTGCAGGCCCCGGACTATTGAAAAAAGATGCCGGATCTCGGGGGTGTTGAGAGAAGTGGTCGGTTCGTCCAGGATGATAAGTTTCGCCTCGGCATCCAGAGCTTTGGCGATTTCCAGCAGCTGTTTCCGGCTGGTCTCCAGATCCGCTACCGGGGCCTTGGGGTTTATATTGACTCCCAGCTCTTCAAACAGTTCCCCCGCGCGGGCTGCCATAGCCCGTTTGTTCAAGGTTCCGGTTGGATACAGGATTTCCTTGCCTAAAAAAAGATTTTCAAAAACCAACAGATTATTAAACAGGTTAAGTTCCTGATGAACAAAGGCGACGCCCGCTTTCTCCGATTCGGCAACCGAAGCGGTTCCCAGCGCAATCCCGTTTATTTCTACGGTACCCCCATCCCTGCTATGCACTCCGCCCAGAATATTCATCAAGGTGGATTTGCCCGCGCCGTTTTCCCCCAACAGGGCGTGAACCTCCCCTTGCTCAACTTCAAGGCTTACATTGCTGAGGACCCTTACGCCGAAAAAAGATTTCGTAATATTTTTCATTGAAAGTACAATCATACTGTTTACACCGCGATAATTCGGAGGAAACCGCCTGCGGCATCCCCCGGAACAGTACCTGTTAGGGTTTAATCAAACCCTCTCCAGCTAGGATTGTCCTTATTGGCGGCCCAACTGGCGGCGTCCACCAGATGGGGCGGCTCATGGAAACGTTTGGCGGCTTTGTCGGTAAAATGAACCGATAGGTCCGCTCCTTTGCTCAGATAATCATCCATTAACTGGATGGCGTCAGCAAAGAAACCGGGCCGGCAGGTAGGGCTCATGACGGCCATGCCGTCGGGCTGGTAGAGCCGGTTTCCCGCGGTTTCTTTGGTCCGGCCCATCACGTCGTAGAGCGCCAGGAGCCCGCCGCAGCCTGTGATGACCTTGACGGTGGATTCAAAGACCTCCCGCTGCTGGGCCATGGCTGGAGTCTGGAGGGATTCCAGGATACCCATGACGAATTCGTCATCCATAGTCCAGAACCACTTGGCCAAGGTCTCGGGGGTCTTGCCGGTTATATAGGATTCAAAATACTGCTTGGCATTATCCCGGGACCAGTTGGCCACCTGGGAAGAGGTGACGGCGCTCTGAATCTGCGCGCCGGTCCATTTCTTGTCGTCCGCGATGGTCAGGGAACGGCCCTGATCGTCATTGAAGGGCCGCTTTCCGGTGAGGAATTCCCGGAAACCCGTGGCCCGTTCCACCGATACCGCGGAGTTATCGCCTGGCAGTTCCCAGATCGCCTCTCCCGGGGCAAGGCCTTTCTCCACCATGTAGTAAGCCGCGCCGGCGCCGATGGCATAGTTGTCCGCGCTCATGGCCACAAGCATTTTCTGCCTGATAAGCGGGCTGGTTCCGTCCAGGAGCCGGTCGAACAGGATCAGGGGAATATCCGCCTGGGCGATTTTTTCAACCGCGGCCTGGACCATATTGTCGCTGGCTTGGATTACAACGCCCGCGGGAAGCTGCTTTTCCGCCAGCATAGCTTCAATCTGCTGAATCTGAGCGTCGGGGCCTCCGGCGGAACGGAATACATACCGGTATTTACCGCCGGCGGCGTTCAACTGGGCGATCTTTTCCTCGGCAAAGCGCGCGGCGGAACCGGTCCAGCCGTGATCCGGCGTGGGCCCGAAGACATACACCGTATTGCCGGCTTCTTTTTTACCTGCGGCAAAGGCGCCGCCCCCAAACAGTGCCGCCATACAGAACACAGTTAATACTGATCTTTTAAACATAGTACCTCTCCTTACATAAATATTTGAATATCTTTATAAATTTTAGTATACAAAAATATATTCGTCAATCTACAGATCAAGGGCTTAACCTGTATAACCCGCGCCTAGAACAAACGGGAGGATATATAGAACGGGTTTGTTTCAAAAACGGATTGCCTGGATTATAAGGCCGCCAGGTTCTGTTCCGAACAGAACGGGTTTAGTAAAAAGATGAATGGACGGCGTTAAAAGCCCTGACGGTCCTATGCGGAATAGAACGGGTTTTACAAAAAGCCCTGTTCGTTCTATACTGAATCGAACCGGTTCTACGCGGAACAAAACCGGTTCTATGTAAAGCGGAATGATTGGGGCTAAAAGCCCCGGTTGTTTGGGTCTGAACAGAACCGTTTTGACAAAAAGCTCCGGCGGTTCGGTTCTAAATAAAACGGGTTTGGTTCAAAGACGAATGGACGGCGTTAAAAGCCTCGCAGGTTTAATTCCGAATAGAACGAGTCCGTTAAAAAAGCAGGCCCCGGGGGTAAGCGGGTTTGATTCGGGGCGGAACGGAATAAAAAGGAGCGGCATGGAACATGGAAAGAACAGCAACTGGAATAAAACAAGCCTTGTTCGGCAGCCTCGATTTTAGCAGCATCCTCTCAAACAAGGATTTTAAGGAAGCCGATGTGCGGGCCCTCATCATTGACCCCATGCTGAAAGGGCTGGGCTTTTCCCATGAAAACATACTGCGCGAAAAAGCCCTGCAAAGCCCCTTCCTGCGGACCGGCAGCAAAAAGCGCAAGGTTACGCTCATACCGGACTACGCGCTCAAAGTTGAGAACGGCTTTGCCTGGGTGCTGGACGCGAAAGCGCCTCATCAAAAGATTGTCGAGGACGGCAATGTTGAACAGGCGTATAGTTACGCCGCGCACCCGGAAATCCGCAGCAATTATTTTGCCCTCTGCAACGGGCTGGAGTTCGCCTGTTTCAGAACCACGGACACGGAAAAGCCGGCGCTGTATTTCCGCGTGGAGGAAATAGAAAAGCATTGGCAGTCCCTGTGCCGCCTGCTGTCCCCTGAAAGTTTTCAAGAGGGCAATAAATTTGTGTATGACAAAATCGCGTATCAAGAGCGTGAAAAAACCCCCGCCGTATTTGACTATGCCGGGAAGCCGCTGCTGCCGGAAATACCGGTGAAAAGAGGCGCGGCAAAGCGTCATTTCGGCGTTCACGGCTATTTTACCCGGCAGGCGTGGAATGTAGTCGCCGGGTATATAAAACATTTCAGTAGCGAAGGCGACACCGTACTTGACCCCTTCGGCGGAAGCGGCGTTACGGCGATTGAAGCGTTAGTAAACGGCAGAAAGGCTGTCAATGTTGACATAAACCCCCTGGCAATATTTATGGTGCGGACTCTTTTAGAACCTGTTGACTTTGGCAAACTAAGCGAAGGCTATAACAAGGTGCGCGATACCTATCTAAAATTGGAGCCGAAAACAAAAAAAGAAGTGCATGAAATTCTCAATAAATATCCGGGGCCGAAGAATTTGCCCCTGCCGAAAGGATCAGATGTTGCAACGGTCCCGGAGCTTTTTAGCGGTGAACAAACCGCTAAACTGGCATTGTTAAAAGCGCTGATACATAAAGAAAAAGATAAAAATGTGCGCGCCGCGCTTATGCTCATGTTTTCAGGAATGGTAACTAAATTTAATTTGACTTTCCATGCGTCCGGCGCAAGAACCGAGGGGAGAGGCGCCGCAAGCGCGTTAATGTATTACCGGTATAGACTGGCGCGGGAGCCGGTTTCGCTTGATATAATTGAATCTTTTGATATGCGTTTCAAAAGAGTCGCCGCGGCAAAAAGGGAAATAGAACAGCAATGCCTGCTGAACAGGAAAACCGCTGTAGAAATGTTTGCGGACGCGCAAATTATTAAAGGCAGCGCAACCGATTTATCATTCCTGAAAACCGA
>JAITHW010000050.1 GCA_031279815.1 Treponema sp. | reverse complement strand
CTGTGCCCTTCTTCCATGTACGCCATTACACGCATCCTGAAATCTATTGAATATGCCATACTATTTCTTCGGCTTTTCTTCTTATCATCTTTACTCCTTTTTTCTTAATCGACTATAATGGGTTCTTTTGAAAGAATATTTATGGAAAGAATTTATTTCAATAAAATTTGTACAAAGCATATATGGCTATTGTCTTTTACAAGTCGCCGGTTTTACGCATTTAGGTTTTAGAATTAAAATTTTTTTCTATAGGAAAACATTCATTAAATGGAGGTATAGGACCAACATTTATATAATGTATCAGGTTTTACCCCGTACAGCCCTCGCTTAAACAATACCGCCTTGGCATCCTCTGAATTTCCCCCTTTCTCATATCTTCAGTTTATCACATCTATGGTTATAAAATAAGCCTATCAAATAAAAAATGAAGAAATTATAATCTGTGATTATTCAATACCTGAAATAATATTTAAAAATATTATAAAATCTGGAACCTAAAAATGGATTTTATTCTGAAAATGAACCTCACCATCCTGAAAGGCCGGGGTATCTGAAAATTTTTATTTGTCCAAATCAAATCTGAAGAGCGAAAGAGGAGAAGGATATAGAAAAGGCATCGCTGAACCGGTAGAATAAAGTTACCAAACCACATTCACCGGAGGAACCAACGATATGCCTTACGCACAACTATAACATAGACGGGCGGAACGCGCTGTAGGTCATTGAGACTATGCGGCTTCCCAAATGGAACATAGCGGTCATTCTGGGCATAATATATACCGCCGCCGCTCAGAAGAAAACGGAACTCAGGCGGCTTGAAAGCAAGCCGCGCCCTAAAACTGGTAACGGCACCCTTATGGAGTAGGGCAAAGAATTCGCCGCGCATAAGGTATTGGCGGAAAAGCTGGGATGCGCTATTTATTTTGCCCGTCCCATTCGCGGGAGCGGGGACTTATGTATAAATTCACTCGTCTTTCCAATTCAATGGACGCCGGTGTTTTATCATTACGTCAAGGCGAGGGCGGATCCGGATGTATAGAGCGGGAAAAGCGTTCTATGAAGAGCTGAAAAACGGGTTCCCCTAAGGGACGGACTAAAGCCGCGCCGGAACCGGAGGCCTAGCGGCCGGCTTAAAGCCGTCTCTTGACAGCCGTAGCAGCGCATAAGGGTTTATCCGCGGCGCTTATTTAGGCTGCTTGCCTATATAGGCGAGTATGCCGCCGTCAACATACAGTATATGCCCGTTTACAAAATCCGAGGCCCTTGAGGCAAGAAAAACAGCGGGGCCTTCGAGGTCTTCGGGATTGCCCCACCGGGCCGCAGGGGTCTTGGCAATGATAAACGAATCAAAGGGGTGCCGGGAACCGCCGGCTTGTTTTTCCCGTAAAGGCGCGGTTTGAGGCGTGGCAATATAACCGGGGCCTATACCGTTGCATTGGATGTTATACTCCCCATATTCGGAGGCAATGTTCCGGGTAAGCATTTTAAGCCCTCCCTTTGCCGCGGCGTACGCGCTCACGGTTTCACGGCCCAGTTCGGACATCATCGAACAGACGTTGATGATCTTGCCGCCTCCTTTCTTAATCATACCGGGAATCACCGCCTTGGCAACTACAAAGGGAGCGACCAAATCAATATCGATAACCTGTGCGAAATCCGCTTTGCTCATCTCGGTCATGGGGATTCGTTTGATGATTCCCGCATTATTTACCAGTATGTCGATAACGCCGATGTCCCCGGTTATATCCGCAATGAGCTTGGCAACCTGCGCCTCTTCGGTTACATCCGCAATATACCCTCGGGCATCGATGCCGCCGGCTTTATACTGTTGTAACGCGGCGTCCAGGTGATCCTGGCCCCGGCAGTTAAACGCAATCTTCGCCCCCGCGTGGGCAAGGGCTTTTGCCATTGCATACCCGATTCCATAAGCCGCGCCGGTAACCAGCGCAACTTTTCCATCCAGTCTAAAATTTGTCGCCATAGCAGCTCCTTATCTATTCATAATCTTGCTAGAATTCCAACAGCGCCTTTTTCACCTCTCCCGGATGAGCGTCGATAAAGTCGAAGGCCTTTTGAATATCCGGGAAGGGGAAAATATGGCTAACCAAATCGCCGCCCCGCAACGCGCCGGATTCCATAAGCCGTATCACATTGGCGAACTGATAGGTTTGCAGCCTAGACCCTGCAACGGTAAGCTGCTTTTTGGTAATCGGCAGAGGCGCGATTTTCGCGGCCTCTTCGCCGAAGCTCAGGAATACAATCGTTCCCGCGGCAGAGACTACCTTGAACGCGGCTTCGATTGTCGGGGTGGTACACGCGGCGTCGATAACCTTGTTCACGCCCTCGCCTTTGGTCCATTCCCGTACCGCTTCCTCAAGATCCGTCTTGGCGGTATTGACCGTTATATCCGCGCCCTGTTTTCCGGCAAAGGCCAGTTTTTCGTCAACCACATCGGATACCATAACCTGCGCGCCTTTAATTTTCGCGAGTTTAAGCGCCGCTATGCCGATGGGGCCAGCCCCCTCAACCAGCACCGTATCGCCGATCCCTACATTCCCCCGGGCTGCGGCGTTTGCCCCGATGGTAAAGGGCTCAATAAGCGCCGCTTCTTTCCAGGGAAGGTTTTTATCGATCTTGAGTACCTGTTTCTCCGGTATCGTAAAATACTCCCTCATACCGCCGTCCTGCTGAACGCCGAACACCAGCAGGGATTCGCATACATTGGGCATATTATGCCGGCATGCGTAACATTTGCCGCAAAAACTGATCGGGTCAATGACCACATGGTCCCCAGGGCTTAACCCTTTTACCTCGCCGCCGAAGTCTTCAACAACGCCGGCAACTTCATGCCCCATAATGCGGGGTAAAACCGCCAGAGGGTTTTTCCCGTGATACAAATGAACGTCGGAACCGCAGATGCCGGTATATGCCGGCTTGACCAACACATCCGCGGGCTTGGTTATCCTGGGGGTTTCAACTTCTTCCAGACGTAAATCTTTGGCGCCGTACACTTTAGCCGCTTTCATGGCTGCTCCTTATATATTCTATGCGGTTATCCCGCCTGTTTTTTTATTTTACGCTGATTAAGCACTGAGCTTATCATCGACGCTGCTGCAAGGATGATGAAAATAACGCATATCGGTTTGGTGAACAGCCGCCAGAACTGTCCGTCGTCAATCTGCATAAACCGGCGCAGATTACTTTCACTCATGGGTCCCAAAATGAGGGCAAGCAGTATGGGGCTGAGGGGGAATTCATATTTCTGCAACAAATATCCCGCCAGACCCATTGCCAGCGCAAAGTAAACGTCAAACATATTATGGTTAATCGCGTAAGACCCGACCAAAGACAGTACCAGAATCGCCGGAATCAGGAGTTTGCGCTCAATCGAAATGATTTTGGTAAACAATCTCACCCCGGCTATGCCTGCCAGCAGCATAGCCGCGTTGGCTACGATCAAAGAGGCAAACACCGCATAGACCACATCCAAGTGTTCAACATACATCATAGGGCCCGGCTGAAAACCCTGCATGATGAACGCGCCCATCAGTACCGCGGTATTGGAGTCTCCGGGGACGCCCAGGGAAAGGAGCGGTATCATTGCCCCGCCGGAACAGCCGTTATTGGCCGACTCCGCTGCGGCGATGCCTTCGGGAACGCCGGTGCCGAATTTTTCAGGATGCCTGCTCGTGCGCTTTGCCTCGGAATAGGAAACAAACGCCGCAATATCCCCGCCCGCGCCGGGTATGGAGCCGATAAACGTACCGATAAAGCCCCCTGTAATGGTGGCGCGCAGAATTTTTTTGATATCTTGCAGTCCCGGAAGGACGCCGCTGATTTTTGCGGTAATTCTTTCGCCGGTGAGGATATTTTCAATATTGGCGTAGACTTCGGAAACGGCGAACAATCCGATTAGCCCCGGAATAAAGGGGATGCCTTCGTAAAATCCGGGCAGTTTGGTAAAACGGAGATATGCGGAAGTTTTATCCATTCCCACAGTGGCGATTAAGAGGCCGAAAAAGGCGCTGATAAGCCCTTTGGTCAGGCTTTTACCTGAAATGGAGATAATAACCGAAAGCCCGAATAGGGCTAAGGTGAAAAATTCAGCAGGTCCAAACTTGAGAGCTAAACGGGAAATAAAAGGGCTTAAAAAAGTCATGGTCAAAGCCCCGATAAGGCCGCCGCAGAAGGACGCAAACAGCGCGATTGAAAGGGCTCTTCCCGCTTCCCCGCGCTGCCCCATGGGGTACCCGTCGAGGATGGTCGCGGCCGCCGCCGGAGTGCCCGGGGTTCTTATCAGTATTGCCGCGATGGAACCGCCGTACATCGCGCCGCAGAAGATGCCCAGAAGCAAGCCCGTAGAAGGAATAATCGGCATACCATAGGTAAAGGGAACGAGCAGGGCGATTCCCATAGTCGAGGTCAGTCCCGGTATGGAACCGATTAAAACACCGCCGGCCGCTCCAATAAAAATGAGTGCCAGATTCATAGGCGCAAATACCGGCGCTATGCCGGAAAGAAGCAATGCCATATCCATGATTTTACCTCAGCCTGCAATGTTTTCAAGAAACCCTAGAGGCATATCAATACCCAGAAGAAACTTGAACGCGCCGAAAACAACGGCGGTTGTTCCCAACGAAAAGAACGCCATGAGCGGGTACTTGCGTACTCCCAGCAGGAACATCAGCGCCCATAAGGCAAGGGGCGTGGCAATAAGAAACCCTATAATGTCCCATGCAAAGGTGTAGGCTGCAATAATACCGAGGCCCGCCAGCAGGCGGCGAATCCCCGGGTGCAACGGGCTGATGCTGGGAGCGGTCCTGTCATTTGCTGCGGGACGTATTGCCGACTGAACGAACAGCGCCGCGCAGCAGATGAAAAGACCGGCGGACAAGTAGCGGGGGAAAAATTCCGGCCCTACCGGTACGTTTTTAAATTTTTTAAAACCAAAGGTAATGATAAACGTTCCGCTGCTGAACAGCATACCGATAACGGCGCATATCAAATCGGCTTTTTTCATGGGCTGCTCCTTGCCGGCTTATTCGTCCAGCAGATGGGTTTCTTTTAGGGTTTTCTCTACGGCCTCATAATTTTCTTTGAGGAACAGGGCAAACCGATCCGGCGGCAGATAGGCAAGCTGAAGGTTCAGATTCCGCGCTTTTTCGGCAAATTCCGGGTCGTTCATGGCCGCGGTCAAGGCGTCTACCAGCCTTGTTTTTATTACCGGGTCTACGCCTTTCGGGATTGCCATGCCGCGCCAGGTGGAATACACGATATCGTAGCCCTCTTCGGTAAAGGTGGGGATGCCGGGATACAGTTCGCTCCTTTTGGTATCCATGAGGCCCAGGCATTTTACATTTCCCGCGTCGAGCTGGCTTTTTACCTCCGCAAGAGATACGGTTACCGCCTGAATGTGCCCCCCCGCAAGGGCCGTAACCGCCGGCGCGGCTCCTTCAAAGGGTATATGCTTTACCTCAATGCCGGTTTCATTGGCCAGGAGTCCCGCCCCAATATGCCACACCGAGCCGGGGGCCGAATTGCCGATAGAGACGCCCCCGGGGTTCGCTTTGCAGTATTCAACAAACTCCGCTATGGTGTTGTAGGGAGCGTCGGCTTTAACCGTAAGGGTTGCGGCATCGGAGTTTACCCGTATAAGGGGGTCATAATCTTCGTAAGTAAAGTCGATAAGACCTTGGGGAGGAAGGGAACTTAACTCGAAGGTGATCATGCCTAGGGTATAGCCGTCGGGCTTGGCGTTCTTAATAGCCGCGTGCCCTATGGCGCCGGCCCCGCCGGTTTTATTTTCCACCGTGAGCGTTACCCCGAGCTGTTTTTCCGCCGCGGCCGAAAGAGCCCGCAGTATCGCGTCCGTGCCGCCGCCGGCCGCCCACGGGCAAATTACGGCGATGTTCTTTTTCGGGAAACCAGCTTCCTGCGCCTTTGCCCCTGCTGCGGTTCCGCTTGTTCCGCCGTCTTTTTTAGCGCAGCCGGTCACAATTGTGAGGACCGCAACTGCCGCCGGGATGATCCAAATACGCTTATGCTTCATACAAACTCCTTTAAAATAACTCCTGATTCAGTATACCACGGCTACGGAAATCTTTCCATATTTTTCTAATTCTCCATAGTTTCCGAATCGTTCCGGTTCCCGCCGTATCTTTGGCATCTCCCAGGAATCCGGCTCTACGGTATTAAGCTCCGCCTGTACGTATATATGAATTATATACGTATAACGGAACTGTTTTTAAACATACCATGGCTTTTTTTACCTTGTCAACATTTTTTTTTAATGCTATGGTATTCTCCGGACTAGAAATTGAATGTCTATAGCTACGCATCAACCGACCCTGAGAGTTATGAATATTCTGGAACTGCTTGCGGGCTTTCCCGAAGGCTTGACATTATCAGAGATTGCCAAGCGTATCGGATCCCCGAAAAGCACGGTGGTACCGATTGTACATACTCTTGCGCGGCGGAGATTCGTCTTTCTGAACAAAAAAAACCGGCGGTACACTATCGGCATTGCAAGCTACTGCGTCGGGGCGGTGTATAACACCGGAAAAAGCTCTTTTGCATTTATCAAAAACGAAATGAACGATATTGCGGGAAAAACCGGAGAGGTATGCCAGATGGGTGTCTTGGATAAGGGGCAGGCGCTGTACATCGCCAAGGTCGATACCGATGAACCAATCCGCATCGCTTCTTTTGTGGGCAAACGTCTTCCCGCGTACTGCACCGCTTTGGGCAAGGCTATGCTCAGTTCAAAAACCATTGAGGAGGTTAAAGCCCTGTATCCCGAAGGTCTTACCGCGTATACATCCCGGACCATTACGGACTTTTCGGCGCTTGAAAGGCAGCTGGCGGAAATCAGATTGAAGGGCTGGGCCTATGAAAACGGCGAAACAACCGATCAGATAGAATGTTTTGCGGCGCCGATATACGCGCACGAGAATCTGCTGGGAGCCATAAGCGTATGCGTCCCTTCATTCAGGATAACCGAAGGAAAAAAGGAACTCATTTGTTCGACTTTAAAAGAAAGCCGTGCAAGAATCGAAACCTATCTGAACGCCAATGATATTGATCTTGAAACCTTAACCATATAATAACGGCGTTTGGCTTCCCTTCTTTAGGCCGCCGCCGCGGGAACCTGTGTTCGAGATGGCCTCGACAGAGGTTTATCTTGCTTATCTGAAGCATAGATATGGCCATCGTTAAGGGTACTATCCTCCCTTTACAGAATCGCGGTTATTTGTTATACCAAGACATACCCCGCTTGAAGAACCGGGGTTTTCCTTAATCGCTTTATGTTTAAGCAAGAAGTAGAGGTTTTGATATGGGACAGAACAGTATCCCTCTGGATTCGGCAATTGAGCGCCTGCTTGAACAGACGCCGGTACCGGGAAAGCATGAAACGGCGCCCCTTCTTGATGCGTTGGGCAGGATATCTTTTAAAAACCTTGACGCTCTTATTAATATGCCCCCTTTTGATAGTTCCCCTCTGGACGGTTTTGCGATATGCCACAAGGATCTGGCCGGCGCAAGCAGGGATAAGCCCGCGGTATTGCGGGTTATAGAAACCCTCTATGCAGGGGATGCGCCGATGAAACCTCTGGCAAAAGGAGAATGCGCCCGGGTTATGACCGGCGCGCCTCTCCCGTCCGGGGCTACATGCGTGGTCCGCTATGAGGATACGGATAATGGTAAGGACTACGTGCAGGTTCCCCTTTCATTGAGAGAATATCAAAATTACCGTTTCCAAGGGGAAGATCTGCGCATAGGCCGCAGGCTTCTCGGAAAGGGTGAACCCATTACCGCCGCGCATATCGGAGTATTGGCAAGCCAGGGTTTTACGGAAGCATCGGTTTTTATGCGCCCTAAAGTGGGGATACTCTCCACTGGCAGCGAACTCATACCCGGGAATCAGCCCTTGAGCCCGGGCAAAATATATGACAGCAACCGGTACGTTCTGGGGGCACGGGTAGCAGTCTCAGGAGGCGAGCCGGTATTCGGGCCCAACGCCGCAGATGATGCGCCCGCAATCGCCGAAACCGTGGAAGCATTACTGAAAACCTGCGATTTCATCGTTACTACCGGAGGTGTTTCTGTGGGGGATCGGGATTATATGCCCTTGGTTGGTGAGATGATTCGTGCGGAACAGCTATTCCGGGGGGTTCGGATGAAGCCGGGAGGCTGGATTACCGGTTTGTACAAAGCTCCAAAAATCGTGCTGTGCCTGTCGGGAAACCCAGGAGCCGCGGCTATTAGCTTTGACCTTTTGGCCGGACCGGTAATTCGCCGGCTTGCCGGCGCATCCCGGGTTCTTCCCCGGAGAACCCGCGGCGTGTTGGAGGAACCTTTTCCCAAAACAAGCGATAACCGCCGTTTTGTGTACGCCCGGATGGAAGGAGAGAAAGTCGCTCCCTCTTTTTCCGGATCGGGTTCTTTGGCGACTCTTACCGGCTGCAACTGTATTCTGGATATCCCCGGCGGAACACCGCCCCTCTCGGCCGGAGATTCGGTGGAAGTTATTCTGCTGTGAATTATAATTACGGGCTTCCGCATCCCTCTTTTCATAAAAACTAACGGCTTTCCCCGACCACACAGTCCCGCTAGGATACTGCTGAAAACCCCTGCGTTTGTATCATAAATACAAATCGTTGGTCAAGGCAAGGCGCAGAGCTGCCCCAGGGCAAAAGCATTTAACTTTTGAAGGGTATAAAAAGCCCGCAGATCAACAGGGATTTGGGTACATAGCGCCGGAAAAGGTCTATAGTAATCGTCGGTTCCTTGAAATATTCTCC
>JAITHW010000136.1 GCA_031279815.1 Treponema sp. | reverse complement strand
GAGCCGCCACAATTATGGAGTATGCGGCTCATTCAGTTAAACGCTTGTCCCGGTTCCAGCGGCATAGTATACTTTGAAGAGGCGGATATATGGCGTTTGTATGGGACCCGGCAAAGGCTGCTGAAAATGTGCGGCGCATATCTTTAATGATCCGTTCCGCATGAAACGGCGTGATGATGACAGTTCCATAACCGAGGAACGGTATCAGTCAATCGAAAGCTGATCACGTAGCCGGCTACAGAAGCTCCGTTACCTGACAATGTAAATACTTCTTAGATTCTGAAAGTTCCGGAATCATAAATATCTTTGCAAGGTATACCTCCAGTTGCCTCAAATTAAAAAGTACCGGCCTCTTGTTACTTTTTTTGCGCTGGTGTAGTATAACTCTTGCCCTGTGCCAGGAACCATGCGAGTGGGCGCTGCCCAACCCCGCCAGGTCCGGAAGGAAGCAACGGTAAGCGGTGACCTGCTGCGCCGTGGTCCTCCTGGCCGGGGCTTTTCATAGAACTGTTCGGAAGCTCCAGTGCTTGAACAAGTTCCTATGTCTTTCCTTTTTTCATTTTTTTTCCTATAGTGGTTGTAGTAACAAATTCTGGAGAGCTGTTTATGGAAACATATTGGCCGCTGCGAGTGGGGCTTTTTATATTTGAGTGTGTCCGGCTTTTTTTTCTGCTGGGGTCATTCGCGGTGTTGCGGCCTGATGAGGGAGCGGCGGTTTTTCCCTGGATCTCCTGTCTAGCGGCTAACGCGCTGTTTCCTTTGATGGCTCTGTTTTTATTGCTGGATAGTTCCCGGTACTGTGGATACGGGCCGCTTTACACCGCGGGGAAGGCCGTGAGTTTTTTTGCGGTATTGGTTTGGTGTATTTTTTTCCGGCAGCGTATACTGTCCGCAGCGGTGTTTGAACAGATACTGCTGTTTACGCTTCCCGGAATCCTGGGGATATTGATAATGGGCGATTTGTGCTCGGTTACCGCGGGCTTGTTCATAATCAGAAAAACGCGGCCAGCGAGGATATTGTCAACGCAAGCGGCGCAGTCAGCTGCGACAACAGTCCAGCAGGGGGGTGAATGATGCGTGTTATTCCAATAGCAAGTGGAAAGGGCGGAGTGGGTAAATCCCTGGTAGCGGCAAACCTGGGCGTAGCCTTTGCCCAGGCGGGGCAGCGCGTGGTGCTGGTAGACCTTGACCTGGGGGCTTCAAACCTGCATTTGGTGCTGGGCCATCATTCGCCGCAGATGGGGATTGGCACGTTCCTCAACAACATCAAATCCGACTTTACCGAGGTAATTACTGATACTGATGTGCGGGGCCTCCGTTTTATCCCCGGGGATACGGAGATACCGGGTACTGCCAATCTGAGGGTTTCCCAGCTCAAGGCGCTGGTCAAACGGCTTCTTGCCCTGAGCGGGGACACTGATATTTTAATCCTGGACCTGGGTGCGGGGACCCATCAATCTATTCTTGACTTTTTTCTCCTTTCTGGCCAGGGCATTGTGGTATCCGCGCCGGCGGTAACTGCGGTACTCAACGCTTATGTGTTTCTTAAAAACGCGGTATTTCGCTTGATGTTCACCTGCTGCCCCAAAGGTTCGGAGGCTCGCGCCTATCTTGAAAAGACACGGAAAGACGGCTCAGGGCCGCAAAACCTCTACGTTCCCAAAATTGTGCCGGAAATTCAGGCGATTGACCGGGAATCTTATGATAAATTTATGACGCATCTTGAGCGTTTGCACCCGCGGCTTATTATGAACATGGTGGAGGAGCCTAAAGACGCCGATGTAGCCATGAAGATTCGCCGCTCCTGCGAAGAATATTTGGACCTTAAGATAGATCATTTGGGGGTGATTTACCGGGACTCGGTGCAGGACATCGCGCTTGCTTCACGGTTGCCTATTACCCTGTACAAGCCCCAATCGATTCTTTCCCAGGGCATCTACCGTATTGCCGACAAGATACTGGAATCTGATGAGGACTCTTTTGCCCCAGGTGACAAGGAAATTGAAGAGAGTTTTCAGGAAGCGGGAATGGAGGCGGAGATTGATTTTGACAGCAAGATGGAATATGTGGAAGATTTGCTCCACTCCGGCGCGCTTACCCAGGGGGACCTCATTGAGACAGTTAAATCACAGCAGTATGAAATTGCCAAGCTCAAAAAGGAAAACAACTTTATCAAGCTTAAATTAAACCACGCCATGCAGCAGGGGTTTAGGGTGTAAACCCGTGAATAGCCAAACCCTTATTTTTCGGCTATGATTGGCGTTATGTTGCTGACCATTCCTTTCCCTTCCTGGCTCAAGCCGGAAATAATTCCTGGTCTTCCGGTCCGCTGGTATGGGCTGATGTATATCATTGCGTTCGGCGTTGCTTTTCTGTTGTATCGCCGTCAGGTGCGGGAACGCAATTTCCCCATGAGTGATGATGAACTTTCCTCGTTGTTTGGCTGGGGTATATTTGGGCTGCTGGTGGGAGCCCGCCTTCTTTCCACGATTGTGTATGAGACTACCGATATTTACCGGCGTCAACCTTGGCTTATTTTTTGGCCCTTTAGGGATGGCCAGTTTACCGGTCTTATGGGGATGAGCTATCACGGCGGCGCTATCGGCGGTATTTTGGCGGTGGTGCTTTTTGCCTGGAAGAAGCGTTTCAATTTTCGGGAAATCGGTGATATGTACGCCGCCAGTATTCCCCTGGGCTATACTTTTGGGCGTTTGGGGAATTTTATCAATGCGGAACTTTATGGCAGAGTCACTACCGGCCCTTTGGGAATGCTTTTTCCCAATGCCACACCCCTCCCCGCAAATGAAGCCTGGGTACAGGAAGCCGCCGCCAAAACCGGTATAGCGATTGCAGGCCCCTTGATCAATCTGCCCCGCCATCCTTCCCAGCTTTACGAAGCGCTTTTTGAGGGTGTGATCCTTTGGGCCATTATCTGGTTTTTCCGTAACCGCAAGCCTTTTAAAGGCTTTCTCATTGGTTTGTACTTTGCGGGTTATGGCTTGTTCCGCTTCTTCATTGAATATTTCCGTGAACCCGATGCGGACTTGGGCTACCGGATTGAATTGGTTAAAACCAGTCTTTCTCCTGCTTATGCTCATCCACCACTCAGTTTTTCCACCGGCCAAATTCTTTGCGTTGGGATGATCCTCTTTGGCGTTGTGTGGATTATTGCCGCATCACAAATGCCTAATAAGGAAGCTATTCGGGTATACCAGGATAATATTGTAGAGGAGCCTCATACTGTTGAGCAGTATACCCGGCGTAACCAACGGCGGAAACTGCGGCGCAAATTGCGGTAGGCGCTTTGAACACTGTACTCTTACGCCAGTCCATCCGTGCCGCCGCTACAGCAAGCTTCTCCCGCTCAAGCGGTCCCGGGGGACAGAATGTCAACAAGGTCAATACCAAGGTAACTATGCGGCTGCGCCTTGTGGATATGACAGGGCTTAGTGTGGCGGAAACTGCTCATCTGCGGGAAATCCTTGCTTCCCGTATCACCGGTGAAAATGAAATAGTTATCGCCTCCGATGAAGAACGCTCCCAACGGACTAACCTGGAACGG
>JAITHW010000251.1 GCA_031279815.1 Treponema sp. | reverse complement strand
TACCAGTAGCGCTTAAAACTATTTTATAGCATGATTTACGCTATATATAGTGTATTATGAAAACCGGGAATTGCGGTAATCAGGCGGCGCCGAATTCGCCGGTTTGTGAATACGACCGGTATGCTTACCAAATCTATGCGGTTCTGATATACTCGCCAATAAGGAGAGGGCAGTATGAAAGCCTTGCTGATGAAAGAATACAAAACCGTAACCTATACGGATGTACCGGACCCGGACATAACGGGCGCCCAGGATGTATTGGTGAAGGTGAAGGCCGCGGCCATTTGCGGGTCCGATATACATGGGTTTGACGGGTCTACGGGCAGACGGAAACCGCCGATTATTATGGGCCATGAGGCTGCCGGGGAGGTTGCCGCCTTGGGAGCGGGCGTCAAGGGGTTTAAGCTCCGCGACCGCATTACCTTTGATTCCACAATATACTGCGGTTCCTGCGGGTATTGCCGGAACGGACAGGTAAATCTTTGCGATAACCGTATGGTTCTGGGAGTTTCCTGCGATGAGTATCGCCGGGACGGCGCGTTTGCCGAATATGCAGCGGTACCGGCGCATATTTGCTATCCCCTTCCGCCGGATCTGCCTTACGAAGAGGCGGCTATGACCGAGCCGGTTGGGGTGGCGGCTCATGCATTGAGCATTACCCCGGTAGGTCTCAATGAAACCGTGGCGGTGGTTGGCGCAGGGCTTATCGGACTCCTGCTCATCCAAATACTGCGGGTCTCGGTTTCAGGCAGGATCATCGCGTTGGATCCGGATCCTCTTCGGAGGGAAACCGCCCTTTCTTTCGGGGCCGACCGCTGTTTTGACCCGGCGGATGAGGATCTCTTATCCAAGATACAGGAACTCACCCATGGCCGGGGAGTTGACCGGGTTTTTGAAGCGGTCGGGGCTGCCGCTTCTATACAAACCGCGATTGCCTTGGTCCGAAAAGGCGGTTCCGTTACCTTGATCGGCAACGTAAGCCCTGCAATCGAACTGCCCCTCCAAAGCGTAGTTTCCCGCCAGATAAGCCTCCTGGGGTCCTGCGCCATATCCGGGGAATATCCCGTTGCCCTCGATCTGATGGCCCGAAAAAAGATTGATGTGCGGTCATTGATCAGCATGAAAGCGCCTCTCAAAGAAGGCCAAATCTGGTTTGACAAACTCTACAACCGGGAGGACGCGCTCCTCAAGGTAATACTCATTCCTGGAGAACATACATGAAAGAAAAGGTACGGATTGGCCTCATGGGGTATGGTAAGGCAGCCCACTTGCATGCTCAGGCAGTACGGGCTTCCGCACAGGGGGAATTGGTTTCGGTTTGCGGCAGAAACCGGGAACGGAGGGGCGTTTTTGCGGATCGCTGGGGCATTGGTTCCCGTGATACCGTAGAAGAGATGGCGCAGGCCGACAAGGTTGACGGGGTAATCATAAGCACCCCCCATCCGCAGCATCGGAACAATACTCTAGAAGCTTTTGCCGCGGGGGTCCATGTATTGGTGGAAAAACCTATGGCTCTAACCGAAGCCCACTGTAACGACATGATCGCCGGGTCCGAACAAACAGGAAAGATACTCTCGGTGATGAGTCAGCGCCGCTGGTTTCCTGCCTGTATCCGAATGAAAGAAGCCGTTGATCAGGGCAAAATAGGGAAACCGGTTCTTGCCCAGGTTACTATTTTAGGCTGGCGGGACAAGGACTATTATGACAGCGATCCCTGGCGGGGCAAGTGGGACACCGAAGGAGGCGGCATCCTTATCAATCAGGCGCCTCATCAGATCGATCTTCTCCACTGGTTTATGGGGCCTTTCAAGGAAATCCAGGGGTACTGGGACAATGTTAATCATCCCTATATCGAAGTAGAGGACAGCGCGGCGGCCGCGGTTCGGTTTGCGCAAGGGGGTATGGCTTCGGTACTGGTGAGTAATTCCCAGAAACCCGGAATCTACGCCAAAGTCCATGTTCATGGAAGCGCCGCCTATTCGGTAGGAGTCCAGACCGACAGCGGGGCCATGTTCATTGCCGGGAGGAGCGCGATTACAGAGCCTCCCCTAAACGATCTGTGGACCATAGAGGGTGAACAGGAACTTTTATCGAAATACAAGGAAGAGGACGAGGCTTTTTTCAAGACTATTGATCCCACGGTTTACTTCTTTACCTGTCAAATCAATGACTTCTGCGGCGCTATCCTGGAGGGACGGCTTCCTTTGGTGAGCGGCGGCGACGGCAGGGAAACGGTACGGTTCATTGAGCGCCTCTACCGGATTGGAAAACCTTAATAGGGACAGTGAGTTATACAGCTTTAAGGAAGCACGCCTTCCAATCTCAGCATAATTACCCTCGGATTAGCATGGATTATATGCCTTAAAACCCGTGGGCCGTAGTTTCTTTATTATTTGCCATTTAATCGCCGTATCCCGCGCTTAACTCCCGCCACCAAGCAAGCCGCTTGCCTGTAAGACTATTTAACCACGGAATACATGAAAAAACACGGAAATAGCCCTCAATTCCGCGTAGCTTCCGTGTTTTCCGTGGTTCTTTTACTATAGTTTGCTTTAATCAGCGGTTCCTTAGAAGGTCTCTAAGCCATAGGTTAAGGGACCTTCCCGGCTTCCGGACGCTTCAAACATCGATTACCCGGCATAATCAAAGCGTCCGCTTCGATTCCCAGGCGCCGGAATATCCGGGCGACATACGTTATTCTCCCGTGTTCGTCCCGAATTCCCAAAACCCAGCCGGTCAAAATCAAAATAGGGAACATCTTCTTCAATAAGGATATCAAGTTCATGGTTGCTTATAAACATATCGCTAATAGTAATATTTTTTTACAGGTTTATCAATGTTTTATTCGTTTATATATTGTATAACTATATAAAATTTGATATAGTTATGTTTTATTAGAAATATCAATATTTGGAGCAAGAAAATGTATAATGTATCGTTTTGTTTGATAAGGCTGATTTTCATGGCGGTATTCATAGACGGCATAGGACGCGCCGGGGTTTTCGCTCGTTCCCAAAAGGCCGTCTATCCGGCGGGCATTACTGCGGCTTCGGGTCATCAAAAGGAAGCCCGGCTCTTCATTGATTTTCTTGCTTCCGAAGAGGGCTTGGCTGTTTTTCAAAAATACGGCTTCAGAGGCCCGCGGTAAATGGATATGTCGCCTCTGCTGATTTCCATAAAAACCGCATCCGCCGCGATGGTGCTGACGTTTTTTCTGGGAATCTTTGCCGCAAAAATAGTGGCGGATATCCGGCGGAAGCCCTGGAAGATGATCCTTGACGGCATCCTTACCCTGCCGCTGGTATTGCCGCCCACGGTTGCCGGATTCTTTCTATTATACATCTTCGGCGTGCGGCGTCCCATAGGCCAATTTCTGGCGGATTACTTCGGCATCAAAATAGCGTTTTCCTGGGAAGCCGCGGTACTTGCCGCGGCGGCGATCTCCTTTCCCCTGATGTACCGCTCCGCCCGGGGCGCGTTGGAACAGGTGGACCCGAACCTCATCTACGCGGCAAGAACCTTGGGATTATCGGAATGGAAGCTGTTCTGGCGGGTGCGGCTCCCTACCGCGCTGCCCGGAGTCGCCTCCGGGGGCGTTTTGGCTTTTGCCCGGGGATTGGGAGAATTCGGGGCTACCGCCATGATCGCGGGAAATATAGCGGGAAAAACCCGTACCTTGCCCCTTGCCATCTATTCCGCGGTAAGCGCGGGGGATATGGATACCGCGTACCGCTATGTACTCATCATCGTCATCTTCTCGTTTCTAGCGGTGGCTCTGATGAATTATTTCACCATCAAAGAAGGAAAGACCAAACCATGAGCGTTACCGTTTCAATCCGCAAAAGGCTCCGGGGGTTTTGTCTTGAAACGGACTTTGAAACCCCTCAAGGCTGCCTTGGTATTCTGGGCGCTTCCGGTTCAGGGAAAAGCATGACCCTCAAGTGCATCGCCGGCATAGAAACCCCCGACGAGGGGTATATTGCGGTGAACGGGCGGGTATTTTTTGATTCCCGCAAAAAAAAGATCAACCTGAAACCCCAGGCCCGGCGGACGGGGTATCTTTTTCAAAACTACGCGCTTTTCCCTAAAATGACCGTGCTGGAAAACGTGGCCGCCGGGCTGTCCTGTTCAAAACCGGAAAAACGCGCAAAGGCCCTGGATTGGCTGGAGCGGTTTGAGCTGCAAGGGCTTGAAGAGCGGTATCCGCATCAGCTTTCCGGCGGGCAGCAGCAGCGGGCCGCGCTGGCCCGGATGCTGATCCTGGAGCCGGAACTCATCCTGCTGGACGAGCCCTTTTCCGCGCTCGATGCCAACCTTCGGGAGCAGATGCAGCTTCGGCTTGAGGCGCTTCTGGAATACCGGAACGACGTGATTCTGGTGACCCATAGCAGGGACGAAGTGTATAGGCTCTGCAATGAACTGGCAGTTATGGAAGCCGGGCGGGTTTTGAATCAAGGGAAAACCCGGGAGCTGTTTCACAATCCTGGCACGGTGCATACCGCCCGCATTACAGGGTGTAAAAACATTTCCCCTATCAAGCCTCTGGGAGAACAGGAAGTCTATGCGCTGGACTGGGGGCTGCGGCTGCGGCTTTCCGTTTCGGTTGAACCGGAAATAACCCACATAGGGATTCGGGCTCACGACTTTCTGCCGGTTCGGGAAGGGGAGGGGTACAACCGGGTGCGCATATCGATTATTCAGCGGTCTGAAGAACCTTTTGAAGGGATTCTCCTCTTTGCCAATGCCGCTGCGGATACCGGGGCGGAACGGAAAGAGTTATGGTGGAAGTACAGCCCTTCCCTTGTGCGGAGCCTGCCGGAACAGCTTTTCATTCCCCCCGAATCGGTGCTGCCCCTGCGGGGGTAATTTTTTCAGAACGGTT
>JAITHW010000217.1 GCA_031279815.1 Treponema sp. | reverse complement strand
AACACGGATCAGCCTTCCACCTCTTATAATTAGCCCCGCAAGGGGCTGACCTCCCTGGCCCCGTCAGACCAGGGTACCACGTTCTCCCGATAATCTAAATCATAGGTTCTCTGCGGACCGGGAAAAGCGTTTAACCGCTTACCATTTACTATTTACTATTTACCACGTACCATGTTCCGCAGATACTGTTTAAATGCGCTTGCCCTGCCTAGCGATTCCTATTGTATATTCCCGTATTGTTATATATAATAAATGAGTGAGAATCAGGTCGAAAATCCTCTTTGTGGTGTTGCCTCTATTAACGGTCGCGGTTGTGATGGTGGGGATTGTTTCTTATGTGCTTGCGGCATCTTCGGTAAATCATTTGGCTATGGAATTCTTTACGTTTATGGCTGAAGAAATAACCAATTATGCCGACGGCCAGTGGAACCTGCTGGTGGAAAATAACGCCGCAGGAGATCCTTTTATGGAAGGAGCGGCTAAACAGGCGGTGGAGAATTTTTCCCAAGGCATCCTGAGAAGCGATACCCAAGTCATCTTTGCCCTGGATACACAAGGGGATCTTGTCATGCAGGCAGGCCCTATAAGTCCTTCGGAAGAGGAACGGAAAGCCCTTATGTCCTATATAAGCGCAGGCGCCCAGGAATTTATTACTATCCACGTCGGCAATAAGACCCGTGCGGCTTATACTATCCCCTTTGGCCCCTTTTCCTGGCAAATCTTTGTTACCGAAGAACGGAGTACCTTTTACGGCAGGGTGGAAGAGATCTTCAGAACCTCCCTGTATATCCTTATCGGGACCTTAGCGGGCGGAACCCTGATCCTCTTGATCATGGCCCGGTATCTAACCACTCCCATCGAAGCGGTGGTTCAAACCATCCAGCGGATTATTGACTCCAACGATATGAATGAACGGGTACCGGTGTATTATAAAGACGAGATAGGCCAGCTTTCCATTTCCTTTAACCAGATGCTGGGGATCCTTTCCGCGGCTTACGAACAGATGAAGAACTACGCCTTTGAAGCCGCAGTTGCCCAGAAGCGGGAGATGAAGATCCGTAACGTGTTTCAGTTGTACGTTCCCAGGGATGTGATCGATGAGGTTTTTGTTAATCCCGAGAAGATGCTGGTAGGTAATAACCGGGAGGTTTCTATTCTTTTCTCAGATATACGGAGTTTCACCACCATTTCCGAGAGTATGGCGCCGGACGAGCTGGTCAGTTCCCTCAACCGGTATTTTTCAACTATGGTGAATATCATCATGGATAAAAACGGCGTGGTGGATAAATATATCGGAGACGCGATCATGGCTATTTTCGGCGCGCCGGTCTCCCATGAAAACGACAGCCTCTCTTCGGTAGTGGCGGGGCTTGAGATGATGAATGCCTTGGAAGAGTTCAACGAGAATCAGCATACCTTGGGCGGGCCGGAATTTCATATTGGAGTCGGGATTAACTATGGTATCGTAACCGTAGGAAATATCGGCTGCGATAAAAAAATGAACTATACGGTTATTGGAGACGCGGTAAATCTGGCCTCCCGTTTGGAAGGGCTTACCAAAAAATACAAAGAACCGGTGCTCTTTGCGGAAAGCGTGTATGAAAATGTCTGCCGGGATCTTCCCTGCCGGCTCATTGATCGGGTGGCGGTCAAGGGGAAAACCCAGGGAGTCCCCATTTTTACCGCACGGCTGGAACTGAGCGACCAGGAACAGTATGTTTGGAACTATCATAATAAGGCCGCGGCGCTGTATTATGAGCGGCGGTTTCAGGAAGCTCTTCCCTATTTTCAAAAAGCCCTGGAAATCTTCCCGAATGATCCGGCAACGCTTCGCTTTGAGGAACGATGCCGGGCCTATATCAAGAACCCGCCTCCTCAGGATTGGGACGGAGTGGAGATTATGACGGAAAAATGATGGGACCATGTTCTAAGGCCGGCGTGTTTTTAGGGGTTTTATTTGTTTCAATGTATGTTCCCTTACCTGTCCGGGGCCAAGAAAGCCTGGATCCCTTGAGCGCGGTTATGGTGGTGCGGCATGAGGGACAGCCCGGTAATAACGACGCGGACCGCACCATTACCTATACCGCTCAAGCGGTGGAACAAGCCTTTTCCGCAGCAGGCATACAAACGCTCAAGCAAATCATAAAGGATGGCAACGGAGAGATTTCTCCCGAACAGGTGCAGGACGCGTGTCTTGAGGCGGGAGTCCGCTGGGGGCTTATGGTCTATACCTCCTTAAAGGAAAGCCGTCTTTTCTGGCATTTCGGTGTCTATGACGCGGAAGAGAGCATGGTCCGCACGGGGGATACTTTTTTTACCTTTGTGTATGCAGGCATCTCTTCCAGAAACGCCGTTGAACAGTCCGCTCAAAGGGTGGCGGCGTATTGGCAAAAGTCTTTCACAGGACGGAACTTTGACGGCGTTTTTGCCATACGAATGGGGCAGCGATTTACCTCACCTCAAGAGGGGGTACGGGTTTATTTTGGGGATGAAAACGGTTCTCTTTTGGGCAAGATTGAAAAGGGTTCTCTCACCGCGCCGCTGTTCCTCTTTAGAGAGGGCGCGGCAGTGTACGGGTCGGTTATAAAAGAAGGCTACTGGACTAAAACGTTCTTCCTGCCCAAAGGCGTTACCGATACGGAGGCGCGGCTTCCGGTGCTTCAAAAAGTAACCCATCACTCCTTCGGCTTTATCTATGCATTTCGGGGAAACAACGAGTATGCCTTTGATGCGGAGTACCGGTATCATTTCCTGCCGGACCGCTTATTCCTTACGCTGAATTGGATGTTTTGGATGGATCCAGCTAAAACCGGCACGGTATTGGCGGCTCAGGAAGTGCAGGTTAGTCCCGGTCTGTATTTGCTGCCTTGGAGGGATTTAGCGGTTCGCGTACTTGCAGGGGCGGGCGCGTCTTTGGTCTTCCCGGAAAAGGAAATTCCTAAGGTGTTCTTTTACCCCCTGTGGCTGGGTTTGGAATATCATTTTTCCCGATGCGCCCTGAAGGCCGAGATCAGATTCCCTCTGCCGGTGAACGCTGCCTGGTATTATCAGATGCCGAAGGGTATGTGGCAGGCAGGGGCTTTGGGTATATATTTTTCTATTGGGGTAGTGCTTAAATGTTGACAATCCCCATGCCTAAAGCGGAAACTTCTTATTCCAACCGGCGCGCCGGAGGGATTTTGTTGCTACACCCAAATAAGGAGGTATGTGGAGCATTGCTGTTAATGCGGCTGCTGCGTTATATGTTCATTGCTAAGGCAGGGGATTTTAGGGCAAACCAGGTAAAACGAATGTACAAGGTCTCCTTGCTAGGCGTGATCCTTCTATTTTCCGGGATTTTAAATGCCCAAGAGACTGCCGGCAGGGTTATTCCGCCGGAATTTCTCCGGCGGACCGGCCTTCTCTACCGGCTTGAGTTTAACGACGATTTCTTTTTCGTAGCCGGTAAAGCCGGCAATCTTATATGGGATGATTTTTCAGGGCCTTTCCCGGAACAGAAAGAAACCTGGCATCAAAGTCTGGAAGCGGCGCTGAATACCCCTGAAAAGGTTGCCCGGGTAGTACGCGGCGCGGAGGATACGGATCTGTTTACCCAAGCCGTATCCAAAGCCATTCCCGTCTTTATCCATGTCCGGTTTTCCGGTGATATTGATACCGCCACAGTTCAGGTAAGCTATACCTTCAGAGGCGTATTTTCAGACTTGTACGAGTTTGAAAATTTCTATGAGGAGGATGTTCCCAGGGAAGAAGACCTTTTATCCTATTTTTGGCTGCCCTTAATTTCCGATTTGGAGGCTTTTCTTGAACAGATTGCCGCGCCTCCCCTGCTTATCCGGGGTCCTGCGGGAACCCTTGTGTATGGGTTTTCTAAAAAGCCGCTCCGTATTCCGGAAACGGAATATGTATTCGTTGAGGTCCCCATACCGGGTACCTATAAATGGAAGATGGTTCATAAACGGTATCTGAACCGGAAGGGTATTTTTATGGCCGACAAAGAACATCCGGTGCTGACCCTTCCCAGGGAGCGGTTTTCCCTGGCAACCTTCATGCGCTTTCTTGACAAAGAGAACTGGACCTATGAACAAGAAGAATAGGAGGGCCGCGGTCTCAGGCCGGTTCTTTGTAAACACCGCGCCTGTATGAGACCTTGACAACCATCTCTTGTACAATCCATGATACGGGATGTATTCATACATTAGGGGTGTTCCATGCGTAACAAACTGACCAAAGAATTGGCGGTCTGCGGTTTCAATGCCGTATCGGCCTTGGGGTCAGAGCACCCTGAAATCATCAATAGGCTCTTCCTGCGAGAAGACCGGTTTTCCCTATTTACGCGGATATGTAAACAGCTGGCTGAACGGAAACGGCCCTATAAGGTATGCGGGGATGAAGAGCTGGAGCGGATCAGCAAGAGTAACCATCATCAGGGAGTGGTGGCCATGATCGAAGCGCCGGAGATACAAAGCCTTACCGGAGAGGATCTGGATGTGTGGTCTAGGGAAGGCAAAACCGGGGTGGTCTTACATTCGGTGGGGAACGATCACAATCTGGGGGCTATAGTCAGGTCCGCGGCGTTTTTCGAGGCTCATTTTATTATCCTTTCCCAGGCTGACGCGGAAGACCGGCTTACCACCAGCGCATACCGGGTTGCCGAAGGGGGCATGGAGTATGTAACATTCAGAAAAGTACGGGATACCCCGGCGTTTCTTCGGGATGCCTCCAAGGTCCTCATTACCATAGGCGCGGAACCAAGGGCGCGATGGCGGATTCGAGACATAGAGACCATTATCCGGGACAAGGAAAACCGTCTGAAATTCCGGCCTTCAGGCAAAACCCGTCCCGGTATTGTGCTGGTGGTGGGCAATGAAGAAACCGGCCTCCCCCAGGCGGTAAAGGACCAATGCTCGGCTTTGGTACGCATTCCGGGAACAGGGGTTATAGAAAGCCTCAACGTGGCTCAGGCGGCGGCGCTCTTTTTGCATGAACTCTATAATTAAAGGGATAAGGAGCGGGTTTCTTCTTCCCGGCTTCCTCCCCGCCCTATTGAATTTTTTACTTTTTTTATTATAGTATGAAAGCATATTTAATTTACCAGATATGCCAAGGAGTTCATGTGGCTAAAGAAGAAGCGATTGAAGTAGAAGGGATAGTCCGAGAGGCCCTCCCTAATACCATGTTTAGGGTAGAGCTTAACAATCAGAACGGACACCTTATACTCGCCCACCTTTCCGGCAAGATGCGCAAGCATTACATCCGTATTGTTCCCGGGGACCGGGTACGGATTGCTCTTTCCCCTTATGATTTAAGCCGGGGACGTATTATATACCGGGAACGGTAGCGTTATGGCCGGTAACACCTCCAATGATTTCCATTTATATCTTTAATTGCGGAATATAACCGTGGGTTAGCAAGGGTCCATAGGTATCTTGCAAGCCGGCAAAGAGGAATCACAGACTCGCGTTACCTGGGGGATCGCGGTTAGGGGAAATCGTTTCCGTATCCAATAGGTGATGCAGGCGGCGGCGCCCAGGGCAAGGACCCCCCCGGCGGCGCGTACCGGTTCTCCGGTACGGGGAAAGAGTATGCCGGCGATTAAAAAGCCCCCAAGAAAACCCGCGGGAGGGGGAAGCAAGGCTTGGAGTGCTTGGCTTAGAAGCGCCGCCTTTGGGGTTTCGGCTTCCACGATTTGGCCTACGGAAAGGGCAAGCCCCAAGGGGTTTCCCGCGGTAAAATGCCTTCGATGGGTTTTACACTCCTGACGCATACAACCGAAACAGCCAAGGGTTTCTCCTGGGCTCAAAGTAACCGTATCTCCCGATACGGCAAGGATTCTGTAGGTCATACTGGTACCTCCACTAATTAGTATACCGCTTTCCGTCTGCCGCCGCCTACGTGAATTTCACAGGATCCGCGTAATTTCCGTACTTATTCCGCATGAAGGATTTCAGAATAGCCCGTATACCGCATTTCTAAGGATAGGCCGGTTTTATGATTTATCCTTGCATTTTTTATAAAAATCCCTTGACATTTTTTTTATTTATCGCTAATTTAGAAATACCTGGGCCGCTAGCTCAGTAGGTAGAGCAACGCCCTTTTAAGGCGTGGGTCGATGGTTCGAATCCAGCGCGGCTCAAGGGTAATTAGGAAAAGTGAAAGAACTAGTCTTAGACTACTGGAAGACCGGCGCTTTGACGAGTTTAAGCGCCGGTTTATTTGTATACTCCTTCTCAAAACTTTCCCTTACAAATATGCTCTATTCATTCAGGTATGTATGGCCTGGAATTTTGATTGCGTATGGATTGAAGGTATGATAAAGAAATCTATCTGCATCCTCTGCCTAGGGATGTTTGTGTTCTGTGCCTGTAAAGACGGAGGAAAAACGAAAGATGGGGCATCTTCGGGCAAGGTATTGGATGAAGATACCAGCTATGCCTTTGGGATGGCTATCGGTTCCCCCTTCAAAGACATGGATATGGAGTTTGATTACGATGCCCTGGTTCGGGGGTTTCGGGAGTATATTGAAAATAAGCAAACCAAGTTTACCATTGATGAGGCCATAGCCAGAGTAAATACGGTCTACAGCGAGGCTATGGAAACACGGTCCCAGGCGATTAAAGAAGAACAGACGGCATATTTGGCGGAAAACGGTAAGAAAGCGGGGGTACAGACCACCGCCAGCGGACTTCAGTATGAGGTTATTACTGAAGGAAGCGGTGAAAAGCCCCAGGCAAGCGATACAGTGCGGGTGCATTACAAGGGAACCCTCATAGACGGAACAGCGTTCGACAGTTCCTATGATCGAGGGGAGCCTGCGCAATTCCCCTTGCAGGGGGTTATTCGCGGCTGGACCGAAGGTATCCAGTTGATGAGCGAAGGCAGCGTGTACCGGTTTTATATACCTTCGGAATTGGGATATGGCGACCAGGGTGCGGGAGCCGTGATTCCCCCTTATGCAACTCTCATATTTGAGGTGGAACTTTTATCCATTGTTAAATTATAATTTTTTAAAATTTTTAAGGAAGAACAGAGTATGAAGAAAATCATAATTAGTACATGGCTGATTGCTGCCCTGGGCTTGGCGATGTATGCGGAGGGAAAGGTCGAAGAAGCTGCCGGAGCCACCGTAGACGGGGACACCAGCTATGCCTTTGGGATGGTGATTGGCTCGGAATTGAAGCAAACCGGCATCGCCTTCAACTATAATGCCTTTACCCGCGGGGTTAGGGAGATCTTGGAAGATACGGATACCAACTTTAGCATGGATGAAGCCGTTAAGCTGGTACAAACCGCGTTTCTTGAGGCCATGACCAAACGGGCTGAAGAGAATAAGGCAAAAGAACAGGAATTCCTGGCTGAAAACGCTAAGAAAGCGGGGGTGCAGGCCACCGCCAGCGGGCTTCAGTATGAGGTTATTATCGAAGGAAGCGGTGAAAAACCCCAGGCAAGCGATACGGTTCTGGTGCACTACAGGGGGACCCTCACAGACGGAACGGTGTTCGATAGTTCCTACGATCGGGAAGAACCCGCGCAATTCCCCCTCTATGCGGTTATTGCCGGCTGGACCGAAGGCATCCAACTGATGAACGAGGGCGCTTGTTACCGTCTGTATGTGCCTTCCGGTTTAGCCTACGGTGAACAGGGCGCGGGGTCCGTGATTCCTCCCTATTCAACCTTGATCTTCGATGTGGAACTCCTCTCGATCCTTCAAACCCTCGACGAGGAGGACGATATTGAAGAAGAGGAAGAGTAACCGTAAGCCGGGAATCCGGCTTGCTGAAAAATACTGCGGATCGATGCCGGCGGCGCAAGGCGGTCGCGGATCCGTATCCCGCGTTTCCCCTAAGATTAGGGAGTAAAAACAGAACGATCGATGATTCAAACCGAGCAAAAACCCGAAGATCTGACCGGTATGAACGTACCGGCGGCGCAAGAATATATTGCCCGTCATATAGCAACTCTGAAGCTCACGGAAAAACAGTATCAAGCCCTGGGAGAAGCATCGGCAAAGTGGACTTCCCGGATAGAACTGGCCCGTTCCAAAGGGGCCGGCGATTTAGCTTTAGAGGCGGAAAAGGAAGCGGACAGGCTCAAGACCCGGCAAGAGAGTCTGGAAGCGGAAATCAAAGAACTGAAAGCTCAGATTGAAACCATGCGGAAACAGCTTCCCGGTCTTGCGGCCCGGGAGCGGACTATTGACCCGGATCGCTTGGAACAGGAACTTTTAATGGCCATGCCTGGGGAAGAGGAAAAGGCTGAAGCGGACCGGCGTTTGAGGGATATGGAAAAAGACGCCTCTGCGGAGGCCGCCCTGGCGGCTTTAAAGGCAAAACTGGGCGCGCATAATTCCGGCGGAACAGAATGATCCCCGCGCCGTTGCTTCCCGACAGGCCGCGGCCTCTTGTATTCGCCCATCGAGGCTGTTCTTCCCTGGCCCCGGAAAATACCCTGGCCGCTTTTAATATGGCCCGTGAAGTGAATGCTCCGGGCATAGAATTGGATGTTCACCTGTGCGCATCAGGCGAACTGGTGGTGGCCCACGATGATACCTTTACCCGTACCGCGGGGGATAGCCGCGCCGTAGCGGATCTTACCTTTAAAGAAATCAGGGCTATGGATGTGGGGTCTTTTTTTGATCCTTGTTTTAAGGGAGAAAACCCGCCTTTGCTGGAAGAGATCCTGGAAGAATTTTGCCCCGGCCTGTATGTTGATATTGAACTCAAAACCAGGAAAATCAAGGGAGATCCCCTGCCGGATTTGGCAGCAGAGAAAATTATAGCCTTGGGAGACCGGGTATTGCGCTCGGTGAGCGTTTCCTCTTTTAATCCCTTCAGTCTTATTGCGTTTAAGAAAGCCTGCCCCCTTATTCCGACCGCGCTCATCTGGAGCGCGGATAAGGAAGTCCCCGCCATACTCCGGCGCGGTTTGGGCCGTTTCATTGCCCCTTGCGACTATCTCAAACCGGTCTATGTACAAGCGAAAGGCATCTCTCACGGCGGCCGTTCCCGTCTCAGGAAGCGCCCCATTGTTCCCTGGACCATAGACGATCCGGTCCTCGCTGAACAGATGCTGCGTCTTGGCTGTGAAGGGCTTATTACCAATAGACCGCAGGATATGGCGCGTATCATAGCCTATCCATGAAGGTGAATACCCGCGAAATAAGGGGAGAGGATAGGGTATCTCCGGTTCCCCGGTCCCGCGGATATAAAAAGTTCATAGTAATCGTTAGTTTTCGTGAAATATTGTCCGCCTAATTCGATTGCCTATTTCCTTTTAATTCATAAAAATTCGTGTAATCCGCGGACAATGTTTAAATGCTTTTTCCTTGAAATTTTCCCGCGGCTCCCTTGACCCAACAATCTTTTAGTATGTATAGTATTATCTATTGGATTTTTGGAAAGTGATTTGCTTATGAAATATTACGATAATCTTTCTATTAAACCGGCGCTCTGCTCATCAGCGCGGACTTCCCCCGTGCCACGACGCCACGACGCCACGACGCCACGACGCCACGACGCCACGACGCCACGACGATTATGGAGGCGATCTTCATCTTGTCAAGTAGGTAATACCCGAAATTCGCACTTTTTTTATCCTTTTCCTTTAATTTCTTTTTGGTTTTCGAGTCTGAGACCTTGGGCATCAAGTCCGGTGTCTTCGGGATCGATGTTGAAACGCTCAGTCTCGTGTCTGGAACCTTTGATCTCGTGTCCGAGACTTCCGGCCTTGAGACCGGCATATCTTTCACCATGAGGAACTGTAGCCCGGTATTGAGGGGGTTGTTTTTACCAAAGACCAAAAGGCTCTTATAGCCTGCCCCGCAGGTAAAAAAGGAGCGTATGCCATCCCAGCCGGGGTTACGGTCATCAAGAGCGCCGCGTTCGAGGGATGTACCGGG
>JAITHW010000127.1 GCA_031279815.1 Treponema sp. | reverse complement strand
CCGGTACTGTAGATATTGCCCTCCCTGTCCAGCCTCATACCGTCGGGGCCGCCTTCGCCCTGGGCCTGGTCCATCCTGATAAAAAGCTCCCGCTTTCCCGTGGCCATATCCATTGCGTAAAGGGCCAATTCTTTGGTGTCGATGATGTACAGGGTTTTTTCATCCGGGGAAAGGGCAAGGCCGTTCGGGAAGGGCAGGTCCTTTTCCAGTAAGGTCAGCTCGCGCTTTGCCTCGTCAAACATGAACACCGAACTGTGGCCTACCTGGGGCCCTTCAATCGCGCGGGTAAGAGGGTCGGTAAAATAAATAAGCCCTCTACTGTCAACAATTATATCGTTGCTTCCGTTGATCGGCACGCCCTTATACTCATGGACAATCACGTTGCCGTCCATGTCGGTAATGGAACGCAGGTCCCGGGTGCAGCGAAGGATGCGCCCCTTTCCCCGGTCGTAGGTCATACCGATTGAATAGTGGGAATTATCATCAATAAGCGTAACCGTGCCGCTTGACTTTTCATAACGGTAAATCTTATTCACCATGAAGTCGGTGAAATAATGCGTCCCGTTGACGAAAACCGGCCCTTCAACAAAGGTGAATCCGGCAGCCAGTTTTTCAAGGGGATCCGATTCATCCAGCAGATGCAGGATGTTTTTATCAAAAACAGTTAATTCCATGACGGCGGCCTCATGCACGGCGGGTTTTCATCATAAAAGAGCGCCTCCGGGCGCGGGAATATCCGGTCGATCTCGTTCAGCACGTCGCCGGATAACTCTATCTCGGTGCTGTGCAGCATCTCCTGCAAATCCGAAAGCGCTGCGGGGCCTATGATGAGGGCGGTAACCGCAGGATGACGCATTTCCCAAGCGAGGGTTACGTTGACCGGTTTTTCTCCCAGGTCATGACAGAGTTTAGCGTATTCCAAAAGCTGGGGGCGGTATTTTTCAACTAAAGCCGCGGAATGGGCCTCGACTTGCCGCTGATTCGGCTCAAGCAAATCAACCGCGAGCACTCCCCGCTGCAAGGGGCTGAAAAGCGTAACCGCGATTCCCTGATCGATACAGCAGGGGAAGGCTTCCAGTTCCGCTGCGCGGCGGGTCATGTCGTAACGGTGCTGTTCGCAGATAAAACCCATAAAATTGCGCCGCCGGGCCGCTTCCTGAGCCTTCATAAGTTCCCAGCCCGCAAACTTTGAAGCCCCTGCGTAATCAAGCCTCCCTGATTTGATAAACCCCTCAAAGGCTTCCCATACCTCATCCCACTGCACCCCGCGGTCCGGGTGGTGCAGGGAAATCATCTCGATATGGTCTGTGCCAAGCCGTTCAAAACAGCCTTCGATATGCCGCCGCAATTTCCACAGCGAATAGCCGTCGCTGCCGTTGCCCAGGTCATCATAATCATTATTACACATGGCCCGCCCGATTTTTGTGGCCATAAAAACTTTTTCCCGCCTGCCGCCGCCGAGGTTAAACCATTTTCCGATTATTTGTTCGGAACTGCCGGATTTTCCGGCCCCGTGATTTCCGTACACATTCGCGCAGTCAAAAAAATTAATCCCCGCTTCAATGGCCGCGTCCATAATTTTAAACGCCTCTTGTTCGCCGGTACAGCCCCAGTTTCCGGGAAAATCATGGCCATAGCCGAAATTTCCCGTGCCAAGGCAAAGCCGGCTGACCTTTACATTGGACCGGCCAAGTTTACTATATTTCATACATTACTCCGGGTAATACCGCCGCATCCTGTATCAGACTTGCGGTTTCAGCCGTGCGGCGGTTTTGTGTTTAGGTGCTACTTGCGGGTAAAATCAACGGTTGAGCGGAAATCTTCCCGCACATCCTGGGGCAGCCGTGAGACTGCGTCGTTATACCGCTTGTCAAGATCCTCAAGCACCTGGGAAACAGGCTCCGTATAACCCCGGGCAAAAATCTTCTGGAGTGTTTCCCGGTACGCAAGCCCTTCAACCTGAATCCTGTTTTCAAGGGTAGCCGGCGCAATCGCGGGATTGGGGACCCCGGCAAACTCCTTGAAACCTTTTGCCGCAGGTTCGTTTTTCGCCAGTTTAACCGCTTCCTGGCGGAAGGGGACATACAGGCCGGCCTCATACATCTCCGCGAGATTTTCATCACTGTAGAAAAACTTGTACACTTCCATTGCTTTTTCAAGATTATTTTTTGCCCCAATGCCGATGGTCAGCAGATTCGACGCGTCAACAAAGGCCCGGTATTTCGGAGCGCCCGGTACATCGGTGGGCGGGTCAATCGGAACCCAATCGCACTTCGCGGGGAACTGATTGTTGTACACGCCGCAGTCAAAACTTGCGCCAAGAATCATGCCGATATTGCCTTCGGCAAAACGCGCGCGCATCATATCCGCGTCAAGCCCTTCAAAACCGGGGAACACGCTGCCGTCCTGAACCATGCCGTAAACCGCTTCAACCGCAGGAAGCGCTTTTGAGAATTCAAACTGAAGGTTCCTGTTGTTAAAACCCGTATGGCCCGCGTTCTGCCCGTTAGGCATGGTTAAATAAGAGCGCATGATCCATGCGCTCTGAAGGCCGGTAATAAAACCATACCGGCCCTCAGAGGCATTAGTGAGCCGCTTGGCCGCGGCGCGGACATCGGCCCAGGTTTTGGGATAGTTGTCAGGCGTAATGCCTGCGGCGTCAAACATATCCTTGTTAATGATCAGCTTAAAGGTGGTCATCGAATAGGGGAGCGAATAGGTTTTCCCGCCGAAAACCTGAAGGTTTTTCTGTAAATCACCGGCATTATAACGGCCAATCATCTCCCTGCCGCCGGGCATATCCTCAAGGGCCATAAGCTTTCCCGCAGCCTGAAACTGGGTGATATCCTCGCCGGTTGAACGGAAGATTTCAGGCGCCGTATCCGCCATGGCCGCGTTGCGGATAACCTCATGGTAATTCGCCCCGTAAACGGTATACTCGATTTTAATCCCCTTTTGTTTTCCCTCGCCTTCGTTATACCGCGCAATTTGCTGTTCCCGGAGAGCCTTGTCACTGGCATTGTCTGTCCATACCCGTATGGTTGTTATGCCCCCCGCATCGGGCTTTCCCCCTGCAAAAAGCGGCGAAAGCAGCGCAACGGAAAAAACCCCAAAGAACACAGCGCGAAATTGAGCGCCCCCAAACTTTAATACTACGTTTCTCATACCTTCCTCCAAAAATAATATTTATTGCGTGCGTTATATGCGCCGCATGCAATCACCCTTTTATAGAACCGCTGGTCAAACCTTCAATAAAATAGCGGTTAAAACACAGATAAATAATTATCATAGGAATAATCGAAAGCGAAGTTCCCGCAAGCATAAGATTCCAGGACGAAGCCGCTTCCCCTGAACTTTTCAGATTCACCACGCCGACAATCAGGGGCATTCTTTTGGGGTTCGCCATGGTAAAAACCATCGGCAAAAGATAGTCGTTCCAGGAACTTCTGAAAGAAAGAATGCCGATAGTCGCCACAACCGGCGTACAAAGGGGCGCGATTACATGACGGAATATTTGAAAAAAGGAACATCCGTCAAGTTTTGAGGCCTCGTCAATTTCCCGCGGGATCGTTTCGATATAACTCCGTGAAATAAACAGATTCGTCGCGTTCATCGCAAAAATATGGATCAAAATAACGCCCCACAGGGACTGATTAAGACGGACCGCTTTCATAATCATCATGAGCGGATACAGCGTCAGGCTTCCAAGGGATACAAACATCGAGCTTAACACCAGATAGTAGAAGAATTGTTTCCCGGGAAAATAACCCCTGGCAAATACATATCCTGCCAGGAGGCTTGCAGCGATGACGCCTGCAACGCTGAAAAGCGCGATGAATATGCTGTTAAAAGTGTATTGCCGGAAATTGGCGAGCTTCCATGCCTGCACATAGTTTTCAAACACAAACTTTTCTGGAAGAATCCTGCTCCCTGAGGTGAGAACTTCCCCGGAACTTTTGAAAGATCCCATAAACGTATAAAAAACCGGAAAGACGGCAACGCAAAATACCGCAAACAGCACGGCATATATGAGGACCGTTGATACGATACTTCTTTTTCTTGCCATATCCTGCCTCCTAATCACGCATTTTTTTGGTTGCATTAAGATAAATAACCGATACAACCGCAAGAATTAAACCGGTAATCACCGACATTGCCGAGGCGTACCCGATTTGAATGATACGTCCTGAATGTCCGAAGAAATACTTGAAGATATAGGTCATCACCACCTCGGTGGCGCCTCCAGGCTGCCCGTTTGTGGAGGCAAGCACAAGATCGGCTACTTTGAGGCTCCCGATTATCGCCATAAGCAGAATTATCTGGAACATTTTTCCAATCATTGGAAGCGTGATGCTCACGAACACCCTGAACGGCGGCACCCCGTCAATGTCGGCGCACTCGTACAATTCCTGGGGGATCTGCTGCAGGGCGACCATGAAGAAAATCATATTGACGCCGGCGTTCTGCCACACCGAAGCGGTTCCCAGCATCGCAAGGGCCGTCCATTTGTTCCCAAACCAGTTGATGTGATCTTTAATAAGACGGAGGTCCGCGAGGATCACGTTTATGATGCCGTCGTAGGCGCCGAACATCAGCGTAAAAATAAGGCCCACAATGGCGGTTGAAATAATCGCCGGCAAAAACAGCGCCGCACGGAAAAAACCCGCGCCGGCAATCTTTTTGCTCAACAAAACCGCCAGAAACAGCGCAAGGGGTATTTCAACCGCAAGTTTGCCGAAAGCCAGAATAAAGGTGGTACCCACCGAGACCCAGTAGTCAGGATCCCGGGTAAACAGCCGGACAAAATTCTCAAATCCTGCGAAAGACTTCTCCCAGCCGTTGTAGTTAAAGAGCGCGTATTGAAGAATATATAGTATGGGAAAATAAACCAGAATGATAAATCCAAGCAGGGACGGCGTTACCATAATGACGGCCTGGATCGTGTCCCGCCTGCTGTGTTCAAGGGATGAGTATTTTGTCTTTTTGCCGGTCATAGACCTCTCCGTTGCCAATTTTAAAATAAAAATTCTAAAAATTAGAATTAATATATTATATTCCAAGTAGAAAAAAATTGTCAAGCGGAAAATACCCATAGCGTGAATTGGCGAATAGGCAAGACAAATGACATGACAGGATGTCATCAAAACAACTTGCATGGTTGTTCATGGTATGTTATTCTGAATTTGTGGTTCTGCATCTTAATCATAAGGCGGTTTTTGGGTGCCGAGGATTGAACCGCATGGTTAAGCATAGATGGGTACCGGGGGGCGGCTGTTTTAGCCTGCCGCTTGGAGGCGTGATTAAAAGTTCCGGCCTATAAGAGCGGCGTTGCGGATCACGCCTTTTTCCTGTCTTTGGTTAGGACGCCTCATGGGAGCAAATCCGGCTTATGCGGACACATACCGGCCAAAGCGGATAGACCCTTGGCGGTTCGGATAGGCGGGTGTTTCATGGGAAATTTGAAATAGGGGTTATAAGATAATGGATAATGCGGATATCGGGCTTATCGGCCTTGCGGTCATGGGGGAGAATCTCGTCCTTAATATGGAGAGTAAAGGTTTTAAGGCGGCGGTGTTTAATCGGACCCTTTCCAAGACAGACAGCTTTATACAGGGCCGGGGGGCAGGCAAGCGTATCGGCGGCTATCAGGATCTTGCTTCATTTGCCAAGGCTCTCAAGCGGCCCCGGAAAGCCATGCTCATGGTAAAGGCCGGCCAAGCGGTGGACGATATGATTGAGCAGTTACTGGAAGTCTTTGAGCCGGGGGACATCATCATAGACGGAGGAAATTCCAACTACCAAGATACCATAAGGCGGACCGCGTATGTGGAATCCAAGGGCTTGCTCTACATCGGTACCGGAGTATCCGGAGGGGAGGAAGGCGCCCTCACTGGGCCGTCCCTCATGCCCGGGGGGTCTCCCGCGGCATGGCATCCGGTGAAGCCTATATTTCAGGCTATTGCCGCTAAGGCCGAGGGGGATGCGCCCTGCTGCGACTGGGTCGGGGAGAATGGGGCGGGCCATTTTGTCAAAATGGTCCACAACGGTATTGAATATGGGGACATGGAGCTTATCTGTGAAACCTATGATTTATTGAAAAACATTTTAGGCCTTTCATATGATGAAATGGGGGATGTTTTTGACGAGTGGAATCAGGGCGTTCTGAACAGCTATCTCATTGAGATTACAAGGGACATTCTCAGGTATAAAGACGCCGACGGGACGCCCTTGGCGGAGAATATTTTGGATACCGCAGGACAGAAGGGGACCGGTAAATGGACAGGCATTGCCGCGCTGGAATTCGGGGTGCCCCTCACCCTGATTGGAGAAGCGGTGTTTAGCCGTTGCCTTTCGGCGGCCAAACCGGAACGGGTCAGATCTTCCAAGATTTTTTCCGGTCCGAAACTCACGAAACCCAAAGATATTACGGGTTTTATCAAGGATTTAGAACTGGCTCTCTATGCAGCTAAGATAGTATCCTATGCCCAAGGCTACCTCCTTATGCGGGAAGCGGCTAAAGAATATAAGTGGAATCTCAATTACGGCGGCATAGCGTTAATGTGGCGGGGAGGATGTATCATCCGTTCGGTGTTTTTGGGGAAAATCAAGGAAGCCTTTGAAAAAAAACCGGATCTGGAAAATCTGCTCTTAGCCCCCTTCTTCACCTCGGTGATTGAGGAAGCCCAAGCCTCATGGCGCCGGGTTGTTGTTGCCGCGACTGAGAACGGCGTCCCGGTTCCGGCACTCAGCAGCGCCCTCGCTTATTTCGACGGCTATAGGAGGGAACGGCTTCCGGCCAATCTACTCCAAGCCCAGCGGGATTACTTCGGCGCTCATACGTATGAACGGGTGGATAAACCCCGGGGAGAGTTTTTCCATACCAACTGGACCGGACACGGAGGTAATACGAGCGCTTCCGCCTATACGGTATAATTAAATAGGGGAATGGTACCGGCCCTTAAAGGCGCATGAAGAGAAGAAAATGCCGTATCCTTTCATTCCTTTGCGCGCCGTATTTGCCCTCGCGGTTGCAGACCTTCTGAATGATCTTTCTCGATTGTATTAACCGCATATATTATAATTGTAATATATGGAAAAAATACTGCTTGTATGGGTACTGGGTGTAAGCCTAGCCGTTTTTGCGGAGGAAGGGTTATACTATGATTATGAAACGGAGGAAGGCATTACCGTAGAGGCTGAACGTCCGCGTCCGGAATTCCCGCCGGAATCGACCGAGGCATATATCCTTTCTAAGCTGCATAAACTTTCTAAAGATAAAGAAAATTTTATTAAGGAAGAATTACTTGAGAACGCGGGATTTCGCAGTACCGGTAATGTTAAATTTCGTAAATCAACCGGCTCGGAAAAAGCCCTCTCTTTGCTGCATGGGGCAGCGCATACCCTTAGTTTTGGTATCGTGCCGATGAAGCCGTTTCTGGAAATCGAGTACGCCAAACTGCCTCAGGGAGCATTTTATCATTTTGAATCGGTTATCTATGCAAGCCCGTTTAGAAATGTTTCTACAGAAGTACGGACGGCTATGGAATTAGAGTACAAATTACAAGTGGAATTTTGTAACGGCGTCTTGATTCGGAACTGGAATGAAGGTTATTACACCGGGAAAAATATTGCCGGATTTGAAGAACTGGCCTGGTCGTTACCGGATTCACCGCCCAGCATTCGGGACTTGAAAAACCGCTATCTGAATGAGGAACTGCCTAAGATTAAAGCGGCATGGGAACGCCGCAAAAATCCGAGCGAACAGGTTCTGCGAGCCGGAGAGAATTTAGGCGATTGGTTTCGGTAGCGGATGCCGGCGCCCGCAGTAAGCGGGTTGCCCGTTCTGTCTGCATATTCTTATTAGTTGGTAACATCAAAAAATTATTTTTTTTTATCTTAAACTATTGATAATCATAGTAATATGTAATATATTTATATTTGAATATTATATATAAATGTTAATTATACTAATATAATTGAGGTACTACTATGATAAAAAATAGTATAAGCCGCCGCAAACCGGCCTATAAGGAGACGTAAGATGGAACGTCAATTAGCTTCCGACCTGTTGCGGGGACACACCGATACCATCATCTTGCGGCTCCTTTTAGACGGGGACAGTTACGGCTTTGAAATCTACAGCAAGATTTTGGAGCGTACCGGCGAGCAGCACGAGATAAAGGAACCTACCCTTTATTCAAGCTTCAAACGGCTGGAAGCCGCGGGCTGTGTCGCCTCGTATTGGGGGGATGAAACCCAAGGCGCCAGGCGGAAGTATTACCGCATCACTGACGCAGGCCGCAGGCTGTTTGAAAAAAATGTGGAAGGCTGGAACTTCACCAAAAGAATTATGGATACCCTTTTGGGTACGGATATATTAGGAGTAATATAATGCAAAACACCAAATCCTATGTGGATTCGCTTTTTAGCGGTTACGAGGAAACCAAAGACCTCGCGGATTTCAAAGAAGAGCTCACAGGCTATCTCAATGATAAGATTGCGGATCTCGTCAAAAAAGGGCTTGAAGAAGACGGGGCGTTCAAAAAGGCGGCCTCGGAGCTTGGGGGAGTTTCCGCGCTTGCCGATGAAATCAGCTTGAAAAAGAAGCAGGAAGTCATCGGCGAAGCCTTCATGGATGTCAAACATTTTATGAAACCGCCCAGGATAATTGCGTATATAGTGTGCGGTCTCTTTCTCTCCTTCGGAGCGATTTCTTCGGCTATGGCGTTTCTTGGAAACGACGCGGTTCCAGAGCTTGCCGGAAAAAATCAGGGCTTTACAGGATTATTCGGCGTACTCCTTGGCTTCGTACCGCTTGCCATCGCGGGCTTTACATGGCTCGGCTTAACCCAGGAGCTTCCCGCGCTGTACCCTATGCCGAAAAAACGCGCGGTATGGTATTCTATCGGCACATTCGTATTAAGTTTCAGCGTTATTTTGGTTCCCCTCACCTATTTCAGCGCCGGCGGTGAAGAGAGGGCGATCAGCGCAATCGCGACGCTCATTCCTTTTGCGCTCCCTGCAGCCGGTCTCCTTGCTTTTCTTGTCCTGACCGAAAAAGACCGCCTGAAACCTTGGGCGCGCCGCCGTCAGGAAGCGGAATTATTCATCGATCCCGTAACATCCGCACGGTTCGGCTTGTTTGTAGGCGCAATCTGGATGTCGGCGATTGCCTTGGGTATTCTCTCCGGCTTTATCATCGGCTTCAAATTTTCATGGATCGCATTTCTGTTCGCTATCCCGGCGCAGCTTTGCCTACAGGGCGTGATGATGAAAAACAGAAAACAGGAGCGCCAACCTTTATGAAACATAACGCAATTCAGGAGATTTTTAACATGGAAGCAATGTCAATCATTACGGTTTTACCGGTTCCCGCGGTAAATAGCCGTATGTTCGCCGAAAGCAATACTGAAAAAACAACGCCTTTATATACTGTGGGAACAAACCCCTGAGATATGTTTTGCCGCAGTGCGGAAAAATATAAAGGCGATCATCCATGTAAAGAAACAAAATCCGGCGATTTGTCTTGCCGCGGTAACGGGGACAGCGTACCGGTGTACTCTCCGGATTGCGCCGCTTGTTGTCCCGGCTTGCCTTTTGAATTGCTGTACTCCAATAATTGTCCGAAACGGTCTTCCCGCAGCAGACCGCCGAAAATATTTTTAATGTCATATTTTTTTGTTTTTATATAAAAAAGCATATCCTCTATAAATTCTTTCCTCATATACGGATTTAGGTCAACAGTTATCGTCTCACTCGCCCCGCAAAGCCAAAAAGCCGCCGGCAATAAAGGCGCACGGCCGGTTCCGGTTTCAAAAAATGTTTTCCCAATAATTTCACCGCCGTGCTTTTGTATTTTTTTCAATACCGCCGCTCCGGTTTCCTTCAAAGGCATAAGGTATCGCCGATGATAACACAAGACTTGAAGTCTATTACCATCATTTCGGCAAACATTCCTTTTAACTGGTCTGCGGCCATTCCTCCGGTCGCGCCGTTTTCAAAGGTCTGACGGGACCAATCCTCGTCCAAATAATTGGTCATGCTGTTCCATGTCTCCTCCCATTTTGACAATTCCAAGTTAAATTGCGCCAGAACCATGTTCCCATGGAATTACCCTGCGAGATACTCCTTTATAGCAGCTATTGGTCGTGCTTGCCGGTGTTACCATCACCGCCCCCGCTTCGTAGATACCGCAGTGGTTATACGGCAGAGCTTTGACGCTTCTATCCGCCCAGATTACATCACCCGGTTTTGTTTTGCGTGTACCTGCCCATTAGCCAGTCTCCTTTACCCCTGAAACGGTTTCTTCCTTATAAACATGATGGTAATAATTTACTTTGCCTATAGTTTCCAGCGTATCAACCAAAGGGAAAAGGCCGCTATATTTTTTCATAACGTGTTCGCAATATGGATAAAAATATAGTATCCATATCTCACGCTCTCTGTTTTGCAGAGAATAAGTTATTATTTTGATAAGTTTATTAAATTCGAAGTCATCAGTAAAAGGGCTTGAAATATAAAAAATATTTGTTTCATCAATTATTTTTCTTTCTAACTCAAACATATCACATGAAAATATTTTATAAAAATTATTGTTTGGTAATAATTTTAT
>JAITHW010000148.1 GCA_031279815.1 Treponema sp. | reverse complement strand
TCGAAAGACCTCTTGCGGCTGCCGGCTGAACAGCTCTACGCCCATGAAATCGAGGCCCTTAAAAGAGAAGACCCCGGACCCGTTCCCCCGGGCTGGCAGATGTCCCCCAAAGGGGCGCTGAAATTCATCGTTGGCGGAAAAGCCGGAGGGCTGGACATTACCCCGAAATACATCGGGCATAACCGGCTGGTGGAAGTGGCTATCGCCACTTTGCTCACCGACAGGGCCCTCCTCCTCATAGGCGAGCCGGGAACCGCGAAGTCTTGGCTCTCGGAAAACCTGTCCGCCGCGATTTACAACGACAGCGCCAAGGTTGTTCAGGGAACCGCAGGCACCAGTGAAGAGCAAATCAGGTATTCCTGGAATTACGCGCTCCTCTTGGCGGAAGGACCCAGCGATAAAGCCCTGATCAAAAGCCCCATTATGACCGCTATGGAAGCCGGCGGAATCGCCCGGATCGAGGAGATTTCCCGGTGCCAGTCGGAAGTGCAGGACGCGCTGATTTCCATCTTGTCTGAAAAGATTATCGCGGTACATGAGCTGCATCGGGAAGTGTCCGCGAAACGGGGGTTTTCCATCATCGCCACCGCGAACACCAGAGACAAGGGGGTCAACGATATGAGCGCCGCGCTGAAACGGCGGTTCAATATCGTGGTCCTGCCCACGCCGGCTGATCTGGAAACCGAAGTGGAGATTGTCAAGAAACGGGTTCGGGAGATTTCCGCCAATTACGCGCTGGCCGCCAAAGTTCCTGCTGACGATGCCGTCGCCAAAGTGGTTACGGTGTTCCGGGAACTGAGGAACGGGCAGACCCTGGACGCCAAGCAGAAGGTCAAGCCTCCTACCGGCGTGGTTTCCACCGCGGAAGCGATTTCCCTTTTGACCAACGCGATGGCTCTGGCAGGCTCCTTTGGGGACGGCGCGGTGAAAGACCCGGACATTGCCGCGGGACTCACCGGCGCGGTGATCAAAGACGAGGAAAAAGACGCGGCCGCTTGGAACGAATATCTTGAAAATATTATGAAGAAAAGGGGGCTTGCATGGCAGCCGCTGTACAAAGCGTGCCGGGATTTTCTGGGATAGCCCCTTCCCCGGCGCGGGAGGATCCCCGGGAGCCTGAACAATGGCGCACCCCGGAGGGAGCCCACCTGTTCGGTATCCGGCACCTGTCCGCGGCAGGGGCGTGGCATATCCGGCGCTTCCTTGACCGGATTAAACCGGAGGCGGTTCTCATTGAAAGCCCTGCGGATACGGAGCCCCTTATCGGCGATCTTACCCGGAACACCGTAAAACCCCCGGTGGCGGTGCTGTGCTACACTGTGGACGTGCCGGTTCATTCCCTGGTGTACCCTTTGGCGCGGTATTCTCCGGAATATCAAGCCCTCTTATGGGCGAAGAAGCACAAAAAGATAAGCCGGTTTATCGATCTCCCTTCATATCATAAAGCGCCGCTGTACCGTTTGGAAGAGGGGATGCGGGTGAAAGCCTTGGGGGAACAGCAGGCAGCGGAAGCGAAACAGCAGGATCAGGAGACCCAACTGTCCGAGGGCCTCCGGAACCGGCTTGATTTTTACCGGTTCAACCGGGAGCTGTATGAGAAAACCGCGCTTTTAGGGGGCGAAGAGGATTACGACGCGTATTGGGAGCGCCATTTTGAGCATAACCTTGAAACCGGCGCGTATCTGAGGGCTGCGGCATTTCATTCCGCGCATCTGCGGAGGGCTGCGGAAGGCTGGGAAAAAGACGCGGACCCCTTGGCGGCTTCGATTAACGCGCTCCGGGAGTCCTACATGAAGCGGCGGATTATGGAAACCGTCGCGGAAGGCTGCGCGCCGGAAAAAATCGTGGCGGTTCTGGGGGCGTACCATGTGAGCGCCCTGATGCGGAACGCCCCGATGACGGACCAGGAGCTTGCCGGGCTCCCCAAAGCCGAGACCCGCATGACCCTGATGCCCTATACCTACTACCGGTTAAGCAGTTTTTCCGGTTACGGCGCGGGGAACTACGCTCCTTTTTACTTTGAGATGATGTACGACGCGATGGAGCGGGATCAGCTTGACAGCCTGCCCTCCCGGTATATCACCGAGCTTTCCCGGGTGTACCGGAGCAAACAGGGCTATTCCTCCACGGCTTCGGCGATTGAGGCGGTGCGCCTTGCCCGATCCCTCCAGTACCTGCACGGCGGGACCCTGCCCACCCTCAAAGACCTGCACGACGCCGCGGTGTCCGCGATGGCCGGCGGGCAACTGGGGAGCATCGCCGAGTCCTTCGCGGCGCTGGACGTGGGAACCCGGATCGGCGCGCTCCCCGAAGGGGTAAGCCAGACCCCTATTCAGGACGACATGAACCGGCTCTTGAAAGACCTCAAACTGGAGAAGTACAAGTCCCCGGTAGCTCAGGATATGACCCTGGATCTTCGGGAAAACCGGACCGTGAAAAGCGAAAAAGCCGCGTTCCTTGATTTGGAACGGTCTGTGTTTCTGCACCGGCTGGTACTGCTGGGCATCGGTTTTGCCCGGCGTAAAGGCGGGGCCCAGGACGGCGCCACGTGGAAGGAAGCCTGGACCCTGTGCTGGACCCCGGAAGTGGAAATCCGGCTGGTTGAGTCCGTACTGTTTGGGGACACCGTTGAGGCTGCCGCGGCGTATACCCTGCGGGATCGGCTTGAAAAGTCCCAGGACCTGCTTCAGGTGGCGGAATTGGTTCGGATTACCTGCGAGTGCCGGCTCAAGGATTCCATTCTGGATGGGCTTAAAAAACTGCAAGCCCTGTCCAGCATGACCGAAAACTTTTCCGCCGCCGCGAAAGCCGCGCGGGAAATGAGTTTTCTCACCCAGTACGGGTCTATCCGCCGGTTCGATACCGCAGGGGTCATTCCCATTCTGGAGCAGCTTTTCCTCAAGGCAGCGCTGCTCCTGCACGGCGCCGCGGTCTGCAACGACGATACAGCCCGGGAAATCGCGGAAGACATGACCGGGCTCCACCATGTTTCTCAGGAACAGGACCGGTCGGTGAACGACGAAGCCTGGCTTGCCCGGCTCAAAGCCCTTGCCAAAGCGGACGACCGCAACCCCCTGCTTTCGGGGTTCGCGTTTTCCATTTTGATGGAGCGGGGGCAGGTAACGGAAGAGGACTTAGCCGTGGAGTTGTCCCGTCATCTTTCCCTGGGGAACACCCCTGAAGCCGGCGCGGCCTGGTTTGAAGGGCTTTCCCGCCGGAACCGGTATGCGCTGCTTTCTCGGTCCCTCCTCTGGAAACACCTTGATTCCTATGTGCGGGACCTGGACGATGAGAGCTTTAAGCGGACTCTGGTATGCCTGCGCCGGGGGTTTTCCAGCTTTGAACCCCATGAAAAGAGCGGAATCTGTGAAATTCTCGCGGACCTGTGGGGGGTGGATCCGGGAAATGCCGCGGAAGCCTTGCAGGACGCCCTCACGGAGAGCGAAGAAGCCGCGCTGGAGGAACTGAAAGACTTTGATATAGGGGATTTGTAAAGGAAAACCCTGAAACAAGGGGGAGAGCCTGGGTTATAGTCCCAGTCATACCGGGTATTCAGCCGGATGTATGAACTACATCCCCAAAACAAGGTTGCGTTAAGGTTTTATTATATTTTGTTGATCCCCGCGGATTCGTGATTACAACCCGGAACCGATTTTGCCTTTGAGTTTGTTCGTCCATAAGCGCAGTTCATGAGCCGCCCAATGAACGGTTAAGAGGCGCAGCCGTTCATAGCAAGCCAGCTCATCGTCCAGCACGGCTTCGGCCATAACGATTTGGGCTATGGGATGGGTTAACTCTTCGGGAAGCTCCAGGATCCATCGCGACAGGGCCGCGCCTTTTGCTTCATAGATAAAAGCATTAACCGCAGGGGGCAAGGTTTTTGCCTGGATATTGCTGAACGCCAATGCGGGCTTTTTCCGGTGAAACCATCCGTTGTGGGCCGCCCGGTAAAACTCAGACGCGGATTCGGCCTCGTCCATAGCTAAGGCGGGAGCCAGGGTTTCATCCTCCAGAAAATGAACCAGCAGAGGATAAAACCGGTTCTGGATATCCAAAATGTTCGCCATAGCCAGAACCACCTCATCCCGGAGATACGGCGGCGGATTGGCGACCCGCAGTATATCCAGCAGTACCGAAAGAGAATGGGGAGACCGGTAAATCCCAAAGGCTTCTACGCCCATGATTTTAAGCCGGGGATTGGCGGTTTGAAGAATGATCTCCTCTATCTGAGGCCGGAATGCTTCATCCTTTAGTTTTGCAAGAGCGATGATGGCTTCCCCGGCAAGCATATAATCCTGGGATACCACCAGCTCCCGCAGGACCGGTATGGCGGAGAACGCCTGATGATTCCCCAGAATCCGCGCGGAAATATACGCGGTGGTAAAGGGATTGTTGATAATATCGGCCAAAAGCGCCTGTTCCGCGTTTTCATCCAGAGTATCCAGGGCTTCCATTGCCCGCAACGATTCCATGCGTATCGCCAGCCTGGGGGATTTTGCCCGGTTCAGCAGGCCCTTGATGGCAAGTTTCGACGGCGTATCATGGAGGGCCCCCAGAAGGGCTTCCTCTTCCTCGGAATCCTTGGTTTTATTCAGCCGATCCAAAAGAGTAATGGCCCGAAGATCCCGGAAGGAAAATATCACCTCCATAGCCCCCCGGAAGGGAAGGGAACCCAGGGGAACTAGTTTCTTTTGAAGGAACAAAACCGCTACGGTCATCACAATCAGAATAACGTAGAGGATTTTAAAAGCAAGAAATATGGAGATTCCGAAACCTACCAATACATCCAGCAGCACTCCCGCGAAGAAGGACCCCCCGGCGCCGGCAACGCCGAATACCAGAAAATAGAGAATTCCCATATCCAGCATCAATTCCGCGGGGACCAGTGCAAGAAAATAGGTCTGGGCTATGCCTTCGGCCCCGAGGAAGCCGAAATTAATGATGAAAAAAAGGGAGCTGAGAAACAGAACCACCGTCGAGAAACGTTCCGTTAGGTTTGCGGGAATGAAAATAACCGGAAGCATACCGGCCAGACCGATGATGACGCAGACAATGAAGATAGGTTTCGCTCCGATCCGGTCCACCAGGAATTTGATTAACATTCCGATTAAAAGGACCCCCAGGCCGCCGAAGACCGAATAGAGGGAAACCATGCCGTCGCTCTGGGCAAACACCTCCCTGCTGTAAACGATGATGAACGCCCTGGAAACCCCGGATACCAGGGCCACAAAAAACAGGATGACGATAAATTGTTTCAAAGACGCGGTTGAAAAGGCCTCCTTGAGTATATTCAAGAATTTGACCTGTTTTTCGCCTTTTTCAACCGGCGGTTCAGGAATTTTTTTCATCAGAATTCCGCTGCCGATGCCGCATACAATGCCCACCGCCATGATCAGCGCATACAGGTACAGGGGAGGATCCCGCCCCAACAGCAGGGCGATGAAAAAACCGCAAAACATACCCACCGCGTTGTTGATGATCTGGATCTGGGTCATATAACTGCTCCGATCCGGGCCGGAAGCCAGATAGCTCAAAACCGGATTATTGCCGATCATGCCGATACCCCGGAAGATATGAAAAAGAGACACTCCCAGCAATATCAAGTTCATGGCTATACCGGTATGTCCTTCGGAAACCGCATGAGGCACAAAAAGCAGCGGCGCCATGCCGATGGCCCTACAGATCCAGGCGCTGCTGAAGATTCGGATAATCGAAAAGCGCCGGGAGAGGAGTTTTCCCAGGGGCAGAAAAAAGAACGATACATAGAGCAAGGCGCTGATAGTACCGATATAGGTTGAGGAAGCGTGTAACCGCATGGCAAAAAAGGTGATGATATTCCCCACTAAGAATGACCATGAAAGGGCATTAAACACATTAAAAAGATTATACAATTCTCGAGCCTTACCAAGGCGATAGGGCGAAAGGGTTCCAGACATATAATTAATTATTAGCTCTTGTGAGAAATGTTTTCAATGGGGGGAACGGGAACAGAGAAAAGTTGTCTTATTTCCTCCGGCGTGGTATGCTGAGGGTATCATGCCACAGGAGGTATTTGATATGCAATTCAGGGTGGATAAAAAATCGGGTAATAAACTGTCGGTATTGGGATTTGGATGTATGCGTTTTCCCAAGAATCTGGGCGCCGTCGATATGCAGAAAACCGAAACCCTTATCATGGATGCGATCCATGGAGGGGTGAATTATTTTGATACCGCCTATATGTACCCTGGGAGCGAAGAGGCTTTGGGGGCGATTTTGGAAAAAAACCGGGTTCGGCAATGGGTGTTTATCGCGACCAAACTTCCCCTGATCTTTGTCCGCGGTTCTGAAGATATAGATAAATTTTTTAATAAACAGTTGGAGCGGCTGCGGACGGATTATATTGATTATTATCTGATGCACAATCTCACCAATATGGACCTGTGGGAGAAACTCAAGGGCTGGGGCATAGAAACCTGGATTGCGGGGAAAAAACAGGCCGGACAGATCAAGCATATAGGGTTTTCCTTCCACGGCAGCCAACCGGAGTTCCTCAATATCCAGGAGTCATATCCCTGGGAATTCTGTCAAATCCAGTATAACTATTCGGGGAAGAATTTTCAGGCCGGGTTTGTGGGCTTGAAAAAGGCCGCGAAGCATATGCCCGTCATGGTGATGGAACCTCTCCTGGGAGGGAAACTCGCGGGAAGCCTTCCCAAAGAAGCAGTGGATATTTTCAAGAAAGCCGATCCCGGGCTTAGTCCTGCGGCTTGGGCTCTCAGGTGGGTCTGGGATCACCGGGAAGTAACCCTCCTCTTATCGGGCATGAATGAGAAAAGCCAGCTTGAGGAAAACCTCCGCCTGGCGGATAAAGCCGCGCCCCAGATGCTTACCGAGGCGGAACATGAAACCTACCGGCAAGTCCTGAACGTATTCAACGCGGCCTATAAAATCCGCTGTACCGGATGCAACTACTGTATGCCCTGTCCTAAAAACATCAATATACCCGGGTGTTTTGCCGCGTACAACACCTCTTTTTCCATCGGTTTGGTGAGCGGAATGCGGCAATACGTTACCAGTACCGCCCTAACGTCGGAACGGACGAGTAACCCTATCCACTGCGTCCAATGCGGCACCTGCGAACAACGATGCCCGCAGCGTCTCCCCATCATCAAATCTTTGGAAGCGGTACAGAAGCGGATGGAACCCTTCTGGTTTAAGGGAGTAATAGTTATTGCCCGGGCGTTTTTGAAGCGTAAGAAAGCGCCCTAACCTGGAGACCTGAGGGCACCGTGTTGTCAAAGGCGCCGCTTCGGCTTAGATGGCTAGGTATTTCTTCAGGGTGGCTAAGAGGTCGTCAAGATTCAGGGGCTTTCCCAGGTGGCTGTTCATACCCGCGCCGGTGCACCGCTCAATATCTTCACGAAACACATTGGCGGTCATGGCAATGATAGGAATGGACTTTGCCCAGGGATGATTAAAGGCTCTGATCTGTCTGGTAGCTTCATACCCGTCCATTTCCGGCATGTGGATATCCATGAGGATCAGATCATAGGTTGCAGGAGAAGAAACAAACAGTTCATAAGCAATTCTCCCGTTTTCCGCTTCGTCTATGATAAGCTCTGTGGATTCGAGGATGGAGGTAACGATCTCACGGTTAATCTCAATATCCTCCGCCAAAAGAATATGCCGTCCCGCGAAAACGTTAACCTGCTCCGTATGGTTTTGATCCGCCCCGGGGGGTACTTCGGCCGGTTCCGGGGCGGCAGCATCGCCTTGTTCCACCTCTACGGTGACGATGAAGGAAGAGCCGTGACCCATCTTGGATTCAATACGGATGGTTCCATGCATCATCTCTACAATGGCTTTAGAGATGGCAAGCCCCAGACCGGTTCCTCCATACTTGCGGGCAATGCTGCTGTCTACCTGCTCAAAAGAACGGAATATCTTTGCCTGCTGTTCGGTTGATATACCGATCCCCGTGTCCGTTACCCTGATTTCTAAGGTACATACGCGGCCGGTTTCCGCGCTTTTTCGGGCGTCGATGGTGATGGCCCCTTTATCGGGGGTAAACTTGACCGCATTACTCACCAGGTTGGCGATAACCTGAGCGAGCCGCTGTTCATCACAAACAATAGCGCGGGGAATAGCGGGGTCCACCTTGACCACAAGCCGCTGTTTTTTCTCTTCCAGACGGAAATCGATCACGTTTATCACCTGCCGGAGCATCTTCCTAAAATCAAATTCCGTGTAGGACAGTTCAAATTTGTCGGCCTCGATCTTGGACATATCCAGAATGTCGTTGATGACCCCCAGTAAATGGGTTGAAGCGCCTTCGATTTTGTTCAGACAGTAATCTTTACGCTCCATATCGTTGGTTTCCTTGGCAATGGCGGTCATACCGATAATGGCGTTCAAAGGGGTGCGGATCTCATGGGACATGGTGGCCAGGAAGCTGGATTTTGCTTGGCTCGCCTGTTCCGCGTTTTTCTTGGCGTTCAGTACCTCCGTTATATCATGGAAAAACACAAAAGCTCCCTCAAGAATCGCGTATTCGCTAAACATGGGGGTAAAGTGAATCTCATAGTTGCGGCCTTTGCCGTCACAGGCTATGTCGATGATCTCTTCGATAATAATGGATTCTTTATCAAAAATAGCTTTGCGAAAGGCATCGCCGATTTCATCCAGTACGCCGGGAGTCATGAAGCGCCCCAGCACCTCGCTGTAATACCGTCCGCTGATAAAGGCAAAATTGTCTATACGGGCGATTTTAAGAAAAACATCCGCGCAATATACAAAACGGCCTTCCGCATCAAAAAGCAGAATAATATCGGGACTGTTGGCCAATACCATGTTCATATAGGTATTCTGCCTTGCCCGCTCCATCATAAGAACCGTGCTAACCTGGGCTTTTGCCGCGGCGATCGCCTTATTCCGCTCCAGAATCCGTTGAAGCAGATCCGTCCGCCTATTTAGTTTTTTAACCTCTTTCCGTAATCTGTTAAGTTCATCTGGTTCGCCGGTCTCTTTCTCCTCAGCAGGCATGGATACTCCTATAATGCGCATACAATAAAGCTGCAGTTATGAAAACGATTAACAAGTTTTCCCTTTTCACCATATACCGGACATATTTCGCCTCCGCTATAGAAAAACTGGTATGATTTTTCCTTATCGGAATCAAGGATCGAGCGGACCTGTTCCATCTCCGCGGTGGTATCCGCGCCCAATACTATATACCTTATGAGGCAGGAAAAGAGCAATACGCAGGTTTTTTTTTGTTTCGTAACTTTGGTCAAGGTTTCTCTGGCAGTATGCAGCACATCGGGATAATCCATTTCCCCCACCGCCACGGTCGCGCCTACAGGCACACGGCCGCTGAATATAACATACCCTTCGGGATGTACCGAATAGATGGCCCGGGGGACCGGTTCCGTACCGTCATGATAGTCCACCATAAAGGGAAAAGAAAGGCCGGTCCCCATGTGCAGGCCCAGCATACCGAGCTTTTCCAGATACGTCAGGAGGGGCATCCCATTAACCTCCATGACGCAGTTTCCCTCGGATTTGGTGACCACCGCTTTTTGTCTCTGGATATGCATATTCGAGACCGAGGCAACAAAGAAAGAAGGGTGCAGATCCCCGTAAATCAGCACGAAAGACAGGACATCTTGAAAGAATTCGCCGTTGAAGAGGGTATAGCTCTTGCTGAACTCGGTGATATCAATATAGTCCACCGCCTGAGCGCCGAATATAGGCAGTGCAGGATTTATCTTGGTAAGGGTTTCCACCAGCATCTCCCCGGTTACCTGTTTCATCATCGGTGTAAAAGCAATCATCAGCGCGGGTTCCCCGGGCAGCCTGTCCCGGGCCCGCCGGTACGCGGCGGCCAGCGGAGCGTCCTGGTCGTCTGTCAAAGATGCGGAAACCCCCGCGGAAAAAATAATATCCGTACCGGTAAGCACTATAAGGCCCAGCATCAGCTCTCCCAGCGCGCTCGAAACCGCGGTCCCCACGGTGGTACACCCTATCACCTCAAAGGGAAGGGCCTCGGCTATGGCTTTGACAACGCCGGTTTCCACAAATTCAGAAGAACAAGACATAATGCCCACCGAATGAGCGTAAAGGCTCCGGCCTATGTCAAGCTGGGTACAGATATCCGACACCGCCCTATCGGTATCGTCAATCTCAAAGGTATGCGCTGTAATCGCCTTTATCATACATATTATCCCTATCTTTATCTTCTATACAAATATAATACATGAAAAAACACTCTCCGCAACCCCACGCGGCTTTGCCGGTTTATTTTGACTTGAATCTGATACGGTATAGTAGTATTATATAAACATACGGAATTATTTTTTGGAATACGCTTAAATCTTCTACCTATAAGAAAGTGAATTATACTCAAGCGCGGCGTGTCTGGCGGAAATCAAGCCGCCGGTGTGTCCTATGGCGGGGATTCACAAAACATGAAGGAGCGATGGATATTCATGCGCCTTCGGGGAGCGTTTCAAGGGATAATTCCGGAATCATATATTCTAGAAAACAAGGATGGTTTATTATGCAGCAATTGGAATTTCCTGATAATTTTGTGTGGGGAACCGCTACCGCCAGTTATCAAGTTGAAGGCGCCGGCCATGAAGGGGGGCGGAGCGAAAGCATCTGGGATACCTTTGCACGGGTTCCGGGCAACGTGTATGCCGGTGAAAACGGAGAAATCGCCTGTGACCAGTATCACCGGTATGCGGAGGATATTGCCCTCATGTCGGAACTGGGCTTTCAGAGCTACCGTTTCTCCATTGCCTGGCCCCGGATTCTGCCTGAAGGTACCGGCAGGATTAATCAGGAAGGGATAGCCTATTACCGTTCCCTTTGCGAAGAACTCCACAAACGGGAACTCAGAGCCTGCGCTACCCTGTATCATTGGGATCTGCCCCAGTGCCTGCAGGATAAAGGAGGCTGGGCGGATCGTTCTATTGTGGATGCCTTTACCGAATATGCCAAGGTCTGTTTTACCGAACTGGGAGATCTGGTGGATCAATGGATAACCATCAACGAACCCTTTTGCATCACCTATCTGGGATACCTGTGGGGTAAACATGCCCCGGGGATTAAGAATATCAATCTCACCGTAAGGGCGATTCACCATGTCAACCTGGGCCACGGCGCGGCGGTAAAAGCCTATCGGGAAACCGGCCTGAAAGCTCCCATCGGGACCACCTTAAATCTCAGTACCGCCCGGCCCGCAACGAGTTCTAAGGCGGATATCCGGGCGGCTCTTATTGCCCGGGCGGTGGAGAGCGAGGTTTTTCTCTATCCCTTACTGGGAAAAGGATACCCGAATCTGGCTGTAAAAGAGCTGGGAGTGGATTTTCCGGTACAGAACGGGGATTTGGAGACTATTGCGGAAAAAATAGATTTTATCGGAGTAAACTATTATACCGAAACAGCGGTAGGCCAGGATAAAAAGGCTCTCTTTAAGTACAGCGGACGGCCTACCTGGCACGATACCACCGATATGGGCTGGCCTATTGTTCCCGGAGGGCTTGAGCGGCTGCTGAAATGGGTCCATGAGGTATCTAATGGGCTTCCCATCTACATCACCGAAAACGGCTATGCTTCTCAAGACGTGCTTGATGCGGACGGCCGGGTCCGCGACCGGGAACGGATTGAGTATTTAAAACACCACCTGGAGGTCTGCGCCAATCTGATTAAACAAGGGGTGAACCTCAAAGGCTACTATGCCTGGTCTTTCCTGGATAATTTTGAATGGACCTTCGGATATACCAAACGATTCGGCATCGTGTATGTGGATTATCAAACCCAGAAGCGGACCGTCAAGGACAGCGCCTATTTCTTTCGGGATGTAATCGCAGGCTACGCGGACTGGTAGTTTTAGAGATTATGCGGATTTATACGCCATATAAGATGAGGATAAGTATAGTTTATGAAGAAAATAATTGGTTTTTTTCTTTTTGTATCCATTGCCTCCGTTATGTATTCGGAAATGCTATTTAACGGTAATACGGGCTGGTTATTATATACCGAAAAACATGATGGATTAGCCGATTACCGTTATGTACACGGACCGCATTTTAATTTTAATTTTGCTTTTTACCCCCGTAATTCCTTTATAGGCTTTTTCGCCGATAGTTCGGCGTCAATCATAATCAATCGAGAAAGGAGAATCATATCGGAAAGCAGTTCCGCGATTGGGCCTTCATTTATGTGGAGGATAAACCCGCATATCGGCGCCGCGTTTTCAGTAGGGCCTTTTTATTCGGTATCTTTAGAAACATACAGAGAAGAAAAGCCCAACCCCAAGCCGGACGGTTTGGTAAGCACCATAACGGAAACGTCCATAATCGAAACTTTCGGCCTCGGCCTCCAGGGGGATCTGTCCTTTATGTTTAGAGCGGGCAAACGCCTTTATTTCAAGACCGGACTTATAGGGAAATGGACCTTTTTAAGAAATACATTGCTGACCATGACCGGCGCGGGCACTTCAGAGGATACCGGCGTATCCTGGGATATGAAACTCGTTGACGGCTATCACGGCTTCGGCCTTGTACCATATATCGGACTTGGGCTTGGGTATCTGCGGAATTAACCCCCTGTATCGGCGGTTATCCGATCCGCCGTAAAACCCCGCCTTGAGATTTGAAGAACATTGCCCGCATTCCTGAAGGAAACCGTGTGTATGTTGATGAATGGGGGGTAAAAGAAGGTGTACGGCGGGAATATGGGCGTACGGTGACAGGCGTTAAAGTAGAAGACAGTAAGCGGGGACAGACCTTTCAGAGAGTAAATGTTGCCGCCGCGTCGATACACGGCGGCAGCGGAGAAAAAAGGCTTGCGCCTGAATGTTACCAACGCTCCATGACCGGAGAAAAGTTTCAGGGCCGGATTAAGAACAAATCGCTTAAGCGCAGTATTGTTGGAAAAACAATTATCATGGACAATGCCATGTTTCACAGAAAAAAACGCCCTATGGAAATTTGCCGGAAAGAGAATGTCAACTTGCTTTTCCCGCCGCCCTATTCCCCTGATTTCAACCCTATAGAAAAAGACTGGGCTAATATGAAATATTTTTTGAAAGATTCCGCTCCCTTGTGTAATGAAACCGCTATTTATAATTATTGGCGTTGGGACTTCTAATGGAGATTGACTATATTATTTTAAATCTATATTATTTTAAATTAGGAAGGAACCTATGGAAAAATTTAAAGTGGCGCTGCTTCAATTAATTCCAACATATAATGAAGATGGAAATTTGCAGAAAGGTATAAGCTATTGCAGACTTGCTAAAGAATTAGAAGCAGATCTAGCGCTTTTCCCTGAAATGTGGAATACAGGGTATTGTTTTCCATTGGAAGATAAAAATTCATGGATAAAAAATGCAATAGATAGAGAAAGTAACTTTATAAAAAAGTTCCAAGAAGAAGCAAAAAAATTGGATATGGCAATAGCCGTCACTTATTTAGAAAAGCGGGAAGGTTTACCGAGAAATACGGTGTCGATAATCGACCGTTTTGGAAATTGTATTTTAAATTATGCAAAAGTGCATACCTGTGATTTTGATGTTGAAAAATATTTAACCCCTGGCGATGATTTTTATGTCGCGGAATTGAATATGAGAATAGGGAAAATAAAAATAGGAGCAATGATTTGTTATGACAGGGAATTTCCTGAAAGCGCGCGTATTTTGATGTTAAAAGGAGCTGAAATAGTATTAGTGCCTAATGCGTGTCCTATTGAAATAAACAGGAAGAGCCAGCTATGTACGAGGGCATTTGAAAATATGTTAGGAATAGCAATGGCAAATTATGCCGGAGGCAAACCTGATTGTAATGGACATTCTTTAGCTTATGACGGTATAGTATATGGAGATACAGGAATTCAAGAAATAGAATCCAGGGATACTTTAATAATTGAAGCCGGAGAAGCGGAAGGGATATATATGGCTGAGTTCGATATTGGGAGAATACGTGAATATAGAAAAAGAGAAGTATGGGGCAATGCATATAGAAAACCGAAAAATTATTCCATGTTAATTTCTGAAGAGATAGAAGAACCATTTATAAGAAACGATGCACACAGGTAAAAAAGCCAATACTTCGCATAACAAGACCGTTTACGCTTGGCTGCTGCCCGCGTAGAAATTGAAATAGCCGCGCCTCCTGAATCAGTACCCAACAAGCAGGGAATTTTTTCTCATCAGGCTTCTGTTTTTATAAGATTCCTATGTTTCATAGGTTGAATTTCATTTTAGGAAAGCAGGTTCTACGGCGGCCCTTTGCAAGAAACAGGGACTCGCATTTTAAGATTTTGAGCAAAAACAACGTAGAAGCTAAGGTTATATTTTTGTATACTACATATACGGTTGATGCCATGAAGATAAGTTTACGAAAGACGAGCCTGGTGGATTATCCCGGTAAGATTGCCGGGGCGCTGTTTTTTCCGGGCTGCAACCTGCGGTGTCCTTGGTGTCATAACCGGGAGCTGGTGCTGTTCGATAGAAAGCAGATGGATAAATTAGTTGCTATAGACGATGTTTTGCGGTATTTGGAAAAACGGCGCCCGGTGTTAGGCGGGGTGGTTCTCAGCGGCGGAGAATCCACCCTGTACAGGGAACTGCCGTCTCTGATTCGGCGTATCAAAAAGCTGGGTTTATCCGTGAAAATCGATACCAATGGGATGAATCCCGGTATGCTGGAACAGCTTGTGCATGACCGGGATACTATGCCCGATTATATTGCCCTGGACTTGAAAGTAGCGCCCCGGCGGTATGCGTTGCTGGCCTTACATAACCCGGGAGACCCTGCAAAAAAATTGGAAGAGAGCGCGGCCCTCATCCGGAGTTCGCCTGTTCCCCATGAATTCCGCACGCTGGTGTTTCCCCGCGAATTTATTACTCCTTTAGATATTGAGTCCCTTGCTCCCTTGGTAGATGACGCCCCTTGGTATTTCCGCCTTTTCAGACCGGGAAATTGCCTTGATCCGGCTTGGGACAACCTGGAGCCTGCCGAATTAACAGCGGCGCAAGCCTTGGCGGAAAGAGCGCAAGCCTTGGGTAAACAGGGAATATATGCAGGGAAATAGGGCGCCCTGGCCGGCTATCCCATGCCTTTAGGCATGGGCTTATGGATCGGGTCTCTATCGGGCCTGCCGAAGGGATAGGCGCTTGGTTATCACAAAACTCCCCCGGTCTCTCCATAGACGTAACTTCCCCTTGTCCCGTGGGTAGGCCTATCGGCCGGTCAAGTATCCCGATTATAAAAATCATCGTCGCGCCTTAAGCCTAAACCCCAGGCTTCGATCCGTTATCTTTCGCCGGGATCATTCCGGTATCTCAAACACCCCTTCGAGGATGTGTTTGGGCCGGTATGGAAAACGGGGGATGTCCGCAAGGCCGGTAACGCCGGAAAGAACCAGAACCGTTTCAATTTCCGACTCCACTCCCGCCACAATATCCGTATCCATCCGATCCCCAATGATGGCGGTATCCTCCCTGCGGCTATTAAGCCTCCTAAGCCCATGGCGCATTATAAGGGGATTTGGTTTACCGACAAAATAGGCCTTGGTATTGGTGGCTAACTGAATAGGCGCAACCAGGGCGCCGCAGGCAGGGACAATCCCCCCTTCCACCGGGCCGGTTAGATCCGGATTGGTGCCGATAAGCCGGGCACCGCCGTTGACCAGCTTAACCGCCCGTTCCAGGGTTTCAAGGCTGTAACCCCGGCCCTCACCGACAACCACATAATCGGGGTTTACATTGTTCATGGTGAACCCCGCCTCGTAGAGAGCCTGGATCAGTCCCGGCTCGCCGATAACGTATACCGAGCCCCCGGGACACTGGGATGCAAGGAAACTCGCCGTAGCCAAAGCGCTGGTGTAAAAATGCTCGGGATCCACCATGATTCCCAGACGGGCCAGCTTCTGGGAAAGTTCCAGGGGCGAACGTTCGCTGGAATTGGTTAAAAACAGAAAGGCCTTGTTATTTTTTGAGAGCCATTCCACGAATTCCTGAGCGCCCTGCAACAGATGGTTCCCGTGGTATATAACCCCGTCCATATCAATAATAAAAGCCGTTTTAGATCTGATGTGAGCTAAATCTTTCATAAATCTTACTTTAGAATAAATCCTTTGTTTTAGCAACTTCAATGAAAAGGTATAGCGGGCCATAGGCTGCGCGGCTTTTCACGGATCTGTTTTGTTGACATGGCGCATATTTCTATAATATGCTTATCCTATATTGTACGGCATCTACTTGAAATTTTTAGAAAACTTTGCTATATTGTAACAAAGAATGCGTCTATTATCTTTTTTCCAATAATAATACCAAAGAAAAATAGAGCATCGCGGTTGACGGTATTGCCGTAATAATATGGGAAAACCGTCCCTTGGAAGGTTTCAGGGGACGACATAAGGTAACATTAGGAGGAGAGGAGCAACGATGAGCATCGATATTACCAAGATGCGGAACATTGGAATCAGCGCGCATATTGATTCGGGGAAAACCACCCTTTCAGAACGTATTTTGTTCTACAGCAATAAGATCCACGCCATCCACGAGGTTCGGGGAAAAGACGGGGTCGGCGCGACCATGGATCACATGGAGCTTGAACGGGAGCGGGGCATAACCATTCAGTCCGCGGCTACCCAGGTGCGGTGGAAAGATTATACTGTTAATCTGATCGATACTCCCGGTCATGTGGATTTTACCATTGAGGTTGAACGGTCTCTTAGGGTGCTTGACGGGGCGATTCTGGTGCTCTGCGCGGTGGGCGGGGTACAGTCCCAGTCTATTACGGTGGATCGGCAACTTAAACGCTACCATGTGCCGCGGATTGCCTTTATCAATAAGTGCGACCGGACCGGCGCCAATCCTTTCAAGGTAAAGCAGCAGCTCCGGGAAAAATTAGGTCTCAATGCGGTAATGGTTCAGATTCCCATCGGTCTTGAGGATAAACTTGAGGGTTTGGTCGATTTGGTCGTCATGAAAGCGGTATACTTCGACGACGAGCAGGGGACGGCCATTCGCTATGAAGAGATTCCGGCGAATCTTAAGGCCGAGGCCGATACGTACCGGGAAGAAATGCTTGATGCGGTCTCTATGTTCTCCGATGAGCTGGCGGAATTATACCTGGGCGGTGGAGCTATTGCGCCGGACATTATTCATCAGGCGGTCAGAAAAGGCGCCCTGGAAGAAAAGCTTGTGCCCGTGATGATCGGATCCGCCTACAAAAATAAAGGCATTCAAACCCTGCTGGACGGGGTCGGCTATTACCTTCCTAATCCCACGGAAGTGAAGAACTTTGCGCTGAATTTGGACAAAAATGAAGAACGGATCGAGCTTTCGGCAGAGGATAAAAGCTCCACCGTTGCGCTGGGCTTCAAGCTGGAAGACGGGCAATACGGACAGCTCACCTATGTGCGGATTTACCAAGGCTGTTTGAAAAAAGGCGAGGAGCTGGTCAATACCCGTGCCAGAAAGAAGTTCAAGGTCGGGCGCTTGGTGCGTATGCACGCCAACAGCATGGAGGATATCAACGAAGGCGTTCCCGGAGATATCGTAGCCCTTTTCGGCATCGACTGCGCGTCAGGGGACACCTTCTGCGGCGGCGGCCTCAACTACGCGATGACCTCGATGTTTGTTCCCGAACCGGTCATTTCCCTTGCGATTACTCCGAAAGACAAGAAGTCTGCGGATCAGATGGCTAAAGCCTTGAACCGGTTTACCAAGGAAGACCCCACATTTCAGACCTACGTTGATCCTGAATCCAACCAGACTATCATTAAGGGCATGGGGGAACTGCACCTGGAAGTCTACATCGAGCGGATGCACCGGGAGTATAAGTGCGAAGTGGAAACCGGTATGCCCCAGGTCGCCTATAGGGAAGCCGTCACCCGGCGGGCGGAATTCAACTACACCCACAAGAAGCAGACCGGCGGTTCCGGGCAGTACGGACGGGTTGCGGGCTATATGGAGCCCTGCCCCGAAGGGGATTACGAGTTTGTGGACAGCATCAAGGGAGGAGTGATCCCCACGGAGTTTGTTCCAAGCTGCGATAAGGGATTTAAAGAAGCAATAAAAAAAGGAAGCCTCATCGGGTTTCCCATTGTCAATGTCCGCTGCGTCATCAATGACGGTCAATCCCATCCGGTGGACTCTTCTGACATCGCCTTCCAAATGGCGGCTATCGGCGCGTTCCGGGAAGCCTATTTTAAAGCAAAACCCTGTATCTTAGAACCTATCATGAAGGTTTCCGTGGAAAGTCCTACGGAATTTCAGGGAAACATCTTCGGATCGATTAATCAGCGCCGGGGCATCATAGTCGCGTCCGCCGAAGACGGCTCTTTTTCCCGGGTTGAAGCGGAGGTTCCTCTCAGCGAAATGTTCGGTTATTCTACGGTACTTCGCTCCTTGACCCAGGGCAAAGCTGAGTTTACCATGGAATTTGAAAAATACGGGAAGGTTCCGGCAAGTATTTCCGAAACCCTCGTCAAGGATTATGAAGAAAAGCGGAAAAGAGAACAGAGCCGCTCTTAAATCTGATCATTACAAGGAGACATATCATGGTTAAACAAGAACTCATACAGCGCAGCCCGGTTCGAATTTTTGAGCAGTCCATCAAGGGGGGCCTTAAAACAGGGGAGATCGGGATTATCGCGTCTCCCAACGGCATCGGTAAAACCTCGGTATTGGTCCAAATCGCCTTGGACAAGCTGTTACAGGCTCAGAAGGTTATCCACGTATCCTTTACCCAGCACAACGACTATGTATTGGCGTGGTATGAAAACATCTTTGAAGAATTTATTAAGAAGCAGGATGTGGAGAATCTCTCGGAAGTCAAAGACGATCTGGTCAAAAACCGGGTTTTGATGCATTTTAACCAAGCGGGCATGAGCGGGGATCAGGTTTTGCGGAGTCTTAAAGCAATGATTCAAGAGGGCGGGTTTAAGGCTGAATCGCTCATCATCGACGGATTTGACTTTGCCCAGACCAATCACGAGTACATGGCAAAGGTAAAAGCCTTTGCCCGGGACCTGGGGCTTTCAATCTGGTATAGCTGCAATTTTCTGGAAAGGGCTTCTTCCTATACCGCCCAAAAGATTCCCGTTATCATCAAAGACTGTCTTGATCTGGTGGAAGTGGTGATTGTGCTGGAGCCTAAAACGGATCACATAGCCCTGTCGGTATCCAAGGATCGGGACGCCTATAATCTCGAAGCCTTAGCCCTGCGGCTTGACCCTCGAACTCTGCTGATATTGGAAGGATAGAGAACGGTTGGCACTCCCCGCGCCTAAAGGCGAGGGCTTTGCGGCGCTTTTGGTACAAAGAAGGCATCAAGCGGGCGGCGATCCCCGGCGCTTGATACCTTCTGCGCTTAATCCGCGCCCCGTGGCTCTTCGGGTTTTTGGTATAGTTCAAGTAATTCCATGTCACCGCCGGCTGAACTATCTATATCAGGAAAATTTTTAATAAACATCGCCCCGGTATCGTACCGCAGCCATTCCTCATTGACTCCGAACCTTAGGCAAATCATCTGAATATTTATCCGTAAGTATGCTGTTGCCGTTTTCTATCATAGATAGCGTGGTCGGCTTCATTTTTAATCTTTCGGCAAATTCGTATTGCTTGAGACCAAGAACCTTGCGTAATTTTATCACCCTATCTTTCATATTATCATCTTAATTGAGAACCCTTCAAAAAATCAATGAAAATAATCAAAATTTGAATTTTTGATGTTGGAAGTAAAGATAAATTCAATTTAAAAGTATGCGTTAGCCCAGAGCGGGTGTTGACACATACGCAAAGCGGGTATACAATACCTTTATTATGATGAGCTACACACCGGAGCAGACTTCGGCCAATACGCAATAATTATACAACATACGATACGTTATGTCAAGTATATAGCATCCAAAATTCGTACTTTTTCTTATTTTTTTTTACTTTTCTTTCTTGACCTATACGATCTGTGCGGACAGGCGTGGCGGCTCTTGTTTTTTCTACCTTATCTAGTGCGTCGTCTGCCAAGCACCTCTCTTTGCAAGAGATCGATATTTTGGTTATGGGGAGTTCATACATGGAGGCATTACAGGTTCTTCAAACTGAAAATACAGTATCCGTTGGGCAAACGGGCGCGAGGGCTGTATGCTTTTTAGTTCAATACCTTTCATTATATGTTTTCTTCCGCTTGCATTGCTCATATATTATTATTGTCCCCGGCTTAAAGCAAGAAATTACTTTTTATTTGCCGCGGGTTTGATATTTTACGCCTGGGGTGAGCCGAAACATGTATTGGTTATGCTATGCTCCATACTGGTAAATTACCGGATCGGTTTGTTTCTTGGTGAAACGGCTTTATCGCCTATGAACAGACGGTGTATTCTTGCCCTGGGCGTACTTATTAATACGCTTTTGTTATTCTATTTCAAATACGCTGTTTTTACAGGATCGGTAGTAAATAAAATAATGCGGATCCTGAACTGTCCGCAATTTCAGTTGCACCTTTTAAACGCTGCCCTGCCTTTGGGTATTTCTTTCTATACGTTTCAGTCGATTTCATATTTGGCTGATGTATATAAAAAACCCGAAGGGGCTGAAAAGAACCTTGTGCATCTTGGTTTGTATATATCTTTTTTCCCGCAGCTCATAGCGGGGCCTGTTGTAAGATACCATGATATTAACGAACAAATAATCCGGAGGAAACACTCCATAGAGTCATTCGCAAGCGGCATTGAAAGATTCATAATCGGTCTTTCAAAGAAAATACTTATTGCCAACAGCATGGCAGGAGTTGCCGATGGTATTTTTGCGTTTCCTCCGGACTCGGTTCCCTATTACTATCTTGTTCTTGGAGTAATTTGTTATACCTTCCAAATATATTATGATTTTTCAGGTTATTCAGATATGGCAGTCGGACTTGGAAAAATGTTCGGTTTTACTATCCTGGAAAACTTTAATTACCCCTATATTTCTAAAACCATAACGGAATTTTGGCGGCGCTGGCATATTTCGCTTTCAAGCTGGTTTAAAGATTATCTCTATATTCCTTTAGGAGGCAGCAGGAAGGGCAGAATGAGAACAACCGTTAATCTGTTTATCGTGTTTTTAACAACCGGATTATGGCACGGCGCCGGAGTCAACTTTGTATTTTGGGGATTTGCTCATGGATTGCTGCTGTTTGCGGAGAAAACCCTCGGCGGGAAAATCGCATCGGCAATACCAAACAGGCCTTTGCGTAATTTCCTGGGGCATCTGTATACGCCGGTCTGCGCCGGCTTATTATGGGTGTTTTTCAGATGCGGTATGAGGCAGAGCCTGCGTTTTTTAAAAGAATTATTTACCTTAAATCCCGGAAAAGAAACCGTCATGCTGTTCATAAAAACTATGATAAACGCGCCGTTCCTTGTTTCCTGCATTGGGGCAGTTATTTTTTCAATACCCTGGCGGAGAATAGCAGCGCCGTACCGGTTTATAGTCATTTAAGTAAACAATGATAACGGAAGTAAGCCCTGATTGCGTTTTGAAGGGAAGCGTAACGGGTTGCGTTATCTCGCAACCAGCGTTTCATATTTGCCCAGCGTTTTTCG